>NZ_JARUBJ010000002.1:5650500-5957500 GCF_029626145.1 Micromonospora sp. WMMD961
CCGTCGTCGGTGAACTGACCGAAGAAGTGAACCTCCACACTGCCCTCGCGCTTCGAGGTCTGGAAATGCAGGGTGTAGCGAGCGGCGATCCGATCCCCGTCCGCTATCGCCTCGTGCACCTCCCACCGGGCGCCGGTCTGGTGCTTGCGCGCCGGACGGGTGTGTGCGATGAGCTTGGCGCGGTCCATCAGGTTGCCGTCGGCGACCTGCACAATGTCGGGCGTGTGGTAACGGTCGACGACCACTGCCGGATCCTCGTCGCCGCGAACCAGGTCGTTCATGAAAGAGGTGAAGAAGTCTGCGATGAACTCTTTCGGATTGGCGCCCTCAAGACCGTTCATGCCACCCACCGATCAGCCCGCGGCAGGCCGGCGCTGCTTCGACCACCGCAGGGCATCCCACCGTTCGCGCGTTTCAGCAGGCCCAGGCCGACGCCCTGCTCCCCTGGCTGGCCACCCGCCTCCGTGACCCGGCGGGCGGGTCAGGGCGCCGTCGGCGTCGACTCCAGGTGGCGTGCCAGTTGCGCCAGGTCGGCAAGGCGCAGGTCGCCGTCGAGGCCCTTCAGCGCGGCGGTCATCGCCCAGGGCAGCCCCAACCGGGCCAGCGCGTTCAGCAGCACGCCTCCCGCCGCAGTTCGCCCCGGCGGGTCGCCCGCCGCTCGACGTTCTCCTGCCGGGAAAGGGTGAGCTGATGAGCACGTTGCCGGCGGGTACTGAACGCCCCGACCATGCCGGTCACGGCCACCGCGGCCGACGTGGACAGTGCGGTGATGAGCGCGACGGCGACGGTGTCCTGCACCCGCCGATCATGGCGGTGCCAGGAATGGGTGTTCAGCGGGAATTACCGCCGGGAGCCGAGCTGCCACGCCGACACGGCCCCCTCCACACCGGGCAAGAGCCGACCTTGCACAGGCAGTCGCATGCGAATAGATTGATCTCTGCGAGAGAGCCCTGTTCCCGAGACCGTCGGGTGGTGTGCCTTCATCCGAACGGGGCTGCTCGCGCATTTGATGCGGCAGATGCCGCACCACCAAGTCACACGGGGGTGTCTATGAAGTTGCACAGGACGAAGCAGGCAATCGGGGCCACAATGGTGGCGTTGACGCTGATCTGGCCGGCAACCGCCAGCAGCGCGGCGGTACCCGACGAGACGGCGACGAATTCATCTTTTGTCACCGATGACGAGACTCGGGCAATGCGGCAGGCGCTGCAGGCCGAGGTGAACCGGCGCACGACGCTGTCCGCGACGGGCTCCGTCTGCTACGCCGTTCACCTTCAGAACATCGACGGTTGGCTTTACCCGTATTGCGATGGGCAGATCGCCGGCACCACCGGCCAGAATCGACAGATCGAGGCGTTCGCCGTCACCGGCACGGGCGGCGTCTGCTATTCCGCCCACGTGCAGAACATCGGTTGGCAGTCAGAACGCTGCGACAACGAGGATGCTGGCACCATGGGCAGGAACCTCCAGTTGGAGGCCTTCAAGGTCAAGGCCACCGGGGCAATCCACCGAATCTGCTACGAGGCCCATGTGCAGAACCTCGGCTGGCAGGGGCAGCGTTGCGACGGTCAGGTGGCCGGCACCGTCGGGCAGAACCGCCAGATTGAGGCAATGGCCATCGACATGAAGTAACACGCGGGGTGTGGTCGCGGGGCCGGCGGCCCCGCGACTGCGCCGTGGCGGCTCGTCGACCGAGGTGCATCGGCCCGTCCTGCTCGGCACCGAAGGACCCCGATGGCCGACCCGGCATCTCGGTCGCCCCTGCCGCCCGCGACCGGCGGCAGCCCTACCGCGAGCGGTCAGCCCGACCACAGCGAGGAGCCTATGGCACAGGGGCCGCAGGCCAGCGCGTACCCGGCGGGGAAGGTCGAACAGACGTGGGCGGGGCGGCGATCGCGGCGCTGCGGAACCTCGTGAACAGGTAGCCCTCTGAAACGGGGCTGGTCGTCCTCATGGTGAAGGGTGGGCGCGGCAGGTTTCGAACCTGCGACCCCTCGCTTGTAAGGCGAGTGCTCTCCCACTGAGCTACGCGCCCGGATCGCCCGTACGGCGGGCCGGTGGCTGGCAAGCTTACCCTGCCCGCCGCCGACCCGGGCGCACGGCGTACCCCGGTCAGATGGTCGCTTCGGCGATGGCCTTGCGCCAGCCCTGCTGGTCGCGGGCCTCGCCCGGGCCGTTCATCTCGGCGAAGCGGACCACGCCGGTCTTGTCGATGACGAAGGTGCCCCGGTTGGCGAAGCCGGCGGTGTCGTTGAAGACCCCGTACGCCTGGGCGACTGCGCCGTGCGGCCAGAAGTCGGCCAGCATGGGGAACTGGTAGCCCTCCCGGTCCGCCCAGACCTTGTGGCTGTAGACCGAGTCGACGCTCACCGTCAGCACCTGGACGTCGTCGTTCACGTACTCGGCGAGGTTGTCGCGCACCTCGCCCAGCTCACCCTGACAGACGCCGGTGAACGCGAGCGGGTGGAAGACCAGCAGGACGACACGCCTGCCCCGGAAGCCGGAGAGCCGGACCTCCTGGTTGTTCTGGTCCTTGAGTACGAAGTCGGGTGCCTCGGCACCAACTTCGACGGGCATGCGGACCCTCCTCGGCTCGGTCAGGGAGACAGCACCAGGCTGCCACCCGGCGGCGTGGACCGCCGGGCGTGCGAAGCGAGGCGGGCTACTTCTTGGCCTTGGCCCCTCGCCGCAGCACCAGTCGTGCCCCGCTCCAGTCCCGGCCGGCGTTCACGGTCGAGGTCTGCTGCAGGCCGGCGGTGGGTGCGGACTCCGCGACCTCGCTCGGCTCGACGTGCCCGTCACGCCCCGCCTTCGGGGTGAGAAGCCACACCACACCGTTGTCGGCCAGCGGGCCGAGGGCATCGACGAGAAGCTCGAAGAGGTCACCGTCGCCGTCGCGGTACCAAACCAGCACCGCGTCGACCACCTCGTCGGTGTCCTCGTCGACCAGATCTCCACAGCGGTCGGTCAGGGCGTCTCGGAGATCCTGGTCGACGTCGTCGTCGTACCCCATCTCCATGACGACCATCCCCGGTTCGATCCCGAACCGGTCCGCCAGGCTGCGTACCCCGTCGGCGGCCTGACCAGCGGTCGCGCTCACTGTCGCGTGCCTCCTCATCTCGTCCCTGCTCGCGGCGTCGGTGCGACGCCGTCAGGCAAAGTCCACACAGTTGTTGGTCTGCGCGCAAGTGGCGCACCGGGTGGAACGGAATTTACCGTGCCAGCAGCGTACGGGCACCGTCGGTAATGGCTTCCGTGGAGACCAGAACATGACGTGCTGCCGGACCTAATGGTACAAACGAGTCAACTCCGGCTACTCGCCGCGCGGCACCGACATATCCGGCGTCGACCAGAGCGGCGATCACCCCCTCGCCGACCCCGCCGGAGCGGCGCGTCTCGTCCACGACCAGCACCCGGCCGGTCGCCGAAGACTCCCGGATGATGTCGGCCACCGGCAGCGGGGCCAGCCAGCGCAGGTCCACCACCCGGGTGCCGACCCCCTCCTCGGCGAGGACGGCCGCAGCCCGCAGCGACATCCGCACCCCGTTACCGAAGGTGATGATGGTCAGGTCGTCCGCCGAGCCGACCTGGTAGACCCGGGCACGGCCGACCGGCACGTGCCCGGCGACCCACGCCCCCGGCTCGGGATAGCCCGCCAGCCACTCCCCGTCACCATCGGCGTACAGGTCGCGGGTGTGGTAGAGCGCGATCGGCTCCACGAACACGCACACGCTGCCGTCCACCGCCGCGCTGGCCAGGCAGGTCCGCAGCATGGGCGCGGCGTCGTCCGGCCGCGCCGGCACCGCGACCACCAGACCGGGCACATCCCGGAGTACGGCCACCGAGTTGTCGTTGTGGAAGTGCCCGCCGAACCCCTCCTGGTACGCCAACCCGGCCACCCGCACGACCATCGGGTTGCGGAACGCCCCCTGCGAGAAGAACCGCATGGTGGCCGCCTCACCACGGAGCTGGTCCTCGGCGTTGTGCAGGTACGCCAGGTACTGGATCTCCGGCACCGGCAGCATCCCGGCCAGCCCCGCGCCCAGCCCCAACCCCAGCACCGACGTCTCGTCCAGCAGGGTGTCGAAGACCCGGGCCGGCCCGAACCGGTCGCGCAGCCCCTTCGTCACCCCGTACACGCCACCCTTGGCGGCCACGTCCTCACCGAAGACCGCCATCTGCGGGTGGTCGAGCATCCCGTCGGCGAGCGCCGCGTTGATGCTCTGCGCGAGGGTCATCGGACCGGTCAGCTCCGGCGGCTTGCCGCCGAACGCCTCCGCCCGGGCGCCCGCGCACGGCCCGCTGGCCCGCGCCGCGGCGTCGGCCACCGCCCGCGCCACCCGCACCGGGCGGCGGGGCGCCAGCGCCGACACCACGTCGGCCGCCGACGTCAGCTTCGGCTCCCCCAGCACCTCCTCGGCCAACCGGCGGACCTGCCAGCCGGTCTCGTCGTACCGGGTCAGCAGCTCCTCGCCGGTCGCCACCCCGGCGTCGACGAGCAGGCGCGCGGTCGCGGCCACCGGATCCCGGTCCAGGTCCTCGGCCAGCTCGGCCGGGCTGCGGTACGCCGACTCCGCGTCCGCCCCGGCGTGCCCCATCAGCCGGACGGTGCGCAGGTGCAGCACCGCTGGACGGCGGTTCCGGCGTACCCAGGCCGCGGCCTGGGCAGCCACCTCGTACGTCCGCACGGGGTCGGCCCCGTCGGCGCTGAAGTAGCGGATGCCCGGCTTGGCCCGCAGCGTCGCCTCCACCCAGCCCTCCGGTGACCGGACGCTGATGCCCAGCCCGTTGTCCTCGCAGACGAAGAGCACCGGAATGCGCAGCCCGGCGTGGTCGTACCACCCGGCGGTGTTGAAGGCGGCGGTGGCGCTGGCGTGGTTGACCGAGGCGTCGCCGAACGAGCAGACCACTATCGCGTCCGGCGGCCACGGGACGGGTGCGTCGCCCGCGCCACTGCCGACCCGCACCCCGGCCCCGGTACGCCGCCCGGCGCTGTCCAGCCGGCGCAGCCGTTCCACGGCCAGTCCCATCCCGACCGCACGAGGCAGGTGCGAGGCGATGGTGGAGGTGGTCGGCACGATGGCCAGGTCGGCCCGGCCGAACACCTTGTGCCGGCCGCCGGCGATCGGCTCCTCGCGGGAGGCGACCATCCCGCGCAGCACGTCCCGGGCCGCGTCCGCGTACACGGCGAACCCACCGACACTCGTCGGAGCCAGCTCGGGCGCGGACGGATCGGGACCGGTGGTCGTCTCGGCGGCGGTCGGCGCTGAACCGGTGCTCGGCTCCCGATCGCCGGCCTCCGCCGCATCGACGGTCGAGCCCCGGCCACCGGTCACCGGCGCATCGACGGTCGAGCCCCGATCACCGGTCGCCGCCGCATCGACGGTCGAGCCCCGGCCACCGGTCACCGGCGCATCGGCGGTCGAGCCCCGGCCACCGGTCACCGGCGCATCGGCGACGGGCCCCGGCGCGCTGGTCGACGCTGGACCGGCGGCGGACTGGGCGGCACGGAGGCAGTAGAAGGCACCGGAGCGGTAGTGCAGCAACGCCGGATCGGTCGGGCGCAGCGCGGCGGCGACCGCGGCGTTGCCCTCGTGCCCAGCCGAACCGATGGTGTAGAAACCCTCCCCGAAGCTGCGCAGCCAGCGGCCGGCCAGGTCGAGTTGCCGGCTGGTCACCTGCGCGTCGAACAGGTCGAGCACCTGCGCGCCGGTCAGTGGGGCGTCGTCGGTGATCGGGTCGGCGGGGTCACGCCGACGCTCGGCGGCGGGCAGCGCCGCCAGCGTCTCCCGGAACCGGTCGTCGAGGTCTTGCGGGGTGGTCACGCCGCCCAGCATTACCGACGGGGGGCCCGCTCGCCCAGTGGGACACGGCCGCCACGGGTCGACTCACTCCGGATCGCAGGGCTCCGGAAAGCCACCGTCGGACACCTTCCAGACCAGGTCACGCAGGGTGCCGAGCTCCGCGTCGCTCAGCGCGGACAGGAGTCGGGAGTCGGACATCACCTCGGTCACCCGGTTCCGTTCGACGCGGCCCCGCTCGGTCACCACCAACGTCTTCTGCCGCCGGTCCGCCGGGTCGGTGCGTCGTTCGACCAGCCCGGCCTGCTCCAACTTGTCGACCAGCACCGTCACGTTCGACCGGTCGCAGCCCAGTTGGCCGGCGAGATCACGGGCCGGCAGCGGGTGATCCGGGTCCAGCTGGTGCAACGCCCGCGCCGCAGCCGGGGTGAGCCCCAACTCGGCGAACGCGGCGCCCTGCCGGTGCCGCAGGGCGTCGCTGACGTGGGCCATCCGGCGCAGCACGTCGGCGGCGAGACCAGCGCGGTCCACCGGTCCACCTGCTACGGAACCCGCCTCCTGCGTCACCGCCACATCGTACGCACCGGGCCCGCCTGATCAGCTCAGCGATCAGGTTCGCGCACGCCGCCCACCGGGGCGACGCCGTGCACGCCTCGGCCCGACCGCGGAGCAAGCCCTCGCCGACAACCCCGACCGATCCGCAAAATCCGCGCAACATCAGGGAAACTGCCGCTTCGGCACACAGCGAGGCAGCACTTTCAGGGAAGTTGCCGCCTCGGCGGGCGACGAGGCGGCACTTTCAGGGAGGTTGCGCGGATCTTGAGGGCCCGACGGCGGAGTAGGGCGGCGATCAGCCGGCAAGGACGGGCGGTGGCGCCTCCGCCTCGCGCAACATCCTGGATGTAGTGGCATCCCCGCGCGACCGACACCACTACAACCAGGATCGAGCACGATCTTGGCGCGGGGCGCGGGGCGCGGGGCGCGGGGCGCGGGGCGCGGGGCGCGAGGCGCGAGGCGCGAGGCGCGAGGCGCGAGGCGCGAGGCGCGAGGCGCGGTCAGCCGGGGAGGAAGGAGAAGCGGACCTGACGGGTCGGGTTGTCGCCGTTGGTGTCGACGAGGCAGATCGACTGCCAGGTGCCGAGCGCCAGCCGGCCGGCCAGCACCGGCAGCGTGGCGTACGGCGGGACGAACGCCGGCAGCACGTGGTCGCGGCCGTGGCCGGCTGAGCCGTGCCGGTGCCGCCAGCGGTTGTCGGTGGGCAGCAGCGCGTCGATGGCGGTCAGCAGGTCGTCGTCGGACCCCGAACCGGTCTCGATGATCGCCACACCGGCGGTGGCGTGGGGCACGAAGACGTGCAGCAGGCCGTCGCCCGCACCGGAGACGAACTGCTGGGCCTCCGCGGTGATGTCGCGGACGGCCGGGCGGGACCCGGTCTGGACGGTGATGACGTCGCTGCGCATACCCCGCATTCTGCCGCAGCGGCGGATCAGGAACTGCCACCACCGCTATCGCAGTCGCCGCCGCACTGGGTCAGCCCGCGCCGGCGTCACCCACCCCGACCCGGGTCACGAACTGCCACCACCGCCACCGCCACCGGAGTCGCCGCCGCCGGACCAGCCACTGCCCGAGTCACTGCCGGACCAGCCGGACCAGCCTCCACCGGCGTCACCGCCTGTACCGCCGACCGATTCGCTGCCGCCGGAGCTGTCGCCGTCGCGCTGACGGTTGACGTGCCACTCGCTGCCGACGTCCCCGGTCGGCCCCGGGTAGACGTGGTGGCCGCTGTCGTCGGTGTCCGGACGGCGTCGGCCGGACCCGCCCGGTACACGGGCCGCGCGGGCCGTGTCCCGGAGGAAGACGGCGCCGAGCACCGCCACGAGCGCGCCGATGGCCGCCAGCCCCACCAACACCGCCTCACCGGAGGCGACGGCCACCACGCCGACCACCAGGCCCACGCCCCCGAGAACAATCATGGTCGCGGCGACCGCGACATGCCTCCTGTTCATGTCCGCAACGGTAGGAGTGGAGGGCAAACCGCCCAGAATCCACAGCGTCGTCGCGCTAAGTTACCGACGGGTACCTGTGTTGAGCGTCGCGTCAGGGGCCCCTAGACGTGACGACAGGTGCCACCAGGGGGCAGGATGGCGCTAGAGACCTATCCCACACACAACCGAGGGAACGCCTGTGGCTACGGAACGCAAGCGCCCGGTGATCAGCGACGGCCTACCGAGCCAGCTTCCGGACATCGACCCTGAAGAGACCAGCGAATGGGTCGAGTCGCTTGACGGTGTCATCGACGAGCGTGGCGCCAAACGCGCCCGGTACGTCATGCTGCGCCTGCTGGAGCGGGCCCGTGAGCGCCAGGTCGGGGTTCCGCCCCTGACCACCACCGACTACATCAACACCATCCCGTCGGAGCGCGAACCGTGGTTCCCGGGTGACGAGCATGTCGAGCGGCGGATCCGGGCGTACGTCCGGTGGAACGCCGCCATGCTGGTGCACCGGGCACAGCGCCCGGAGATCGGCGTCGGTGGGCACATCTCGACCTTCGCCAGCTCGGCGTCGCTCTACGAGGTGGGCTTCAACCACTTCTTCCGGGGCAAGAACCACCCGGGCGGCGGCGACCACATCTTCTACCAGGGTCACGCCTCCCCCGGCATGTACGCGCGGGCGTTCCTGGAGGGGCGGCTCAGCGAGCACCAGCTCGACGGGTTCCGCCAGGAGCTGTCGCACCCCGGCGGTGGGTTGCCGTCGTACCCGCACCCGCGGCTGATGCCGGACTTCTGGGAGTTCCCCACCGTCTCGATGGGTCTCGGCGGTCTGAACGCGATCTACCAGGCCCGGTTCAACCGGTACCTGCAGCACCGGGGCATCAAGGACACCTCGCAGCAGCACGTGTGGGCGTTCCTCGGCGACGGTGAGATGGACGAGCCGGAGACGCTGGGCGCCATCGGCGTGGCCGCCCGCGAGGAGCTGGACAATCTCACCTTTGTGATCAACTGCAACCTGCAGCGGCTGGACGGCCCGGTCCGGGGCAACGGCAAGGTCATGCAGGAGCTGGAGGCGTTCTTCCGGGGCGCCGGCTGGAACGTGATCAAGGTGGTCTGGGGCCGCGAGTGGGACCCGCTGCTCGCCGCGGACACCGACGGCGCATTGGTCAACCTCATGAACACCACGACCGACGGCGACTACCAGACCTACAAGGCGGAGTCGGGCGCGTACGTACGGGAGCACTTCTTCGGGCGCGACGCGCGTACCCGCAAGATGGTGGACCCGCTCAGCGACGACGAGATCTGGAACCTCAAGCGGGGCGGGCACGACTACCGCAAGCTCTACGCGGCCTACAAGGCGGCCACCGAGCACACGGGTCAGCCCACCGTCATCCTGGCGAAGACGATCAAGGGCTGGACGCTCGGCTCGCACTTCGAGGGCCGCAACGCGACCCACCAGATGAAGAAGCTGACGCTGGAGGACCTCAAGACCTTCCGCGACCGGCTCTACCTGGACATCCCGGACTCGGCGCTGGAGGAGAACCCCTACCTGCCGCCGTACTACAACCCGGGTGAGAAGTCCGACGAGATCCAGTACCTGAAGGAGCGGCGCGAGCAGCTCGGCGGCTACCTGCCGTCCCGGCGGACCAGCACCAAGCGGCTGACCATCCCCGGCCCGGAGCGGTTCGCCGACGTCAAGCGCGGCTCGGGCAAGCAGAAGGTGGCCACCACGATGGCCTTCGTCCGCTTGCTCAAGGACATCATGAAGGACAAGGAGTTCGGCAAGCGCTGGGTGCCGATCATCCCGGACGAGGCCCGCACCTTCGGCCTCGACTCGATCTTCCCCACCGCGAAGATCTACTCGCCGCACGGCCAGCGGTACACGTCCGTCGACCGGGAGCTGTTCCTGTCGTACAAGGAGTCGACGACCGGGCAGATCCTGCACGAGGGGATCAACGAGGCCGGTTCGGTGGCCTCGTTCACCGCCGCCGGCTCGGCGTACGCCACCCACGACGAGCCGATGATCCCGATGTACATCTTCTACTCGATGTTCGGGTTCCAGCGGACCGCCGACGGGCTGTGGGCCGCGGCCGACCAGATGGCTCGGGGCTTCCTGCTGGGCGCCACCGCCGGCCGGACCACGCTCAACGGTGAGGGCCTGCAGCACGAGGACGGTCACTCGTTGCTGATCGCCGCCACCAACCCGGCGGTGGTCGCGTACGACCCGGCGTTCTCGTTCGAGATCGCGCACATTATGGAGCAGGGCCTGCACCGGATGTACGGGGACGCGCAGGAGAACGTCTTCTACTACCTGACGGTCTACAACGAGCCGATCCTGCAGCCGGCCGAGCCGGCCGGGGTGGACGTGGAGGGCCTGCTCAAGGGCATCTACCGCTACTCCCCGGCACCGCAGGTGGACGGCCCGAGGGCCAACGTGCTCGCCTCCGGCACCGGCATGCAGTGGGCGCTCAAGGCCCAGCAGCTGCTCGCCCAGGACTGGGGGGTGGCCGCCGACGTGTGGTCGGTGACCTCCTGGACCGAGCTGCGTCGCGACGCGGTGGAGACCGAGGAGTACAACCTCCTCAACCCTGGGGCCGAGGCGAAGATCCCGTACATCCAGCAGAAGCTGGCCGACGCGGACGGCCCGAAGGTCGCTGTCAGCGACTGGATGCGGGCCGTACCGGACCTGATCGCCCGGTGGGTGCCCGGTGACTACACGTCGCTCGGCACCGACGGCTTCGGCATGTCGGACACCCGGCACGCACTGCGCCGGCACTTCCACGTCGACGCAGAGTCGATCGTGGTGGCCACGCTGCGGCAGCTCGCGCGCAGCGGCGCGGTGGCGGCCACCGTGCCGGCCGAGGCCGCGAAGAAGTACGCGATCGACGACGTCAACGCCGCCCCGGTCGGCGAGACCGGCGGCGACAGCTAGACCCGTACGACCAACGAGGGGCCCGGGCGCATCCGCACCCGGGCCCCTCGCCACGCGCACCCCCACGCCCCCACGCCCTCGCGCCCCCGCGCCCCCGCGCCCCCGCGCCCTCGCGCCAGCGTCGATCATGGAGTTGTGGTGGGGACGAAGCGGTTGGAACGCCGCGAATCAGGCACCACAAGTCCATGATCGACGCCGAGCAGCGCCAGCGGGAACGGTGAGGGTGGGCGGAAACGGCAGCGGCGGGGGTCCGGGGTCCCTGGCGGGGATCCGGACCACCGCCGTCGCGGGTGACGCCGGGAGGATGGGCGCTCGTCAGCCGACGGCGGCCAGGTCGGTGAGCCGGGCCAGCGAGTCCTCCAGGTCGGCACCGACCCGACGTAGTCCGAGGCGCAGCAGGGCCGCCTTGACCGGGCCGGCCGGCCAGCGGACCACGATGAGCCGCACGATGGTCCCGCCCTCCTCCTCGTCGGTGGTGAGCTGGACGTAGATCTCGGTGCGTGCCTCCGCCCGAGAGCCGGCGCCCTTGGCCCGTTCCCGCCAGCCGATCAGCGTCGGCTCCTGGTAGGCGATCACCTCGGCCTCGTGCGCCGAGCCGCGCCCCGCCTGGACCAGTTGTCGCCGGCCGAAGCCCTCTCCCGAGAGCACTTCGGCCGCGCGGACCCCCGCCAGCCAGGCCGGCAACTGCTCGGCCCGCTGGACGACATCCCAGACCACTTCAATTGGCGCCGCCACGTGCGCACTGCGTTCAACGAGGATCATTTCCGTCTTCCTCCGGTGAGGACATCACACGATATCGGCACTCTATGCGCTAAATCGGACTTACCTGGACGGGTTTGGAAAAAGACACGCCGATCAGCCATTGCGGATTGCGCCAGGCCGGCCTATGGCGCATTCATCGAGAGCGCTTTAAAGTCCCGAACACGTTTCACGTTGACCGGGAGGGCGCATGTCGACCGCACCGATGCCCCAGTTCCCCACCGGCTTCCGTTGGGGCGTATCCACCTCGGCCCACCAGATCGAGGGCGCCACCACCGCCGGCGGGCGTGGTCCGTCCATCTGGGACACGTTCGCGCGCTCGCCCGGCCGGATCAGCGACCACAGCACCGGTGCGGTGGCCTGCGACCACTACCACCGGCACACCGAGGACGTCGCGTTGCTGGCCGGGCTGGGAGTCTCCGCCTACCGGTTCTCCATCGCCTGGCCCCGGGTCCAGCCCACCGGCAACGGACCGGCCAACACGGCCGGCCTGGACTTCTACGACCGCCTGGTGGACGAGCTGCTGACCGTCGGCATCGACCCGGTGGCCACCCTCTACCACTGGGACCTGCCCCAACCGCTCGAAGACGGCGGCGGCTGGCTGGACCGAGACACCGCCGCCCGATTCGCCGAGTACGCGGACCTGACCGCCGCCCGGCTCGGCGACCGGGTCCGGCTCTGGATCACCCTGAACGAGCCGTTCATCCACATGAGCATGGGCTACGGGATGGGCGTGCACGCCCCCGGCCGGATGCTGCTCTTCGACGCCTTTCCGGTCGCCCACCACCAACTGCTCGGGCACGGGCTCGCCGTCGCCGCGCTGCGGGCCCACACCGCCAACCCGGTCGCGATCGCCAACAACTACTCCCCGGTGCGGGTGCTCGGCGACAGCGACGCCGACCGGGCCGCCGGTGCCGCGTACGAGGCGCTGCACAACCGGCTCTTCACCGATCCGCTGCTCGGCCGCGGCTACCCGGAGCTGCCCGGCCTCGAACCGGGGATCGTCCAGCCAGGCGACCTCGACACGATCGCCGCACCGATCGACGTGCTGGGGGTCAACTACTACAACCCCACCGGGGTACGCGCTGCCGAGGAGGGCTCGCCCCTGCCGTTCGACCTGGTCCCGCTGGACGGCTACCCCCGTACCGCCTTCGACTGGCCGGTGGCCCCCGACGGGCTGCACGAGCTGCTCGGCTGGCTCCGTGACACCTACGGAGACGCGCTGCCGCCCATCGAGATCACCGAGAGCGGTTGCGCGTACGACGACGCGCCGGACGCGGACGGGCAGGTGGCCGACCCGGAACGGATCGCGTACCTGGACGGGCACCTGCGAGCCGTCCGGGCGGCCATCGACGACGGAGTCGACGTGCGCGGGTACTTCGTCTGGTCGCTGCTGGACAACTGGGAGTGGGCCGAAGGGTTCACCAAACGCTTCGGCCTCGTGCACGTCGACTACGGCACCCAGACCCGTACGCCGAAGTCGTCGTACACCTGGCTGCGGGACGTCATCGCGGCCAGCCGGCCGGGGTCGGCGCGGTGACCACCCTCGACCCGACGCCGGCGTCGCTGCCGGCGGCGCTCGCCGAGCCGACGGTGCCGGTGCGGCGCGGCTGGATCGGGCTGATCTTCGCCGCCAACCTCGGCGTCTGGATGGCGTTCTTCACGCCCATCCAGGTGCTACTGCCGCAGCAGATCGAGCAGATCGCGCCCGGCGACAAGGAGAACATGCTGGCCGTGGTCACCGGCCTCGGCGCTCTGGCGGCGGTGCTCGCCAACCCCCTGGCTGGCGCGTTCTCCGACCGGACCTGCCTGCGGATCGCCGGGCGGGAGTTCGGTCGCCGGCACGTCTGGACCGCGGGCGGGGCGCTGCTCGGCGCGGCGGCCCTGGTGCTGCTGGCCCAGCAACGGACCATCCTCGGGGTCGCCCTCGGCTGGGTCGCCGCCCAGGTCTGCTTCAACGCGATGCTGGCAAGCCTCACCGCCGCCATCCCGGACCGGGTGCCGGTGACGCAGCGTGGCGGCGTCTCGGGTTGGGTGGGCATCCCGCAGGCGCTGGGGCTGGTGCTCGGCGCGGTGCTGGTCACCGCCCTGGTCACCGGGAACGCGGCCGGCTACCTGGCCATCGCCGTGGCCATGCTGCTGCTGTCGCTGCCGTTCGCGCTCCTCACCCCCGACGAGCCGCTGCCGCGTACGCATCGGCCGGCGCTGCGCACCCGGGCGCTGCTGGCCTCGATGTGGATCAGCCCGCGCCGGCACCCGGACTTCGCCTGGGCGTGGATCACCCGGTTCCTGGTCCAGCTCGGCAACGCCCTGGGCACCCTCTACCTGCTGTACTTCCTCACCGACGGGGTGCGCCACCCCGACCCAGAGGGCTCGCTGCTGGTGCTGATCCTGCTCTACACGCTCGGCATGATGCTGACCGCGGTGGTCGCCGGCCGGTTGTCGGACCGTTCCGGGCGTCGGAAGATCTACGTGATCGCATCCGGGCTGATCATGGCGGTGGCGGCGCTGCTGCTCGCGGTCGCGCCGGTCTGGCCGATGGCGATCGTCGCGGCGCTGCTGCTCGGCGCGGGCTACGGCGTCTACCTCTCGGTGGACGCCGCGTTGATCACGCAGGTGCTGCCCCGGGCCACCGACCGGGCCAAGGACCTCGGCGTCATCAACATCGCGAACTCGGCTCCGCAGGTGCTCGGGCCGGCGCTCTCCGCCCCGCTCGTGGTGTACCTGGGCGGCTACCCCACGCTCTACGCGGTCACCGCCGTGGTCACCCTGATCGGCAGCGCGTTGGTCGTCAAGATCCGCTCGGTCCCCTGAGCGGTAAGGAAGGGCCCCCTGTACAACACCAGGCGATAAGAAGGGGCCCTTCCTTACTCGGTCGACGGTCGCCGTAGGCTGGGGGTGTGACGGTACGTGTGCGCTTCGCCCCCTCCCCGACCGGTATGTTCCACGTCGGCGGCGCCCGCTCGGCGCTGCAGAACTGGATCTACGCCAAGCAGCAGGGCGGGGTGTTCGTGCTGCGTATCGAGGACACCGACGCGGCGCGCAACAAGCCCGAGTGGACCGAGGGCATCCTCTCCGCGCTGGACTGGATCGGCATCTCCCGGGGCAGCTACGAGGGCCCGTACTTCCAGTCGGAGAACGCCGGTGAGCACCGGGCCGCCGCCGCCCGGCTCTACGAGTCGGGCCGCGCCTACTACTGCGACTGC
This sequence comes from Micromonospora sp. WMMD961, assembly GCF_029626145.1. Lineage (NCBI taxonomy): Bacteria > Bacillati > Actinomycetota > Actinomycetes > Micromonosporales > Micromonosporaceae > Micromonospora > Micromonospora sp. WMMD961. Next base: position 5,665,190 of record NZ_JARUBJ010000002.1, read on the forward strand.
ACCCGTGAGGACGTGCAGGCCCGCACCGGCTCGCAGTACCAGGGCTACGACGGCTACCACCGCGACCGTGGCCTCGGCCCAGGCCCGGGGCACGCGCTGCGCTTCCGTACGCCCGACGAGGGCACCACAGTGGTGGTCGACCTGATCCGCGGCGAGCCCACCTTCGAGAACAAGCTCATCGAGGACTTCGTCATCGCCCGGGGTGACGGATCGCCGGTCTTCCTGCTGGCCAACGTCGTCGACGACATGACCATGGGGATCACCCACGTGATCCGGGCCGAGGAGCACCTGCCCAACACCCCCAAGCAGCAGCTGCTCTGGGAAGCCCTCGGCGTCAAGCCGCCGGTCTGGGCGCACGTTCCGGTGGTGGTCAACGAGAAGCGGCAGAAGCTCTCCAAGCGCCGGGACAAGGTCGCCCTGGAGGCGTACCGCGACGAGGGCTACCTCGCCGGAGCGATGCGCAACTACCTGATGCTGCTCGGCTGGGCCCCCTCCGGCGACCGGGAGATCGTTCCCTGGTCGGTGATCGAGGACGAGTTCCGGCTGGACGAGGTCAACCTCTCCTCGGCGTTCTTCGACGAGAAGAAGCTGCGCGCGTTCAACGGCGAGTACATCAGGGCTCTGCCGGTGGCCGAGTTCGTCGACGCCTGCCAGCCGTGGCTGACCGGCACCGGGACCATCGCGCCACCGCCGTGGCAGCCCGAGGAGTTCGACGCCGACGCGTTCGCCGCCGTGGCGCCGCTGGCCCAGACGCGGATCGCGGTGCTCAGCGAGATCGTGCCGAACGTCGACTTCCTCTTCCTCGCATCGCCACTGATCGACGAGGCCGCGTGGACCAAGACGATGAAGGACGGCTCCGGGGAGCTTCTGGACGACGCCGTCGCGGCGTTCGAGGCGCTGGAGTCCTGGGACGCCGAGTCGCTGAAGTCCACGCTGGAGGCGGTCGGCGCCGAGCGGGGGCTCAAGCTCGGCAAGACGCAGGCGCCCGTGCGGGTCGCGGTGACCGGCCGCACCGTGGGTCTGCCGCTGTTCGAGTCGTTGGAGGTGCTCGGCCGCGAGCGCACCCTGGCCCGGATGCGCGCCGCCCGGCTCCGCCTGGTCTGACCTCCGAGCACCGGGCTCCTGCGCCGTCTCCGCCGCCGGCAGCCAGCCGGGCTGGTGCCCGGCCGCTCAGCGGCGTCGGGCTCGGAGCCACCGCTGCAATCCGACGACGAGTGCGCCCACCAGCAGAGCCGCCACGATGGTCCACAACCAGCCGCGTACCTGGCTGCCCTCCTGCGCGGCCGGCACCGGGCTGGCCGCCGGGGTCGCGTCGACGGCCGCGGTGGCGACCCGGGAAGTGTCGGCGGTCGGACCCGCCGCCGCGGCCGTCGGGGCGGTGCCACCGGCGGTCGGGGCGACGCCGCCGGCGGGCGCGGACGGGTCAGCGGCCGTACCGGTGGTCAGGGTGAACCGCACCTCGCCCTTCACCGGGTGCCCGTCGGAGGACGCGAGCTGGTAGCCCACGATGTAGAGACCCGCCGCTGCGGGCTTGAACGGCACCCGCACGCGGCTGCCGTCGAAGACCGGTGGGCCGCCAGCGACCACATTGTCCGGCCCGGTTATTGTGATCTTCGTCGTTGCCGGTGCCGGCTTGGCGAGGAACCGCAGCTCGATCCGGGCGGGTGCCGTCGCCACTCGGGCACCGTCACGCGGGTCGCTGCCGGTCAACGAGTTGTGCGCGGCCGCTGGCGTCGGCGGTGCCAGAAACGACACACCGAACGCCACGCCGAGCACCACTGGCACAACCCGCGCCGTACGTGTAACCCTGCCCCCCATGAACCCCTCCGTAAGGGTACGATCCGCCCGCTGATCAAACGGCTCCTCATTAGTCGAGCCGAGATCGCAGATAGTTCCAATTACTGTTCCACAAGCTGCAACTCATCGACGTTCCCCGGAGTCTGTAAGGATGACCCCGGCATCCGGTCGGCTTCGCACCGGCAGACCGGTCCGGACGTCACAACGATGCCATCCATCGAACGGGGCGAGGAGGCGGGATGGTCCGACAGATGAGGCGGTTGTCCGCCGTGCTGGCGGGCGCGCTGGCGACGGCGCTGCTGTCACTCGGCACCACAGGCCCGGCCTCGGCGGCGCCGAAACCCGCACCCGCCGCAGTGGACATCACCGGCGTGGGGCTGTCCGCGCCGCTGCGGTTACGCGCGGAAACGCAGCCCGCCCACGTCGGAGCGGTCATCGACCAGGTCAACTTCCTCAGTGGTACCGGCATGGCCAACGGGCCGAAGCCGGCCGACCTCGGTCCGAAGTACACGGTCGTGGTGCTCGCCGGGGAGACGCCGAAGCAGACGTATGACCTCTATCCGAAGGCAGTCGGTGGCCCCCGGGTCTACCGGCCCGCGAAGCAACCGGACGGGCGCAAGATCAGCGCCGGTTGGTTCCTGGGTCGACTCAGCATGTCCGAGACCCTGCGCACCGCCGGCGTGCCGCTGGAACGGCAGTTCGACACGGTCAGCGGCGGCGTGGGCGGCGGCGAGCGGGTGCTCCCGGAGGACACCCTCGACCCGGCCAAGGATCTCAACGAGGCGCTCGGCGACCTGCAACGGCTGCTGCTGCTCAACGTCGGGGTGATGCTCACCATCACGGTCGGCCTCGCCGGGATCGCCCTGCTGATCCGCCGCCGCACGCGCTGATCCGCCGCCGCACGCGGGACGACCGCCGCACGCGCGGAACGACCGCCGCACGCTGCACGGCAGCGCACCCAGGTCAGCGACGGGCGGTGGTCAGCACCAGCGGCGGGGTGGGCGTTCGCGGCGGGTGGCCCGCGGACGCGGCCGGACCGGGCCGTGCCGATGCGCCCCGGCCCAGCCGGGAAGTTCGCTGAGGCAACCAGCCGGGACGTCGACGTCAGACTCACCGAGGACGGTGGGCTCGCCGGAGCGCTGCCGCGGAAGAGGGCTCTCGTCGTCGGCCCGACCGGCGAGCGGCTCCGCCGGGTGCGATGGCACGCCGCCGACCGACCGGCGGTGCTTACCTGCCGGCTGTGGGTCGTGGTGCCCCGGCCGGCCGGGCTCGCCCTGGGCGCAGCCGTGTTCGGCCTCCCCGTGCGCCATCCCCGGTCTCCTCACGTTCGTCTACCCCCGGGTGCTCCCCGACGTGCCCTGTCACCGTACTGGCCGGGACCGACGGGCCGCGCACGGCGTACCCGCGTCAGGACCGGGCGGCACCCGGAGACGACGGTGAGCTCGGGAACCCGTTGCGCAGTTCACAGCTTCTTTTCGCGCCGTTCATCCGTGGTTCGCGACCGGGGCGGTCCGGCGGTCAGTGGACCCGGTGAGCCTCCAGGTCGGCCCGGGTGAAGAGCGCCCGCAGCGTCACGCCGTGACCGGCGAGCGTCTGCGCACCGCCCTCGGCCCGGTCGATGACACAGAGGGCGTGCTCCACCCGGGCATCCAGTTCGCGTAGCTGGCCGGTCGAGATGACCACCTGACCGCCGGAGGTGACCACGTCCTCGACCACGAGCACCCGCCGGCCGACCAGCTCCGCCCCCTCGGCCAACCGGGCCGTCCCGTACGGCTTGGCGTTCTTGCGGACGAAGGCGCAGGGCAACCCGGTGTGCCGGCCGAGCGCGGTCACCACCGGGATTCCGCCCAGCTCCAACCCGGCGAGCACCTCGGTGTCCGTCGGAACGAGAGGTGCCAGCTGGGCGGCCACCCGGTCCAACAGGCGAGGATCCGCCTCGAAGCGGTACTTGTCGAAGTACTCGTCGGCGGTCCGCCCGGAACGGAGCACGAACGTTCCCGTCAGCCGGCAGGTGGCGTCGATCTCACGGGCCAACGCGGCCCGAGCTTCCACATCAGTCATGATGATCATTCTTCTGTCATCGGGGCGCTTTCCGCGTACCCCTTTCGGCGCATACCGGGGACGGCGGCGTCCTCCCCCGGTCGGAGTCCGACCGGGTGCGGCTGTGGTGGGATCGGGGCATGCGTCCGCCACCGTGGCTCGGCTCCGGCACCCGCGGCCGGGATCTGGCGCTGGCCGGGGCGTCGCTGGCCGGGGGCCTGGTGCTGTGGACCCTCGGCTGGCAACCGCAGATCCGTCCGCACCCGGACGTGCCGCCCGCCCTGTTTCTTCCACCGCTGCTGGCGATGTGCGTCGCCGTGGGCCTGCGCCGAGTCGCTCCGCGCACCAGCCTGACCATCGGCACCGCGGCAGTGGTGGTGGACATCGCGCTCGGCGGATCGCTGGGGACGATCCTGATCTACACCCAGGTGCTCTACGACGCCTGCGTCTACGGCCCGCCACGGCTGTGGCGGTGGCTGCTGCGGGCGACCGTCGGGCTGAGTCTGGTCGGTGCGATCGTCGGCGTGGTCCTCGCCGACCAGTGGAGCGGGGTGGCCATCGGGGTGCTGGTGGTGCTCGTCGGCCTGCTGCCGGTCCTGACCGGGATCAGCGTGCGGCAGTACCGCGACCAGGCTGCCGCCGAACGCGCCCGGGCCGAACAGACCGCACGGCTGGTCGAGTTGGATCGGCGGCAGGCGGTGAGCGCGGAGCGGGCCCGGATGGCCCGAGAGCTGCACGACGTGGTCGCCAACCACCTCAGCGCGGTGGCGATCCACGCCACCGCCGTGCTGTCCGTGCCCGGGCTGGACCGCGGCCAGGTCGAGTCGGCGTTGCGGGTGATCCGGGAGAGCAGCGTGCAGGGCCTGGCCGAGATGCGTCAGATGATCGAGGTGCTACGCGAACCGGGGCCCGGGGGCGGGCCCGCCCCGACGGGCGACGGCGCAGCCCTGCCGGAGCTGGTCAGCGCGCGGCTCACCGAGACCGACGAGCTGGTCGAGCGGGTGCGGGCCGCCGGCCTCGCGGTCCGGGTGCACACCGACGGCGCACCGGGGCCGCTGCCGGTGGGGGTGGACCTCGCCGCGTACCGGATCGTGCAGGAGTCGCTGACCAACGCGCTCAAGCACGGTACGGGTGAGGCGGACCTCACGATCGCGTACCGGCCGGCGGAGGTGGTGCTGACGGTGGAAAACCCGGTGTGCCGGGACGGGGCCGGGCTACCCGGCGCCGGCGCCGGGCTGATCGGGATGCGGGAGCGCGCCACCCTGCTGGCCGGTCGGTTCAGCGCCGGACCGCACGACGGCCGCTGGCAGGTACGCGCCGCGCTGCCCATCGGGGAGGACGGGTGAACAGCGACACGGTGGCGGCGACGGTACGGGTGGTGCTCGCGGACGACCAGCCGGCGGTACGGGCGGGTCTGGCCCTGATCCTGGACGGTTCGCCGGGTATTCAGGTCGTCGGCGAGGCGGCCGACGGTGACGAGGCGGTGCGGTTGTGTCGCGAGTTACGTCCGGACGTGGCGGTGCTGGACGTCCGCATGCCTCGTCGGGACGGGATCTCCGCGACCCGGGAGATCGCCACCGACGTGCTCGCCGACGTACTGGTGCTCACCACCTTCGACCTCGACGAGTACGTCTTCGGCGCGTTACGGGCCGGCGCTGCCGGATTCCTGCTGAAGGACACCGACGCCGAAGGTCTGGTGGATGCGGTGCGTACGGTGGCGCGTGGCGACGGGTTCATCGCTCCGCCGTGACCCGCCGGTTGATCACGGCTTTCGCGGCCACCGCGCCGACTGCGTCGGCCGACACCCGGGCCACGCTGGGCACTCTCACTCCACGTGAGCGGGACGTGCTGGCCTGCCTCGGTCTGGGTTTGTCCAACCAACAGATCGCCGATCGGCTGGTGTTGGCGGAGAGCACCACCAAGACCCACGTGAGTCGGATCCTGGCGAAGCTGGGCCTGCGGAGCCGGGTGCAGGCCGCGATCCTGGCCCAGGAACTGGGCCTGCCCGCTCCCCCGCACCCGTGAGCCCCGCGGACCGGTGCCGACGTGGATGGCCTGCTCAGAACGTGTCAGGCTAGGGCGGTGAGCACGCCGGGCGGTGGAGACCTGTCGGCCACGCTGCGCCGGATCGAACGTTCGGCGGGGGCGTTGGCCACCTCCAGCGTGGCCCGGATGGACGAGACCCTGCCGTGGTTCCGGGCGTTGCCGGCCGACCAGCGCTCCTGGGTGATGTTGGTGGCCCAGGCCGGCGCCCGGTCGCTGGTGCAGTGGTTGCAGGACGGCGGCGGCACGGCGGACAGCACCCAGGAGGTCTCGGACGAGGTCTTCGCCGCCGCTCCGCAGGCGCTGGCCCGGTCGATCACCCTCCAGCAGACCGTGGCGTTGATCAAGGTGACCATCGACGTGGTCGAGGAGCAGGTGTCGCACCTGGCCGCCGAGGGCGAGGAGCAGCAACTACGCGAGGCGGTGTTGCGTTTCTCCCGGGAGATCGCGTTCGCCGCCGCCCGGGTCTACGCGCGGGCCGCCGAGTCGCGTGGCGCCTGGGACGCCCGGTTGCAGGCACTGCTGGTCGACGCGCTGCTGCGTGGTGACTCGCCGGACGTGCTGGCCAGCCGGGCCGCCGCGCTCGGCTGGGCGGATGCTCCGCCGGTCGCGGTGGCGGTCGGTCGGTCGCCCGGCGGGGAGGTCTCCGCGGTGCTGCACGTGGTCTACCGGCAGGCCCGCCGGATCGGCGTGGAGGTGATCGGCGGTGTCCACGGCGACCGGCTGGTGATCGTGCTGGGTGGCGCGGCGGACCCGATGACCGCCACCGCCAAGTTGCTGAGCGCGTTCGGGGACGGCCCGGTGGTGGTCGGACCGGCGGTGCCGAGCCTGGACGAGGCGACCGAGTCGGCGCGCGCCGCGTTGTCCGGTTTCCGGGCCGCGCCGGCCTGGCCCAGCGCGCCCCGGCCGGTGCCGGCCGCCGACCTGTTGCCGGAGCGGGCTCTCGCCGGCGACGCCGAGGCCCGCCGGCGGTTGCGACACGACGTGTACGCGACGCTGGTGCGCGCCGGGGGCGAACTGCTGGCGACGCTGGACGCGTTCCTCGCTGCCGGCGGCACTCTGGAGAGCGCCGCGCGGGCGCTGTTCGTCCACCCGAACACCGTGCGGTACCGGTTGCGGCGGATCGCCGAGGTGACCGGATTCTCGCCGTTGTCTCCCCGGGACGCGTTCGCCCTCCAGGTCGCGCTGACCGTGGGCCGGCTGGATCCGGTCGCCCCGCTCACCTCACCCGTCCCGACTCAGACAATGACCCCGGCCGCCCGGAAAACCGCTCAAAACGAGGATGACAGTCGCCGATCTTTGTAGGAAACCTCCAAAGGTTCTAGTGCGGTTTGGTCGGGGGCGGCACAGCGTTACCCGCGCGTATCCGGGAGAGTCATAGGCGTGCTCGCCGTACTTAGTCCCGGCCAGGGTTCGCAGAAACCCGGCTTCCTGACCCCCTGGCTCGACCTGACCGGCACCGAGGCGCGTCTGCGTGAGTGGTCGAAGTTGGCTGGGGTCGACCTGGTGCATCTGGGCACCGACGCCGACGCCGACGAGATCAAGGACACCGCCCGCACCCAGCCGCTGCTGGTCGCCGCGGCGCTGCTCGCCGGCGAACATTTGCCGCTGGGCGACGTCGCGCTCACCGCCGGCCACAGCGTCGGCGAGTTGGGTGCCGCCGTCCTGGCCGGCGTGCTGTCGCCCGAGGCCGCGATCAGCCTGGCCGGAGTGCGTGGCCGGGAGATGGCGGCCGCGTGCGCGCTGGAGCCGACCGGCATGGCCGCGGTGCTCGGCGGCGACCCCGACGAGGTGCTCGCCGCGATCGAGGCGAACGGGCTGTACCCGGGCAACCGCAACGGCGCCGGGCAGATCGTCGCCGCCGGCTCGCTGGACGGGCTCGACAAGCTGGCCGCCGAGCCGCCCGCGCGGGCGCGGATCATCCGGCTCAAGGTGGCCGGAGCGTTCCACACCCCGTACATGGCCCCGGCCGAGGCCGCGCTCGCCGCCGTCGCCGCCGAGATCACCCCCGCCGACCCGGCCCGCCTCCTGCTGTCGAACCTGGACGGCACGGCGGTCGACAACGGCCCCGACCTGCTACAGCGCCTCGTGCGCCAGGTCACCGCGCCGGTGCGGTGGGACCTGTGCATGCGTACGCTGGCCGACCTCGGGGTCACCGGCGTGATCGAGTTGCCACCGGCCGGCACTCTCGCCGGGTTGGTGAAGCGGGACCTCAAGGGCGACGGCGCCCCGGAGATCGTCACCCTGAACACCCCGGACGACCTGCCGGCCGCACGGGACCTGATCGCCCGCATCGGAGGTCGTTCATGACTGGCAGTCGCATCGTCTCGATGGGGCACTACCAACCCTCGCGGGTGGTGACCAACGACGACATCGCCCAGCTCGTCGACACCAACGACGAGTGGATCCGTGACCGGGTCGGCATCGTCAGCCGGCGGATCGCCGACACCGAGACGGTGGCCGACATGGCCGCCGCCGCCGCCGGCAAGGCGCTGGCCAACTCGGGCCTGACCGCCGCCGACATCGACCTGGTCGTGGTGGCCACCTGCACCTCCGTCGACCGCAGCCCCAACGTGGCCTGCCGGGTCGCCGCCAAGCTGGGCATCGCCGCCCCGGGCGCGTTCGACGTCAACACCGCCTGCTCCGGCTTCGCGTACGCGCTGGGCACCGTCGACCACGCCATCCGGGCCGGCGCGTCGCGCAACGCGATCGTCATCGGCGCGGAGAAGCTCTCCGACTTCACCGACTGGACCGACCGCTCCACCTGCATCATCTTCGCCGACGGCGCTGGCGCCGCGGTGGTCTCCGCCACCGCCGACGACGAGCCGGCCGGGATCGGGCCGGTGGTCTGGGGTTCGGTGCCGGAGAAGAGCGACGCGGTCCGCATCGAGGGCTGGCGCCCGTACGTCCAGCAGGAGGGGCAGGCGGTGTTCCGCTGGGCCACCACCGCGCTGGCGCCACTCGCGCTGCAGGCCTGCGAGCGGGCCGGGGTCGACCCGTCGGAGCTGGCCGCGTTCGTGCCGCACCAGGCCAACGCCCGGATCATCGACGGCATCGCCAAGCGGCTCAACATCCCCAACGCGATCATCGCGAAGGACATCGTCGAGTCCGGCAACACCTCCGCGGCGAGTGTGCCGCTGGCCCTGTCCAAGCTGGTCGAGCGCCGGGAGGTGCCCTCGGGCGCGCCGGTGCTGCTGTTCGGTTTCGGCGGTGGCCTGACCTACGCCGGTCAGGTCGTCCGCTGCCCCTGATGACCCCCTCGGGCGCGTACGCGTCCAGGAGTGGCGGTCGGCGACGCCGTCCGCCGGAAACCCCGATGAAAGGAACCAACCGCAATGACCCGTGACGAGATCACCACCGGCCTCGCCGAGATCCTCGAAGAGGTTGCCGGGGTGAACCCGGACGACGTGGCCGAGGGGAAGTCCTTCACCGACGACCTCGACGTCGACTCGCTCTCCATGGTGGAGGTCGTGGTCGCCGCCGAGGAGAAGTTCGGCGTCAAGATCCCGGACAACGAGGTGCAGAACCTCAAGACCGTCGGTGACGCCGTCAGCTACATCGCGGCGCAGTCCTGATCATGAGTCGTCCTGACGTCGTCGTCACCGGGCTCGGCGCGACGACCCCGCTTGGCGGGGACGTCGCGTCGACCTGGGACGCCATGCTCGCCGGCCGCTCCGGGGTGAGTGCCCTCACCCAGGAGTGGGCCGCGCAACTGCCGGTCCGGATCGCCGCCCAACTGGCCGTGGAGCCGTCCGAGGTGCTGGACCGGGTCCGACTGCGCCGACTGGACCGTTCCGAGGCGATCGCGATCATCGCGGCGCAGCAGGCCTGGGCGGACGCCGGCCTCGCCGGCTCCGACCTCGACGGGGAGCGGCTGGCCGTCAGCGTCGGCTCCGGCATCGGTGGCGCCACCACCCTGCTCGCCCAGGACGACATCCTGGAGGCTTCCGGGCCACGGCGGGTCTCCCCGCACACCATCCCGATGCTGATGCCGAACGGTCCGGCCGCCTGGGTCGGGCTGGAGTTGGGCGCGAAGGCCGGCGTGCACTCGGTGGCCAGCGCCTGCGCCACCGGCGCGGAGGCGATCGCCCTCGGCCTGGACATCATCCGCTCCGGTCGGGCCGACGTGGTGGTGGCCGGCGGCACCGAGGCGGTCATCCACCCGCTGCCGATCGCCGGCTTCAGCTCGATGCGGGCCATGTCGACCCGCAACGACGAGCCGGAGCGCGCCTCCCGCCCGTGGGACCGGGGCCGGGACGGTTTCGTCCTCGGTGAGGGCGCCGGCATCGTGGTGCTGGAGCGGGCCGAGCACGCGGCTGCCCGGGGCGCCCGGGTGTACGCGCGCCTCGCCGGCGCCGGTATCACCTCCGACGCGTACGACATCGTGCAGCCGCACGCCGAGGGCGAGGGTGCCGTCCGGGCCATCGCCAAGGCGATCGCGGACGCGGACGTGGCGAAGCGGGACATCGTGCACGTCAACGCGCACGCCACGTCGACCCCGGTCGGGGACATGCTGGAGATCGGCGGGCTGCACAAGGCGCTGGGTGACCACCCGGTGCTGTCCGCGACGAAGTCGATGACCGGTCACCTGCTCGGTGCGGCCGGAGCACTGGAGTCGATCGCCACCATCCTGGCCATCCGCGACGGTGTCGTCCCTCCGACGATCAACCTCGACGACCCGGACCCCGATCTCACCCTGGACGTCGCCGCGCACAAGGCCCGCCACATGGAGATTCCGGCCGCGCTGAACAACGCGTTCGGCTTCGGCGGCCACAACGTGGCGCTGGTCTTCGCCCGGCCCTGAGGCTGCGGTGAAACGGGCCATCTCCGGTCGGAGGTGGCCCGTTCTGCTCGTTCAGCCCCGGTTGCGGGGGTGCTGCTTCGCGGTGCGCTCGTTGCCGTGGCGGTAGTTGCCGGTCCAGCGGGCCATCACCAACTGCGGGTCGTCGTCGACCTCGGCGAGGAATTCCGCCGCCCGGGCACCGCGCAGTGCGCCGGCCACCCGCCCGTGGTGGGTAATCACCACAGTGCCGTCGGCCCGTTGCACGTACCGGAATCCTGCTGCCGCTCCCATGCCTGGAGACTGTCAGGCGGCCCGAACCGGGGCGACCCGTTTTCGCGGCCGGCCGGCCCGCGGCCGAGGGCGGACGCCGATCCGTCCGCGCCTGTTCAGGTGCCGCAGGTGGTGGCGGGCAGGCCGGGTACGGCCACCGGGGACCGGCCGCTCGGCCGGGCCTTGCCGGCCAGCACGGCGGCCAGCCCGGTCATCGACGCCCGGCTGGACGAGTAGGTGGCCAGCAGCGTCGGTGACTTCGCGCCGCTCAGCACGTACGGGGTGTCCATGGCGACCGTGACCGCCGCGTCGGGCCGCAGGTCGTTGGCGCCGTCGCCGTAGCCGACCAGGTGCACGATCGTGCCGCCGCTGGGCTTCACCTGCACCCCGGCTGCGGTCAGTGCGGCGGTGAGCGCGGCCCGGGTGCCGTCCCGACCGCCGGAGGAGGTGACGGTGATCGGCCCCGGCACCGCCCCGCCGCAGGTGCCCCGCAGCATGGTGACGGCGGCGGCGGCCAGCGCGTCGGCCGCCGCGCGGTGCTCCGGGGAGTTGAGCGTGGACATCTGCGCGGCCGGGGTCTGCGCGAGACGGAACTTCATGGTCAGCACCCGGGTGACCGCCTCGACCAGCCGGGTCCGGGGCAGCGACCCACCGCGCAGCGCGGCGAGCAGCCCGTCGTACGCCTGACCGACGTTCGGGGTCATCAGGATGAGGTCGTTACCGGCGTTCAGCGCGCGGACGGCCGCCTCGCCGGGGGCCCAGCGCTTCGCGGGCGGCATGTTCATCCCGTCGGTGATCACCACGCCCTTGAAGCCGAGTTGGCCGCGCAGCACGTCGGTGAGCAGCTTGTGCGAGAACGTCGCCGGGGTTCCCGGGTCGATCGCCCGCGCGTCCAGGTGGCCGGACATCACCGCCATCGCTCCGGCGTCCATGCCGGCGGTGAACGGCGGCCAGGCACCGGTCTGCAACGCCTCGGCGGACTGGGTGAGCACCGGCAGGTCCTGGTGCGAGTCGTCGGCGCTGTGGCCGTGGCCGGGGAAGTGCTTCAGGGTGGCCGCGACCCCGACCGCCTGCAGGCCCCGGACGGCGCCGCCCACCTGCGCCGCCGCCTGCTTGGGGTCGGAGCCGTACGACCGGGACCCGATGACGGTGCTGCGGGTGGCCAGCACGTCGGCCACCGGCGCGAAGTCGACGTTGATTCCCATCGCCGCCAGCTCGGCGCCGGCGGCCCGCCAGGCAGCCTCGGTCAACGTCGGGTCGCCGGCCGCGCCCGCCGCGAGCGCGCTGGGCAGCACTGTGACCCCGTCGGTCACGCGGGTGACGACGCCGTACTCCTGGTCGGTGCCGATCAGCAGCGGCGCGGGGCCGGCGGCGAGCCGACCGGCGGCGGCGCGCAGCCCGGTGGTGAGGTCGTGGACCTGCTTCGGGTTGTCGACGTTCGTGGTCTCCTGGTTGCCCTTGGTCGGGTCGTCGGCGCTGAAGCCGACCAGGATCAGGCCACCCAGCCGGTACTTGCTGATCATGTCCGCGGGGGTGTCGACCCCGGCGAGGGCCTGGTTGCCGGCGGCCGAACCGGCGGAGACCTTCGTCGCCGAGTCGCCGTATGCGTACGGCATCAGCACCTGGCCGACCAGGTCTTCGTCGGACAGCGTGGCGACCAGCTCGGCGGCCTGAGCGGCGGGGTCGCTGGCCGGCGGCGCGGCGGAGATGCTCGGCGCGGCGGAGGTGCCGGCCGGGCTTGGCGTCGGGGCTGGACGTTCGGCGGCACCCGAGCAGCCGGAGACGAGCAGCGCGGTCAGAGCGGCGACTGCGACGGCGGCACGCCGCGGGCGATTCGACACGCCGCCTATCCCATCAGTTCCCCCTTATCGGGGCAACTTGACCTTTCTGCCCGCAGGGCCCGTCGACGACGTGCACGCAGGTTGCCCGACCCGGACGCGTACCAGTCAGCCGACCCGGGTGAGCAAGGTCACCGGCGCGCCGTCGCCGGCGTAGCGGTAGGGCTCCAGGTCAGCGTCCCACGCGGTGCCCAGCGCCTTGTCGAGGGCGTGCGCCAGCGCCTCCGGAGCCCGGGAGGCAGCCATCAGCGCCCGGAGCCGGTCCTCGCCGAGTTGGATGTCGCCGGCCACGCCGACAGTGGCCCGGAACAGACCACGGGCCGGCACGTACATGAAGCGTTCACCGTCGGCGCCGGGACTCGGCTCCTCGGTGACCTCGAAACGGATCATGGGCCACTGCCGTAGGGCAGCAGCCAGCTCGGCGCCCGTCCCCGGACGACCGGTCCACCCGCACTCGGCCCGGCGTGCGCCGGGGTCGACGGGCTGAGCCGTCCACTGCAGGTTGACCGGCGCGGCTAGGACGCGCGCGATCGCCCACTCGACGTGCGAGCACACGGCGAGCGGGGTCGAGTGGACGTATACGACGCCACGCGTTGGCACGGTGACCTCCCGGAGAGCGAGGTGCGTCTTCCCCTACGACCTCGACCACCCAGGTGGCTCGTGCAACACATGATGACTGGTGTGACGCGTGGTGCGCCAGGGAATCGGAAAAAACGCCGGGCGGAATAGCCGGACGGGTGGCTGCCGTTGCCTCTCAGGACACCGCGACGACCAGCATGATGTCGTGGTCCTGTACAGTTCCACCGGCGGCTTATGCCGCGTTACACCTACGCGAGCCGAGTCCACGTTCGGCCCGCACACAGCCCCCGGACGTTCAGTCCTCCCGTACGTCTTGCAAGGAGTACCTCCGTGGCGAGCAACACCTCTAAGACCGCGCGCGCGTCAGTCCGGGCCGGCCAGGCTGGCCAGGGTGGCGCCCTCAGCGTGCTGGGCGAGTTCAAGTACCTCATCCCGCTCAACGGCGGCAAGCACGCCTACGTGCGGAACCTGACCAACGGCAAGACCGCGCACCTGCGCACCGACTCGGACGCCTTCGTCGAGGAGATCCGCGTGCTGGCCGCCGCCGGCCACGCCGCCAAGATCCGGGCGGAGATCAACAACCTGGCTGCCGCCCACCCGGGTGACGGCTGGGAGGCCACCGAGAAGCGCCTCGTCGCGGCCGGTGTCTTCGAGGGCTGAGCCCTCCCCCACCGCATCATCTGAAACCGCCCGCCGGGACTCCCCGGCGGGCGGTTTCGCGTGCGCGAGCATCTGCCTCGTCGATCATGGAGTTATGGTGACCGGTTTGTAGTTATCCAGTCCGGTTTGTTACCCACCACAACTCCATGATCGACCGGGGCGGGGGGCGGGGGCGGGGGCGGCGGGGGCGGGGGCGGTTCTCGGGCCGGGCTGGTCAGCCGGGGTCGAGGAGGGCTACCTCGCCGGTGGCCAGGTTGTAGAGGCCGCCGACAATCGCCACCCGGCCGGTGGCCACCGGCCCGGCCAGCAGGTCGTCGGCGCGCAGCGCGCGGACCGTGCCGCGGACGTGCTGGCGAATGGCCAGCGGGTGCACCGCCGGGTCGTCGATCCCGACCTCGGTCACCGCCGGGGCGATCTCGTCCACCAGGTACGCCAGCGACCCCCCGGGCCGTTCCCCGGCGCGCAGCGCGTCCACCGCGGCACCCACCGCACCGCACCGCTCGTGGCCGAGGACCATCACCAGCGGTACGCCCAGCTGCCCGACCACGTACTCGATGGAGCCGCACACCGCCCGGTCGAGCACGTGCCCTCCGGTACGGATCACGCAGATCGCCCCGAACGTCTGGTCGAAGATCGCCTCCAGCGGCACCCGCGAGTCGATGCAGCCGAGCACCACCGCGTACGGCTGCTGGTCACCGGAGGCGGCGGCTGCGGCCGTGACGTCGTGCCCGTGGATCGGCTGGCCGCTGACGAACCGCCGGTTCCCGGCGAGCAGGTCGGCCAGCGCGGCGCGGGGCGTGCCGCCGGCCTGCCGTCCCTGACCCGGCGTCCCACCCATGGGTGCTCCCGACGACCCCATGTCGTTCAGCTTGGCCTTCCTCGGACGAGCAGGGGCGAGGTCGGGAATGTTCGACCGGGCGCGATTGGCGTGGTGTCATGGCGGGTAGCCGTTGTTACCGCCGGGTATCCCGGTGCTGGTGGTGCGGGGGCGGCCCTGGGGAGGTGGCGATGCCGGAACGGTTCGAGGTTGCCATGCCGGACGGCGTACGGCTCAACGTCGAGGTGACGGGGCCGACGGACGCCCAGGTGACGGCTGTCCTGCTGCACGGTTGGACGCTGGATGGGCGCGCCTGGCACCGGCAGGTCGACGCGCTCACCGCCGCGCCGGTCGACGGGGCGGTGCGGGTGGTCGCCTACGACGCGCGGGGGCACGGCCGCTCCAGCTGCATGGCGCTGCCCACGGCCACCCTGGCCCAGCTCGGCGACGACCTGGCCACGCTGATCGACACGGTGGCGCCGACCGGGCCGGTGCTCCTGGTCGGGCACTCGATGGGCGGCATGACGATCATGGAGTACGCCCACCGCCATCCCACGCACTTCGCCGCCCGTACGGCCGGGCTGGTCTTCGTCTCGACCACCGCCGAGGGGCACGCGCACACCGTCTACGGGCTGTCGCCGCGGATCGCCCGGCTGATCCGGCTGGCCGAGACCACCGGTGCCGGCGTGTTGGCCCGGTGCGGTTCGTGGCGGGCGCCCCGGGCGCTGCTGAACGCGCTGCGACCGAGCATCCGCTGGATGCTCTTCGGGGACCGCTGCGAGTCGTCCGACCTCCGCCTGGTGACCTCGGCGGTGGCCCGTGCCTCGCTGCGCTCGATCGGCGGGTTCCGCGCCTCCATCGGCGCCCAGCACCGCCTGGACACGCTCGCCGCGCTGGCCCATCTGCCGGCCGCCGCGCTGGTCGGCGACCGGGACCGGCTGACGCCACCGCCGTGCGCCGAGTCGATCGCGGCGGCTCTCCCGGCCACCGAGCTGACCGTCTGCCCCGGTGCCGGGCACATGCTGATGATGGAGCGCCCGGACGAGGTCAACGCCGCGCTCACCGCCGTCCTGCGTCGGGTGCTCGGCGAAACGCCGTCCCGCGGCCTCGGCGCGACTCCCGCCGCGAGCGGTGCCTGACCACGTTCCCGCACCTCGGGCGCGGCGGGTCGGGCGCGGGGCCGTACCCTTCTGCGGTTGGCTTGCGCGGTTCCCGCCGCCTGCCGGCGACAGTCGAAGGAGCGTGCGTTGACCGACCAGACCGGCCTGGAGCAGGAGATCGCCGTCGAGCAACGCCACCTCGACCGGGTGTACGCGCGGTTGGCCGAGCTGCGGCAGTCGGCGGTCCGCGCCGAGCGCGACGGCTACCGGATGGCCCGGGTGGGCACGCACGGCGCGTTGGTCGAGCGCGACGCGATGGTGTTCCACGCGGCGCAGCGGCGGCACACCCTGGACGCCGAGCACGAGGGGCTGGTCTTCGGCCGGCTGGACCTGCGCGACCGTCAGGTGCTGCACGTCGGGCGGCTCGGCATCCGGGACGAGGACGCCCGCACGCTGGTCGTCGACTGGCGGGCGCCGGCCGCCGCCGCCTTCTACCAGGCCACCCCGGCGCAGCCGCTGGACGTGGTGCGTCGCCGTACGATCCAGTCCCGCGCCGAACGGGTCACCCGGATCGAGGACGACCTGCTGGACCCGGGCGCCGCCCCGGAGGGGATGACTGTCGTCGGTGACGGCGCCCTGCTGGCCACCCTGTCCAAGGCCACCGGCCGGGGCATGCGGGACATCGTGGCGACCATCCAGCGGGAGCAGGACGAGGCGATCCGCTCGCCCGGCTCCGGGGTGACGATCGTCGCGGGCGGCCCCGGCACCGGCAAGACAGCTGTCGCGCTGCACAGGGCCGCGTTCCTGCTCTACTCCGACCGCAGCCGGTACGCGGGCGGCGGCATCCTGGTGGTGGGCCCGTCGTCGGTCTTCGTGGAGTACATCGGCTCGGTGCTGCCGTCGCTCGGTGAGGACACCGCGACCCTGCACTCGCTGGGCACCCTCTTCCCGGGGATGACCGCCACCCGCCCCGATCCGCCGGAGGTGGCGGCGGTGAAGGGTTCACTGCGGATGCGTCGGGTGCTGGAGCGGGCGGCCCGGGACGCGGTGCCGGGTGGCCCGGCTGAGCTGCGCCTGCTCTACCGGGGCACGCTGCTGCGGCTGGACCGGACGACGCTGGACCGGATCCGGGACCGCGCGCTGCACCGGGGCGCCCGACGCAACGAGGTGCGCCGGGCCGGTTTCGACGGGGTGTTCGCCGCGCTCTGGGCGCAGGCCCGTGAGGTGGGCATCACCCGACTGCCGGAGCAGCGGGCCTTCGAGGCGGAGATCGCCGAGCGGTCGGAGTTCCGGGAATTCCTCAAGGCCTGGTGGCCTCGTCTGCACCCTCGGCACGTGCTCGGCTGGCTGACCCAGCCGGACCGGCTGCGTCGCTACGCCGGGGGCATCCTCTCCAACGCGGAGATCCGGATGCTCACCGCCGCGTACCGGGACCTCGACTCGACCGGGCTGACCATCGCCGACATCGCGCTGCTGGACGAGTTGGACGCGCTGCTCGGCAAGCCCGCGCAGCCGGCCCGGGCCCGTCGCGACCCGTTCCAGCTGGCTGGCGGCGTTCGGGAGCTGAGCACCGCGGCCGACCGGCAGCGGGCCGCCCGGGCCGCGGCCCGGGAGCGTCCGGAGGACTACCGGGACTACGCCCACGTGGTGGTCGACGAGGCACAGGACGTCTCACCGATGCAGTGGCGGATGATCGGTCGCCGTGGTCGGCTGGCTTCGTGGACCGTGGTGGGTGACCCGGCGCAGACCGCGTGGACCGGCGACCCGGACGAACTGGACCGCGCTCGGGACCAGGCACTGGGCCGGCGCAAGCGGCACGATTTCACGCTCACCACCAACTACCGCAACTCCTCGGAGATCTTCGCGGTGGCGGCGGCGGAGATCCGGCGGCTCTACCCGGACCTGCCGCTGCCGACCGCCGTCCGCTCCACCGGGATCGATCCGGTCGAGCTGGTGGTGCCCCCGACGGGGTTGGCGACCGCGACCGTGCAGGCCGCCACCGAGCTGCTGGCCGAGGTGGAGGGCACGGTCGGCGTGATCACGCCGGTGCCGCGTCGGGACGAGGTGGCCGGTTGGCTCGACGCGCTCGACGCGCCGAGGTTGCAGGTGGTCACCAGCCTGGAGGCCAAGGGCATGGAGTACGACGGAGTCGTGCTGGTCGCCCCGAGCGAGATCCGGGCGGATCCGGGTGCCGGGGTACGCACCCTGTACGTGGCGCTGTCCCGGGCCACCCAGCGCCTCACCACCATCGACCCGACCGGCTGACCTGTCCGGGTGCCGTCGGGGGGAGACGCCACCCAAACACTTGCACACATTGCGATGCGAACATACATTGGACCGGACCCGGGATGGCGGCGGAAGGTAATTCACGTGGGCGCAGGTCATGACCACCACCACGGGTCCGTCGCCAATGCCGCACACCAGCACCGGGGTCGACTCTGGGCGGCATTCGGACTGCTCGCCACCCTGATGGTGGTCGAGGCGGTGACCGCCCTGCACACCGGATCGCTCGCCCTGCTCTCCGACGCCGGGCACATGTTCACCGACGTGCTCGGCATCGGGATGGCACTCGCCGCGATCACCGCGACCCGGCGGGCCACCGGCGACCCGCAGCGCACCTTCGGGCTCTACCGACTCGAGGTGCTCGCCGCGCTGGCCAACGCCGTCCTGCTCTCCGGCGTCGCGGTCTACGTGGTGATCGAGGCGATCCGCCGCTTCGGCAACCCGCACGAGGTCATCACCGGCCCGATGCTCGCGGTGGCCGTGCTCGGCCTGCTCGCGAACGTCGTCGCCTTCGCCCTGCTCCGCTCCGCCGCACGGGAGAGCATCAACATCCAGGGCGCCTACCTGGAGGTGCTCGGCGACCTGCTCGGCTCGGTCGGCGTGATCGGCGCGGCGCTGCTCATCACCGTCACCGACTGGTGGTGGGCCGACCCGCTGGTCGCCGTCGCCATCGGCGTGTTCATCCTGCCGCGCACCTGGCGGCTGGCCCGGGCAGCCATCCGCATCCTGGTGCAGGCCGCACCGGAACACCTCCAGGTGACCGCCGTGCACGACCGGCTGGCCGCGGTCCCCGGCGTGGTCGAGGTGCACGACCTGCACGTCTGGACGCTCACCTCGGGCATGGACGTGGCCTCCGCACACCTGACCATGGAGCCCGGCGCGGAGGTCGGCGCGGTGCTCACCGCCGCGCGCACCGCCCTGCACGACGACTTCCGGATCGAGCACGCGACCCTGCAGATCGAGCCGGGCGCCGCTTCCGGGGCGTGCGGCTCCACTGAGTGGTGACGGCGGCTCCCCGTCACGACGCACGCACCGTCCGTCACATTCGCTGCAGCCGCCCCACCGGTACCGGTAGGCTCGGTCCCGGCCGCCACCAGGCGGCGCCTCCCGGCGCCGGTGGTGGTCGTCGCCTAATCGCCCGCACGGGCGAACCGGGGAACCATGTTCCTGGGGTGCATCCGCGTCAGCGGTAGGGATCTTCCGTCCCGAACCCGTCAGCTAACCCGGTCGGCGGCTGACGGAAGGACTGCACAGTGGCACCAGCACGACCACCTGCCGCCCGACTGGCGGCCCTGATCGTCGCGATGTTCGCCCTCGGCGTCGCGCTCCCGGCCGGCACCGCCTCGGCCGCTCCCCCGGCCGGCCAACGGGCCGCCGCACCCGACTCCGACGAAGAGGGCGGCACTCCGGCGCTTCGCGCCCAACTCGAGGCCGCCAGCAAGGGCTACCTGGACGCGAAGCGCGCCCTGGACGCCTCCGTGCAGCGGCAGCAGCAGCTCACCACCCAACTGAAGACCCTTGAGGTGGAGCTCGACCAGCGCAGCGGCAAGGTCGGCGAGATCGCCGGCGTCGCGTACCGCACCGGCCGACTCAGCGCGATCTCGGCGCTGCTCAACAGCGACAGCCCGGAAGGCTTCATGGATCGGGCCGCCGCCCTGGACGCGGTGGCCGCCAACGAGGACCGGGTGCTGCGCGACCTCCTCGCCAGCAAGGAGCAGGCCAACCGCACCCGGGTCGCCCTGGACGGTGAGATCAACGAACAACGCAAGCAGGTCGCGGTGATGGCCAAGCGCAAGGAGCAGGCCGAACGGGCCCTGACCGTCGCCACCGCCCCGAAGCCGCAGACCACCGCCGACACCGACTCCAACCGGGGCACCTCCACCAGCAACGCGAAGGCCGCACCGCGCAACTCCGACGGCTCCTGGCCGAAGGAGTCGTGCAGCGTCGACGACCCGACGCCGGCCAGCGGCTGCATCACACCGCGTACCCTGCACGCCCTCAACCAGGCCAAGGCCGCCGGCTTCACCCGGTACGTCTCCTGCCACCGCAACGGAGGCTCCGGTGAACACCCGAAGGGCCGAGCCTGCGACTTCGCCGCGCAGAAGAGCGGCTTCGGCGGGAACGCCACCGGCGGCGACAAGACGTACGGCAACAACCTGGCCGCGTACTTCATCCGCAACGCCGACCGGCTCGCCGTGCTGTACGTGATCTGGTACCGACAGATCTGGCTACCCAGCAGCGGGTGGAAGTCGTACAGCGGCGCTAACGGCACCCCGTCCACCGACCACACCAACCACGTACACCTGTCGGTCTACTGACCACCCGTGGCCGGCGCCCCGGTCGCGGGGCACCGGCCACGGCTACGTCGCCGGGCGTACACCTGATGTCGTCGGTGGTCGGACGACCCGGCCGAGGTCGGCGGGCAGCATCGCGGTATGCCTCGGATCCCACCCACGGCCCGCAAGGCGCTGCTCACCCTGCATCTGGTCACCTCGCTGGGCTGGCTCGGCGCCGACCTGGTGCTGCTCACCCTCGGCATCGCCGTGCAGCGGGGTGGCGACCCGGCCGTCTTCTACCCGGTCGGCGCGGTGGTCGGCACCGTCCTGTTCGCGCCGTTGAGTGTCCTGGTCTGGCTGATCGGTGTCGCCAGCGCGCTGCTCACACCGTGGGGCCTGCTGCGTTACCGGTGGGTGTTGGTCAAGCTCGTGCTCACCACCGTGATGGTCGGACTGGTGCTGTTCCTGCTCACCCCGAACCTGCGACACGCCGCAGCACTGGGCGCCGCCCTGCCCGACCGGGATCGCGCCGACCTGGTCATCGCGCCGGCGGTGTCGACCAGCCTCATGATCATCGCGACGGCGCTGTCCACCTACAAGCCGTGGGGCCGACGGCAGGTCACCCGGACGACGACCGCGAGCAGCGCCCGCAACTCGGCGCCCAGGGTGCCCTGACCGCGCCATGATCGCGCTGCAACCATGATGTAGTGGTCTCCTCACGCTCCGAGGCCACTACATCCATGATGAAGCGTGACCTTGGGATCTTGTGCGGACCCGCGCGCTCGGCACGGACCCGGGCGCTCGGCACGGACCCGGGCGCTCGACACGGACCCGCGCGCTCGGCACGGGTGGGTCAGGCGGCGGGCGGGGGGTTGTCGGCGCGGTCGAGGGCCGCGCCCAGCCGGGTGGCCAGGGCGAGGTGGGCGGCTCGGGCCTGGCGAAACGCGTAGCGGAACAGCGGCGTCGGCGCGGTCAGAGTGATCTCCACGTCGATCCGGACCAGGCCGTCCGGCTCGGCGCGCAGCCGGGTGTGGTTGCGTACCGTGGTGGCCGGCCACTGGCGGGCCACCATGACGATCTCGTCGGCCTCGCTGATCAGCACGTCCGCGTGGTAGGTGGTCCGGAGGCGCAGCGGCCCGGCCGCCAACCGGTCGTTGATCGTGTAGCTGGCCTGGGCGCCGGGACGGGGTGGCACCCGGCGGACCCGGACGATGAGCGGGTGCAGCTCGCCCTGCCGGGTCAGGTCGCTGAGCAGCGCCGCCGCCTCGGCGGGTGAGCACCGGGCCTGGACGGTGTAGCTGAAGGTATCGCTGCTGAGCACACCGTCTCCCGCCGCCGTTGGTCGCCCGATCGTCCCGTACCGATGTCTGGCTGGCAACGCCTCCGGGGGCGGACCCGGCGCGATCGGACACCACGTCACCGGCTGTCGCATTAGGGTCGTTCAAGAAGAAAACCCCCAACCGCGTCGGAGGCGGACACCATGGACGGCGACGATCCGGCGGGCGGCCACGTGATGGTCTTCGCGCCCACTCCACAGCTGACGGTGACTGTGGACCAGCCCAACGAACACCCCGAGCTGCACCTGCACCCCGGCGGGCAGGGCGTCTGGCAGGCCCGGATGGTGATCTCCCTCGGTGTCGACGTGGTGCTCTGCGCCGCCCTCGGCGGTGAGATCGGCCAGGTGTTGGAGCCGCTCCTGGTCAGCGAGGGCGTCGACCTGAAGGTGGTGGTCCGTGACTCCGGCAGCGGCGGGTACGTGCACGACCGCCGGGGCGGATCCCGGCAGGAGATCGCCGACGTACCCGGGCAGCCGTTGAGCCGACACGAACTCGACGAGCTGTACAACCTCGCCCTCGGGGAGGGCCTGCGGGCGGCGGTGAGCATCCTCAGCGGACCGAACGCGCCGTGGCTCGTCCCCGCCGACCTGTACCGGCGTTTCGCTGCGGACCTCGGCGCGAACGGCGGTCGGGTGGTGGTCGACCTCTCCGGCGATCATCTCTCCGCGGTGCTGGAGAGCGGCGTGTTCTTCCTCAAGGTGAGCCACGAGGAGTTGATCCGCGACGGCCGCGCCCGCACCGACGACAGCGTGGAACTGACCCGGGCCATGTACGAGCTGCACGCGGCCGGTGCCGAGACGGTGGTGGTGAGCCGGGCCGACCAGCCGGCGCTCGCGCTCATCGACGGGGAACTGTTCGAGGTCGAGATGCCCCGCCTGGAGGCCGCCGACCCGCGTGGCGCGGGCGACTCGATGACCGCCGGGGTCGCCGCCATCGTGGCCAGCGGCGGGGACATCCGGACCGCCATCCGGACCGGCGCTGCGGCCGGCGCGCTGAACGTGACCCGGCACGGCCTGGGTACCGGGCGGCTGGACTCGATCAACGGCCTGGTGGATCGGGTCCGACTGGTGCCGGCGGACAGCCGGCAACAGGAGCGGACCACCCCCGACGAGTTGGCCGACCGGGTGGTCGACCGATGACCCTGCGGGTGCTCATCACCAACGACGACGGCATCGCTGCGCCGGGCATCCAGGCACTCGCCTGGGCGGCCGTGCAGCGCGGCCTGGACGTGGTGGTCGCCGCGCCGCTGGAGGAGGCGAGCGGCACCAGCGCCGCGATGAGCGCCATGGAACGGGATGGACGGGTCGTCGTGAACGACCACCCGCTACCGGACCTCGCGGGAGTGCCGGCGTACGGAGTCGGCGGCTCCCCCGGCTTCATCACGCTGATCGCCCTGCACGGCGCGTTCGGCCCACCGCCGTCGGTGGTGCTTTCCGGCATCAACCGTGGCGCCAACGCCGGCCGAGCGGTGCTGCACTCGGGAACGGTGGGGGCCGCGTTCACCGCGGCCACGAACGGGTGCCGCGCGATGGCGGTCTCCCTCGACGTGCTCTCCGCGGGTGAGGCGACCGCGGCGAGCGGCGGCGCTGCCGTGGATGCCGCCGCCCGGGTACGGGACGCCGAACGGCACTGGAGCACCGCCGCGCGGGTCGCGCTGGATCTGCTCCCCCGGTTGACCTCCGCGCCGATCGAGAGCGTGCTGAACGTGAACGCACCGGACCTGCCGCACGAGCGGCTGCGCGGCGTGCGTCGGGGCGCGCTGGCCAGCTTCGGTCAGGTGCAGATGACGGTGGCCGAATCCGGCCACGGCTTCGTGCGTACCTCGCTGGAGGAGCCGGGGCAGGCCGCGCAGCCCGGCACGGACGTGGCGTTGCTGGCCGCCGGGTACGCCTCGGTGACGGCCATCCGGGCGGTCAGCGAGGCGACCGACGTCGACCTGACCGGGCTGGACGAACAACCGTGACGGGTGGCCGGTGCGCTCAGGCGCCGGGCAGCACCTCGGGGGTGGCGGCACCGGCGAAGTAGGGCTCCGGGGCACCGAACAGGCCGAGCAGGCCGGTCACCCAGAGCTGCCGGTGCACGAACCGGCTCGGTTCGGTGACCACCAGCTTGACGTCGCTGACCTCAGCCGTCTGGAAGCCGGCGACCATGGCGCTGATGCCGACGGAGTCGATGAAGGTGACCAGCCTCATGTTGAGCTCGATGCGCAGGGGTCGGCCCTTGGCCAGCACCTCCGCGATCGCTTCGCGCACCTCGTACGCTGTGTCTACGTCGATCTCACCCCGCGGGGCGATCTCCACGACACCACCGGACAAAACCGACTTCACGATCGACAGGCTCACGCGAGCACCTCCACCCGCCCGTCCCCCGGGCGCCTCATCAGTACGCGGGCCGCGACCGAGAGTATTCCTCCAACGGCCTCGGTCGCCACCCCTCGGGATGAGCAATTCGCGGATCCGAGCCCACAAAGGGGCCCATATCCGTACTTTTCAGTATCTGATTACTCAACACTTTTCGTTATCTGCGCCTCGCCGATCATGTCGTAGCCGACGCGTCGCCGGACCAGGGTAGCCGTCCGGGCCCGGCACGCCCGACAACCGGCCCACGACGTACACCTATCCCGTGTGCGACCGGCGTGTCGTCCGCGACCGCCCGCCCCGATCGGTGCCCATGGTTGCCGACCCGTCCTAGCATCGGCCGGGACACCCCCCGTGACGGAGAGGACCTTCAATGATCAAGCGACTTGCCGGGCTGGCTGGAGTCGGCGTCCTGCTTGCCCTCGTACTGGCCTGCGGTTTCGGCGGTGGCGACGGGGATGACGACGATGACGACGACGATTTCGCCCGAGGCGTTGCGGCAGTGGCGGTGCGCTGACTTCTCGGCGCGCCGGGTTTGCGCCCGGGCACCCCTGGGCACTGGCGGGGTAGGCGAACCGTGACGCGCTGAACAGACGCCGAAGTCCGAAGTGGCCGGCGGCTTCGGCACCCGAGGAGGTAACCACGATGTTCGGAACCAACCTGCTGGACCGCCGCAGCAAGCCGGAGCGGATCGCGGACCTGGCCTGGGAACACCTGGCCTCCGCTGTCAGCCACGCCGGAGACAGTGTGCGGGACACCGCGCGGTCGGCCCGTCGCAACAGCGGCGACCTCGCCGATGGAGCCGGTGACCTGGTGGGCTCCGCGGCCGAGGAGGCGCGCCGTCGCGCCTCGTTGGCCTTCGACGCACTCGCCGGTCGCCAACCGGCTCTGCCCTGGACACTGCTGATCGGTGCGGCTCTGGTCGGCGCGGCGGTCGGGTGGGCCGTCGGTTCCGCCGCGCGGGCCGCCGGCAGCCGGGACGACTCCCCCGTCGACGACGTGGAGTTCGTCGACGTCGACCGCCCCAACTCCCCGGCGGTCTGACCACCACGCTCCCCCGCACCGCATCCCACGGGCCCCGATCGACCCAGGTCGAACGGGGCCCGTACCGCTGAGGTCGGTACGGGGTGGGGCCGGTCCGCCGGGTGCCGGACCCCTCAGGCGGCCCGGCGGACCGGTGCTCGGGTGGTGGTGATGGTGGTGGTGGTGGGGCACACCCCGGGGGACGGGGTCGACCGATCGGGAACGCCGTGGCCCGGGGGACGGGCACGACGCCGGGGACGGACGGAGCTGCCCTGGCTCCACCACCCGACGCGACGGCTCCCGCGATCGAGGAACGCAATTACCGTAACCGAAACACGCTCGTGATGGAAGCGCTCCCATGGACGGACATCATCGAGCATCCGTGCCGTCACCCATTCCGGGCGAGGACGGTTCACCCGGTGCGGCGGCAGGTTCGACGTCGGCGGGCCTCCGGCTGCGAATCGCCGCCCGGTTCGCCATCGGAGCACGGGAGGAGGACAGATGGCCATCGCGGAGATCAGCCGCACCGACCAGGACATCCAGTCCGCCGTACTCGACGAGCTGACCTGGGAACCGCGGGTGCAGCCGCACGAGATCGGCGTGACCGTCGCCGAGGGCGTCGTCACGCTGACCGGCCGGGTGGACAGCTATGCGAAGAAGTGGGCTGCCGAACGCGCCGCGCACCGGGTCGCCCAGGTCCGGGCCGTCGCCAACGACCTGGCCGTACAACTGGCCACCGGCGCGGAGCGCACCGACCGCGACCTGGCCGCCGCCGCCAGCCACGCACTGGAATGGGATGCGTTCGTGCCCATCGAGAAGCTCCAGGTCACCGTCTCGGCCGGTTGGGTGACGCTGCACGGCGACGTCGAGTGGGAGTACCAGCGCCGCGCCGCCGAACGGGCGGTCGGCCGGCTGACCGGCGTACGCGGGGTGAGCAACGGCATCGCCGTCCAACCGGCCGCCGCGCCGGACGGTCGAAACCTGGCCGAGCGGATCGTCGACGCCCTCGCCCGAGCCGGGGCGACCGAGGCCGAACGGATCAGCGTCCGGGTGCACGGCGACACGGCGGTGCTCGCCGGACTGGTGCACTCGATGCCCGAGCGGGCCGAGGTCGAGCAGGTGGCGTGGTCCGCGCCCGGCATCCGCGAGGTGCAGAACCACATCGCGGTCACCCCGGTGCTGCGTTGAGCGAGCGACTGGCGAGCGCTGAGTAGACGCTGTGCGGGCGGCCAGCGCCGGGTGGGCGCTGCGCGAGCCATCGGCGAGTGGAAACCACCCGGGGTGGGTGAGTCCGCCTCACCCACCCCGGGAGCAGGCTGGAGGCATGAGTGATCCGAACGGGTTGATCCAACCGGGACACGCCGCCCCCGGCTTCACCCTGCCGGCCACCCCGGACGGGGACCTGGTGGGGCCTGAGCAGTTCCGGGGCCGACCGGTCGTGCTCGCCTTCTACCCCGCCGACTGGAGCCCGGTCTGCGGTGACCAGATGTCGCTCTACCAGTCCGCGGCACCCGTCTTCGCGCAGTACCAGGCGGTCGTGCTCGGCCTCTCGGTGGACGGCATCTGGTCGCACCGGGCGTTCGCGCAGAGCCAGGGCATCGAGTTCCCACTGCTGGCCGACTTCGAGCCCAAGGGAGAGGTGGCCCGTGCCTACGGCGCGTACCAGCCGCGGGGTGAGGCCGCCCGCGCGCTCGTGGTCCTCGACCCGGCCGGGACGGTGGCCTGGAGCTACCTCTCGCCGCCCGAGGTGAACCCGGGCGCCGACGGCATCTTCGACGCACTGGACCAACTCGCCGCCGACCGGAAGGTGACGACCGGATGACCACGCCACTGCAGGTCACCGCCCGACTCCGGGATCCGGTGACCGCCGAGGACCACGTCCGAGGGCCGGCCGACGCCGCGGTCACCGTCGTCGAGTACGGCGACTTCCAGTGCCAGTTCTGCGGTGCGGCGTACCCGAATCTGCACGAGTTGTTGCGGCAGCGGGCCGACACCGTACGGCTGGTCTACCGGTACTTCCCGATCGCCAACGTGCACCCGTACGCCGAACGCGCCGCCGAGACGGCCGAGGCCGCCGGGGTGCGGGGGCGGTTCTGGGAGATGCACGACTGGCTCTACGAGCACCAGGACCAGCTCGACCCGGTGCACCTCTCGCTCGGTGTCGAGCAGGTCGGGTTGCCCCCGGAGGAGTTGAACGCCGAGGTGGAGGCCCGTGCGCACGCGGACCGCGTACGCCGGGACTTCGTGGGCGGCATCCGCAGCGGAGTGAACGGCACACCCACCCTGTTCGTCAACGGCGTCCGGCACGACGGCGGCTACGACCTGCCCGACCTGCTGACGGCCGTGGACGCCGCCGGCAACGCCTGACCGCCGACCCGCTCAGATCAGCCGCAACTCGCGCGCCCGCCGGACCGCTTCACGTCGGCGGGTCGCGTCGAGTTTTCGGTAGATGTTGCGGACGTGGGTCTTCACCGTGTTGACCGAGAGCGACAGTTCACTGGCGATCTCCACGTTGGACAGGATGCTCTGCAGGTAGCGCAGGATGGTGAGCTCCCGCTCGGTGAGCGGCTCGTCGAGCATGCCCCTGGGCGCGGCGGCCGGCCGGGCAGTTGTCGTGCTGGCCCCTCGGACCAGGTCGCTGACCAGCGCGAAGTGCGCGGTGCCCGCGTCCAGGTGGGCGGCCAGCAGGTCCCGCACGGGTGGCGCGGCGCGGGTGAAGACCCGCCGGCAGCCCTGCGGGCCGGCCAGGTCCAGCACCTGTTCCAGGACCCGGCCGGCCCGACGCCCGTCCCCGGCCTGCTCGGCCAGCACGGCGTCCAGCAGTCCCGCGTCCAGGCGTACCGGCAGCGGCCAGGCCGTGGCCGTCGGCGACTGCCAGCCCGGTAGGGCCCGACCAGCAGCGGCGGTGTCGCCGGCGAGCAGTTCCACCTTCGCCACCGTCACCGCGAGCACCGGGTCGGTGCCGTCCGCGGCGGCACCGGTCAGCAGGTCGCGGGCGGCGTCCAGGTCGCCCCGCTCGGCGCGCAGTTCGGCCTCGGCGGCGCGCAGGAGGCTGGTCAGCTCCGTGGCGGAGGGCCGGTCGACCAGTGCCGCACCGGCCCGGACGAGCAGCCGCTGGCCGGCTGCCGGGTCGCCGGCGTCGCGGTGCAACTGCGCCCGGCACAGGGCGGCCACCGCCGCCGCCACGGGCTCGCCGGGGGCAGCGGCGAGCCAGTCGTCGCCGGTACCCGTCTCGGCGCTGCCGACCCGCCCGTCGGCGACGCCGAGCGCCGGGCCGGCGAGAGCGAGGTTCGCGGTAGCCTCTTCGGGCTGGTCCCGCAGCAGCGCCACCAGGGCCAACGCCAGGTACGCGTAGGCACAGTCGAGCCGACAGGACCAGCCCCGGCAGGGCGGCATGCCCAGTGCGTCCCGGGCCGCCTGCTCTGCTGCTCGCAGCTCACCGCGAACTGCCAGCAGCAGTGCGGCGCGGCTGGCGCCGACCAACTCGGTACGCGGCCGGCCGGCCTCCCGAGCCGCCGCCCGGGCCCGGACGAAGCGGGCGGTCGGCAACGCACCGTCGGCCAGCTCGACCAGCCCCAGGGCGGTGCCGGTGAACGCCCTCAGGTCCGCGTCGTCGGCCGCGCCGCCCCCACCGGTGGTGGGCGCGGAGTTGGCCGGCGCGCTCGGCGCGGAGTCCGGCACCCGGGTCGGTGTGGCGCCCGCCGGGCGGGTTCGCAGCAGTCGGGCGGCGGCGGCCCTCACCTCCGCCGGGTCGTCGGCGAGCCGGGCCACGCTCACCTCCAGCGCGGTGACCAACCGCAGGAACCGGTCGCGACGCGGCACGGGAAGGCCCGCGGCGTGTCCGGCCGCCGCGCGTAGGTGGCCGGTGGCGGCCGCCAGATCGCCGGCGTACGCGCGCTCGGCGGCACAGGCCAACGCCACCTCCGGATCGGCGCGGACCACCTCCGCCGGTGGTGACCCGGGGGCCGGGGCGGGCACCGGATCACGGTCGTAGCGGGTCAGCTCCGGCCAGTGCGCGACGAACAGGTCACCGGCCAGGTCCCACCGGCCGGCGGCCAACGCGTGCCGCAGACCGTCGGACGGCCGGCCGTCGCCCACGTACCAGTCGGCGGCCCGAGCGTGCAGCTCGCGCAGCTCGTCGGCGGGCAACCGCGCCAGGTCGGCGCGGAGCAGGTCGGCGAGCAGGGGCTCGCACCGGTACCAGGGCGGGCGGGTGTCCTCCCGGTGCAGCAGACCACCGGCCCCGGCGAGATCGGTGAGCGCCTGCCCGGCGTCGGCGCGGCCGGTCAGCGCCTCGGCCAGGTCGGCGCAGACGGTGTCGACCAGGGCGGTACGCCGCAGCAGGTCCTGCTCGGCCGGGTCGAGCGTCGAGAGCACCTCCTCGTGCAGGTAGCCGGCGATCTCCGGTTGGTCGCCGCCGAACTGTCCCACCCAGCGCTCCGGGTCGGGTTGACCGCGTACCGCCAGGGCCGCGATGCGCAGCGCGGCCGGCCACCCTCCGGTCCGATCCCGCAGACGGTGCACGGCGGCCGCCGGTAGCGCCGCACCGTGCGCGGTGAGCAGGTCGGCCACCTCGTCGTCGGTGAACGCCAACTCGTCCGGGCCGATCTCGGTCAGCTCGCCGGCGAGGCGAAGCCGGTGCAGCGGAAGGTGCAAGCCGGCCCGCGCGCCGATCACCAGCCGCAGCCGCTGCTCGGCGTGGCGCAGCAGGAACTCCAACCCGCTCAACGCGGCCGGGTCGGTGACCCGGTGCAGGTCGTCCAGGATCAGCAGCACCGGCCGGTCCGCGGCAGCGAGCGAAGCGGCCAGCGCCTCCAGGTGCTCCGGGCGCGGCGACCGGTCGGGCACCGGCCCGCTCTCCGTCGAGCCGGTCGCCGAACGCAGCGCCGCCGCGAGGTACGCCCAGAGCCGGTCGCCGTCGTCGCCGACCTCCACGGACACCCACGCCGGGACGGGGCCCGCCTCGGGGGTCAGCTGACCGGAGTCGGGCACGACCGCGCCCGGTTCGACGTCGGCCGGAGCGCCACCCAGCCGCACCCAGGAGGCGAGCAGGGTGGTCTTGCCCCAACCGGCGGGAGCAGCGATCCGGGTGACCGGTCCCGCGCTGCCCTCGTCCAACCGGCGCAGCAGGCGGGGCCGGGCCACCACCGGTGCCGGCGGCACGGCCGGTGTCAGCCGGGACGCGAGCAGCGGCGGCCCCGCCGCCGGCTCGACCCGCACGCGTTCCTGTTCCGGCACCCGGCCCCACCCCCACCGCACGTTCCGCCCCCGGTCGGCGGGCGGTTACCCGGCGCAGGGCGGTTCACCCCTTCCGGGCGAGCACGCTTCACCCGACCGGGACCGACGATCGGGGGACGTGGCAGCCGCCCTGGTGGTGGCGGCCGCGGTGTGCGGACGGGGAGGACGGATGGGACCGATGGGACGGCTGGCGCGGGCGGGACCCGCCCTGGGCAGCGGTGCGCTGGCCGGGGCGGCGCGGCTGCTGCGCGTACCCCGGTGGCTGGGTTGGCCCGGCGCGGACGGCGATGCCGCCGCGCGCCGCCCGACCGACGCGGACGGCGACCCTGTCGCGCCGGCTCGGTGGGAGGTGGTGACGGTCGACCGGCCGCCGGAGCAGGTGCTTGCGGACGGTCGCTGGCCCGAACCCCTACGCCGGTTGGACGGGGCGATCGAGGTGCGGGTGCGGCCGGCGCCCGGCGACCGGGGGACGGAGTTGGCCGCTCGGCCGGTGGCCGGCGGCCCGCCGCCCGCCGGGCTGGCCGCGCACCTGGTCGGCGACGACCCGGGGCTGCTGGTGCGCCGGACGTTGCGCCAGGTCAAGCAGCGCGTGGAGGCCGGCGAGGTGCTGCGTGCGGACCGGTCCCCGCTGGACCGCCCCGAGGTGCGCGGGTGAGGGCGCTGTGCTGGGTCGCCGCCGACGAGGTGGCGGTACGCGAGGTGCCCGACCCGGAGCTGCGCAACGAACGGGACGTTATCGTCCGGGTTCGGCGCAGCGCCACCTGCGGCGGGGACCTGCCGATGCTGGCCGGTCGGGACCCGCTACTGCGGGCCGGTGACGTGCTCGGGGCCGAGTTCCTGGGCGAGGTGGTCGAGGTCGGGCCCGGGGTCCGCCGGCACCGCACCGGCGACCGGGTGGTCGTGGCAGCGATCGTCGCCTGCGGCGGCTGCTGGTACTGCCGTCAGGGCCTGCACTCCTGCTGCGACAACGGCAGCGCCGACCCGCCGAGCGCGGACCCCGACTGGGAGCGTTCCGACGCCGGTTGCTTCGGCCGGCCCCGAGCGGCGGGCGGGTTCGCCGGTGGTCACGCCGAGTACGTGCGGGTGCCGTACGCCGACGTGGGCGCGTTCGGAGTGCCGGACGAGGTCGACGACGACCGGGCGGTGTTCGCCGCCGACGCCGCGCCGAGCGGGTGGCTGGCGGCGGAGTTGGGGACGGTGCGTCCGGGCGACGTGGTGGCGATCTGGGGCGCCGGGGCGGTGGGCCAGTTGACCGCCCGGGCGGCGGTGCTGCGCGGTGCCGCCCGGGTGCTGGTGGTGGACCGCCACGAGGAGCGGTTGCGGATGGCCGAGCGGCACTGCGCTGCGGAGCCGCTGAACTACCGCCGCACCGACGTCGCGGCGGAGCTGCGCGACCGCAGCGGCGGACGTGGTCCGGACGTGTGTGTGGTGGCGGTCGGTACGCCGCCCGCCCGATCGGTGGTCGACCGGTTCGGTGGCCACACCGCCGACCGACCGGACGCGCTGCGGGAGGCCGTACACGCCTGCCGCAAGGGCGGCGCCGTGGTGGTGCTCGGCGCGACCGCCGGCTTCGTCGACGCGTTTCCGCTGGGCACGGTGACCGACCGCCGACTCACGCTGCGCGGTGCGCGTCGGCCGGACCTGCGCGACGTGCCGATGCTGCTGGACCGGATGGCCCGCGACGAGCTGCGTACCGAGCATCTAGCCACCCACCGGTTGCCGTTGGAGCAGGCCCCCCACGGGTACGCGTTGTTCCGGGACCGGGCCGACGGTTGTGTACGCGCCGTGTTCACGCCCTGACGGCCGCTTCGTGATCTGCCATCGGGGGCCACGAATGGCAGACTCCGGGGATGGCTGGGGAGCGGACGTACGACGTGGTGCTGTTCGGGGCGACCGGGTTCACCGGCGGTCTGACCGCTGAATACCTGGCCCGGCACGCGCCGGCCGGGCTGCGCTGGGCGCTGGCCGGGCGCAACCCGCAGCGTCTCGCCGCCGTCCGGGACCGGCTCGCCGCGATCGACCCGACGCTGGCCGGGCTGCCGCTACTCACCGCCGACGTGACCGACGCGGCGTCGCTGCGTGCGGTGGCGGAGAGCACCCGGGTGGTGGCCAGCACGGTCGGCCCGTACATCCACCACGGGGAACCGCTGGTCGCAGCCTGCGCCCGGGCCGGCACCGACTACCTGGACATCACCGGCGAACCGGAGTTCGTCGACCTGATGTACGTGCGTCACCACGCCGAGGCGACAGGCACCGGCGCGCGGCTGGTGCACGCCTGCGGCTTCGACTCGGTCCCGCACGACCTGGGAGCCTGGTTCACGGTCAAGCAGCTGCCCGCCGACGTGCCGATCACCGTGGACGGGTACGTGCGCGCCGGTGGTCGGTTCTCCGCCGGCACGTACCACTCGGCGCTCACCGCGTTCTCCCGTACCGCCCAGGCCAGCCAGGCCGCCCGGGACCGCCGGGCGGTCGAGCCGCGCCCCACCGACCGCCGGGTCCGGGCGGTGCCCGGCCGGCTGGCCCGCTCCGCCGAACTGGGCATCTGGACCGTCCCGCTGCCGACCATCGACCCGCAGGTGGTCCGCCGTTCGGCTGCGGCCCGCCCGGAGTACGGCCCGGACTTCCGCTACCGGCACTTCGCGGCGGTGAAGCGGCTGCCCACCGTGCTGGCCGGCGCGGCCGGGCTCGGCGCGCTGATCGGGCTGGTGAAACTGCCACCCAGTCGACGCTGGTTGCTCGGTCGACTCGCCTCCGGGCAGGGGCCCAGCGCCCAGCAGCGGGCGGCGTCCTGGTTCCGGGTGCGGTTCGTCGGCACCGGCGGCGGACAGCGGGTGGTCACCGAGGTGGCCGGCGGCGACCCGGGCTACGACGAGACGGCGAAGATGCTCGCCGAGTCGGCGCTGTGCCTGGCGCTCGACGACCTGCCGCCGACCGCCGGGCAGCTCACCCCCGTCGCCGCGATGGGCGACGCGCTGCTCGACCGGCTCGTCCGGGCCGGGCTCACCTTCCGGGTGCTGGACCGCTCGGCTTGACCCTCGACCGGGTCGAGGGGGCAGGATGCCCAGCGTGAGCGACCTGCACAGCATCGGTGAGCTGGCCCGGGCCAGTGGTCTGACCGTCAGCGCCCTGCGCTTCTACGACTCGGCAAGGGTGCTGGAGCCGACCCTGGTCGACCCGGTCACCGGCTACCGCTGGTACACCGACGAGCAGATCGCGCCGGCCCGACTGGTGGCCGGGCTGCGCCGGATCGGCATGCCGGTTCCGGAGATCGCCGCCGCGGTACGCGCCGAGCCGGCCGTGGTGCACCAACTGCTCGACGCGCACCTGCGCCGGCTCGCCGACGGGCTCAGCGACGCGCGTCGCGAGGTCGACCGGCTGCGGGCCCTGGTGGACCCGACCCCGCCGACCGCCACCACGCTCCTGGTCTCCCCCGCTGCCCTGGCCGCCGCGCTCGACGCGGTGCGCTTCGCCGTCGGCGTCGACCCGGAGCTGCCGATGCTCGCCGGCGTGCTGTTCGACGTGGAGCCCGACGGCGTCCGGCTCGTCGCCACCGACCGGTACCGGCTCGCGCTGGCCCGTGCCCGGGCCGACGTCGACGGACCGCCGGTACGGGTGTTCGTGCCGGTGGCCCTCGTCGACCAGCTCCGGCCACTGCTCGACAGCGCCGACGCCTGGCCCGTCCGGCTGACCGTGGCGGGCCCGGACCTGCGGGTGCGGGCGGCCGACCGCACGGTCACCGGCACCGCCCTGCCGTACGACTTCCCGGACTACCACCGGTTGCTGCGGCAGTCCGTCGGCGAGCGGCCGACCGCGCGACGGATCCCGGTGGACGTGGCCACGCTGCGCGCCGCGCTGGCCGACCCGGCGGCCCCCACGGTCGCCCTCGACCACGACGGCACGACCCGGAAGGTCACCGTGCTCGGCGTCGGCGACCACGGCGAGCTTCGACTGCTCGCCGCCGTCGACCCGGGGACCGACGCGCTGCGGATCGGGGTGGACGGTGGCTACCTGCTGGACGCGTTGGACGCGGGCGGCGCGCCGCAACTGGTGCTGGAGCTGGACGGGCCGATCGCCCCGCTGGCCGTACGCCGTCCGGACGACGCGGACACCTACTCCGTGCTGATGCCGATCCGGCTCTGAACGGGGTCCGTCACTCCCCGTCCCGGGTCGAAAGGGGCACGACCGGTAGCATCGGGAGGTCTAACTGACCCCGGACGGAGGCGTACGGAGCAGCATGCTCGACATGGAGTTGATCCGGAAGGATCGCGAGGCGGTGGCGACCGCGCTGGCGAAGCGTCTGGATCCCGCCGAGGTCACCCGTGCCCTGGACGAGATCCAGCGGCTCGACCAGGAACGACGCGCCCTCATCACGGAGATCGACGCCGATCGGCAGCGCCGCAAGGCGGAGGCGCGGGCGTACGCGGAGGCGAAGCGCGCCGGGCGCGAGCCGGACGTCGCCGCGCCCGAGGCCGGTCGCCGGCAGCTCTCCGAGTTGGAGTCGGAGCTGGACGAGGTGCAGGGGCGGCTGCGCACCGCGATGAGCGAGCTGCCCAACCTGCCCGCCGACGACGTCCTTCCCGGCGGCAAGGAGGCCAACCGGGTCGTCAAGACCTTCGGTGAGCCGCCGGTGATCGAGAAGGTCCGCGACCACGTGGAGCTGAGCCGGGCGCTGGGCCTGGTCGACCACGAGCGCGGCGTGAAGCTCGGCGGCTCCGGCTTCTGGATGTACACCGGGATGGGTGCCCGGCTGGAGTGGGCGCTGCTCAACTTCCTCATCGACGAGAACGTCAAGGCCGGCTACGAGTTCCTGCTGCCGCCACACCTGCTGCTCGACACGGCTGGCTTCGCCGCCGGGCAGTTCCCGAAGTTCTACGACGACGTCTACCACCTGGACCGGGAGTCCGCCCCGCGTGGGCAGTTCCTGCTGCCGACGTCGGAGACGGCGATCCTCGGCGCGTACCAGGACGAGATCCTGGAGACGCCGAAGCTGCCGCTGAAGCGTTTCGCGTACACGCCGTGCTACCGCCGGGAGGCGGCCGGCTCACACTCGGACGAGCGCGGCACCGTACGCGGCCACCAGTTCAACAAGGTGGAGATCTTCCAGTTCACCCTTCCGGAGCAGGCCGACGCCGCACTGGAGGAGATGCTCGCTCACGCCGAGAGCCTGGTCGAAGGGCTGGGCCTGCACTACCAGCGCACCCTGCTCTCGGCCGGCGACGCCAGCGCCTCGATGAAGAAGACCCTCGACATCGAGGTGTGGATGCCGAGCACCGGGAAGTACAAGGAGGTGTCGTCGGTCTCCTGGGCCGGCGACTACCAGGCGCGTCGGGCGGCCATCCGCTACCGCGAGCCGGGCGGCAAGCAGACCCGTTTCGTGCACACCCTCAACGGCTCGGCGCTGGCGACGAGCCGGCTCTTCCCGGCCATCCTTGAGCAGTTCCAGCAGGCCGACGGCAGCGTGCTGGTCCCGAAGGTCCTCCAGGACCGCCTGGGCACCGACCGTCTGACCCCGCTGCGCTGAATCAGTCGGCGGCGGGGCTGGTGCGTCCGCACCAGCCCCGCCGCCCTCGATTCGAGCCTCGGGTGTCAGACCGTTGTCGATCCCGCCGGGTCAGGCACCGAACACCTCCGCGTGGGTCAGCCGGGCGTCACCGGGCCGCCAGTCGGTGACCGCGATCGCCACGTACCGCCCGGAGGCCCTGGTCGAGATGGTGGTCTCGGGTCGCGGCTTCGGCACCGAGGCGACCGCCACGTAGTCCAGTCCGTCGGCAGAGGTGGCCACGGTGATCGGCCGCCGCCGACCGGGGGTCCAGGTCAGGCGGACCGAGGCCAGATCGTGGAGCGATCCGAGGTCGATCACCAGTCGGCCGGTCGGGCCGGGTTGCCAGGCGGTACCCGGGTCGCCGTCGACGGCGGCCGACGGGTCGGTCATGCCAGCCGGGAGTGGTGACGTCGGGTAGGTCGTCCGAGACCGGGCCAGGTCGCTGGTCGGCGTCACCGTCCCACCCGGGAACGCGACGTCCCGGCTGCGTCCGGCGGGCACCGTCACCCGCCGTCGGGCGCCGCCGGCCGCGGACTCCAGCTGCACCACCACGATGTGCGCGGCGGGTGCGGTGATCCGGACGCGGTGCGAGTCGGTGACGTCGAACCGGGTACCGGCGGGAATCGCCTTCGCGGGCCGTGCCGCGGTCGCGGTGAACCGGGGCGGCTCGACGCGTGCGGAGGCGGCGGCGAGGTCGACCTGGTAGTCGGTGGTCCCGGGTCCGGTGACCTGGCTTCCGTGGTACAGCCGCAGCGCGTCGTGCTGCGGAAGCGTGACGGCCGCCGTCGTGATGTCGTCGCCGGAGAGGTTGAACAGGCTCAGGTATCCGTCCGCGTCACTCACCCGCAACGCCTCCGGACCGCCGCTGGGCAGGGTTCGGGACGCCGCGGCGGCCAGGGCCGACCTGTTCGCGCCCGCGTACCCCTCGATGATCAGCCGGGTGCTGCCGGTGGCCGGTCCGCTGGACAGGGTGACGGTGGTGGCGGTCACGGTGATCGGATTCTGGCCGTTGTGGACCACCAGGCCCGCTCGTCCGTCGACGTCCAGCCAGGAGCCGGCGATGGTCGGGCTGTCCGGCACAACCGCCGCGTCGCTCCAGGTGGTGCCGTCCAGAGAGGTCTGGATGGCGTACCGGGTGCCGTACGCGGCCTCCCAGTCCAGGCGTACGCCGCTGACGTCGGTGGCCTCGCCGAGGTCGACGGCGAGCCAACTGTCCGGTCGGCCGCGTTCCTCCCGGGCGACCGCCCAGCGGGTTCCGGGGTTGCCGTCGGTCGCGCGCGGTGCCGGATAGGCGGGGTCGGCGGACGAGGCCGTGGTGGGCCGGCCGGTGGCGAGGTCGACCCCGTTGGCGTCGAGCACGGCGAACGCGAACAGCGAGTAGCCGTACTGGTTGGCGGGAGATCGGCCGAGCATCCGCACGTACCTGGCTGGACGAGACGCGAAGCTGATCTGGTCGGTTCCGCCGTCGCCGACGCCCTGTTGTCCAGCCAGGGTGACGGACCCCTGTTCGCCGGTGAAGGTACGGGTGCCGGTGAGCCCGGGTACGCCGGGCATGTCCAGGTTGAACAGGGTGAGCGCGCCCTCGTCGGCACCGATGCCGGTGGTGGCGTACACGACCGTACCGGTGGGCAGCGTGACGTATCCGGCGGTGCCGTCGGCGACGCGCAGGACGGTGGCCGTGGCGTCGACACCGTCCCGGGCCGCGGTGTACTCGGCGGAGGCTCGGCCGAGGACCGGTGCGGACTGCCGCGGCAGCAGCGACGCGGCCCGCGTGTCGAACAACCAGTTGTCGTGGGCGGGGGCCCACTGGAACGACACGAACCCGGTCTTGCTGACCGCCGCGGCGAACGCGGCCGGGGTCTGCTGGGCGGTCAGGCCGGCCTGCTCCCCGAAGTCCCGGGTGCCCGCCGCGGCGGTGAAGAAGGTCTTGCTGTCAACCGGCTTGACCACGCCGCCGTTGGCTGCCCGCCAGGCGTGGAAGAGGTAGCTGATCGCGACCTCGGCCCGCGCCTCGGGCTCGTACTTCGGTTCGCCGCTGAACTTGGTGAGCCGGTACTCGGGCGGGTAGTTCAGGTATGGCATGAGCCGGTCGGCCAGGTCCGCCTCGGCCCGGGCCGCGTGCCGGTCGCCCCGGACCTGCGCGAGGAAGGCGAGCGGCAGGACGTCGCGGCCGTAGAGGTGGTAGCGGTCCGCGACCATCGGCATGAACGGCTCTCCGGCGTCGCTGGCCATCAGTCGCATGGTCCGCCACAGTTGGTCGCCGTTGGGCTGCCGGGTGAGGGCCTCGGGGAGCGGCTGGCCGGCCGTCAGGAAGTGCGCGGCGGTACGGCCCGCCGTACGCCAGAGTTCTTCCTGGTAGTGCGGCCCGAAGGAGCCGTGGTTCTCGACCATGAAGGTGTCGTAGATGTTGTGGGCGGTGTTCCACTCGGCGACCGGCCGCCCCTCGACGATGGCGGGGTTGGCGCGGTCGGCCGGAGGTAGCCCGGTCGCGTTGATCGTCCACGTCAGAAACCGCTCGCGCCACGCCGCTGCTGCGGGGTCGTCCGTCGCCCAGGCCAGGCCGGGCGCGATCGCCTGGGCGTAGACGCCCATCTCTTCGAGCTTGGTGTCACCGACCCAGCCACCGGTGAGGCCGTTCGGCGTCCAACTGCCACTCAGCGGGTCGTTACCGGTGCCGAGGGAATGGGCGTACGCGGCCTGGCCGCGGGCGATGCGGTCGACGTTGTCGCGGGTCACCTCGTCCAGTTCGGCCCAGAGTAGCCGGGCGGCCAGGATGAAGTACAGCTCGAAGGTGCTGTCCCAGAAGAGCTTCTGCCCCCACTCGGTGCCGCCGGCGAGTCGGTTGGTAGCGGCGTACCGCCGGATGGTGGCGAGGGTGCGGCCGTGCAGGGTGTCCCGGTCGACGCCTGCCGCCGCCGGGTCGTACCCGGGCGAGGTGAGCAGGACCGCGTTGCCGAGGACGACCGCGAACCTGAAGTCCGCGAGGCGGTACGCGTTGATCGCCGGATCCCATTGCTCCTCCGACCATCGAGTGTGGGCGAGCAGGAGCGCGTGGTAGGTGTTGGCGACCGGGTCAGTGGCTGCGGCCGGTGACGTGGTGGCGGCTGGCGCGGCCTGGGCGGTGGCGGCGGGTCGGGCGATGGCGAGTCCAGCGCCGACGGCGCCGCCAAGGATGAGGAGCCGACGCCTGCTCAATTCGAATTCGGATATGTCCATGGTGGTCCTTCGGTGTGACAACGTTGTCAGACAGACTCCGACGATCGTTTCCGGATGTCAAGACCAACGCGGTCGCCTCAGGGATGCGGCCGGCGGGCTCCGTTACCGCTAGCCGGGCGGGGGCGTGTCACCGTCGTGAACGGGGTTGGACGGGCGGTGGAGGCGCTTGATGAGCAGCGCGGTCAGGATCAGGGTGGCCAGCACGGCCAGGAGCAGCGCCGGGCCGATGCGGTCGAGGGTGTCGGCCAGGGTGTGCTGGAGCGTCGACGCCGCCTGGATCACCGGGTCCTGCAGGGCGTCGCGGCGGCCGGCGGCGAGCCGTAGCTCGTACCAGCCGTACCAGGCGACGTAGCCGCCGGCGACCAGCAGCACCAGGCCACTGAGGCGGGGCACCAGCGCGCCGGCGACGCGCAGCCGGGCCACCAGGCCGTCCCGCAGCAACGCCACCCCGAGCGCGGCGACCGCGACCACCAGCCCCATCCCGAGCGCGTACGCACCGAAGAGTGCCAGCCCCCGTCCGGTCGAGCCGGCCTGAAGGCTGGTCACCACGATCGCCAGGAACGGCGCGATGGCACAGCCGAGCGACGCCAACGCGTACACCGCGCCGAAGATGGCCATCGACGGCCAGGACCGGGTCAGCCGGGGCGCCCGGGCCGACCAGCCGGGGGCGGGCAGTCGCCGGCCGGCGAGCAGCCAGCAGCCCGCCACCAGCAGCAGCACGCCCAGCGTCACGGTCAGCCACGGCAGCCGGGGCCGCAGCCAGCCGGCCAGCGGCGCGAGCGCCAGGCCGAACGCGCCGAAGACCAGCACGTACCCCACGGTCAGCCCGGCCGCCGCGGTGAGCGCGCGGCCGACCGCGCCGCGGGTGTCCGACGCCCCGGCGACCAACAGCGAGAGGTACGCGGGCAGCAACGCGAAGCCGCACGGGTTGACCGCGCCGAGCATGCCGGCGGTCAGCGCGAGCACCAGCGCGGCGGTCACGCCCCGGCCAGGGCGGCGACCCGGGCGCTGAGCGCCTCACCGTCCAGGAATCCCTGGTGGACCACCTTGCCGGTCCGGTCGACGATGACGAAGATGCTCTGCTCGGTCACCTTGAACCGCTTCCAGAGCACGCCCTTGCGGTCGTCGACCTGGATCGTCCCGGCCAGGTCGAACTCGGTGACGAACTCCTTCATGGCCCGCTGTTCGCCCAGTCCGGCGACGCCGACGATCGGCACGGTGTCCCGGTACTTCGGCGCGATCTCGGCCACCGTCCATGCCTGACTGGCGCAGGTGGCGCACCAGGGCGCCCAGAACCACAGCACCACCGGCTTACCGGCGAACTGCGCCGCGTCGAACGCGGCACCGGTGAGGGTGGTCCCGGTGAAGCGCAGGACGTCCGGAACCTGGGCCGGGGCTGTGGGCGGCACGCTGGTCGCGGCGCCCGTCGGCGCACCGGTCACGGTCGGGGCCGGCCCGGTGGCAGTGGGCCCACCCGGCGCGGTGCCGGTGCAGGCCGCAACGCCGAGCAGGGCCACGACGAGCGCCCCGGCGGTGAGGGCGAGGCGCAGGTGCCCGGCCGCCGCCCTAGCCATGCCCATCCGCATCGGGATCTCCATTCTCGTTCGCAAGGGACCCCTCCTATACCTGAGGCGTTAGGAAGGGTCCCTTCCTTACTCCGCCTTGGCGAGGCGCAGCGCCAGCTCCGGGCACACCTTGACCGCCTTCAGCGCACCCTCCCGCAGCCAGGTCGGCACCGGGGTGGCCGGGAAGGCCGGGTATCCGTTCGCGTCCAGCCGGATGAAGTCCGGTACGACATGCGCGCAGAGGCCGTGCCCGTCGCAGCGCGACCAGTCCAGGGTGAGCTTCTGCGGGTTCGCGTCCGGCGCGCCCGGCAGCCCCATCACGCCCTTGACCCGTCGGCCGCAACCGTCGCCGGTGCTGTGCAGCCGCAGGTCCTCGGCGAAGACCTCGATCGCGGAGAGCGCGAACCGGGCGGTACCGTCCGGGTGGCTGCACGCGCCCCGGCCCCTCACCTCGCCCGCGGCGGCCCGCACCACGTCCGCCGGTTGGCTGCCGGCCACGGCCAGGTCCACCGCGCGGGCGAGGTCCGGCAGGCCCATCTTGCAGGGTCCGCACTGGCCGGCGGACTCCCCGGCCAGGTAACGCACCACCTGCGCGGCCTCACCGAGCGGGCAGGTGTCGAGCCCGACCGGGACGATGATGCCCGCGCCGAGGGTGCCGCCGACCGCGGCCAGACCCTTGCGGGACACCTCGGCCTTCTCCGCCGCCTCCGGGGTGATCCACTTGCCGTGGTAGCCGCCCATCAGGATGCCCTGCACGTCCGGGACCTCGCACAGGTCGAGGACGTCACGCAGCGGCATGCCGGCGGTGCACTCCACCACGGCCGGTCGGCCCGCCGCGCCGGTCACGGTGAGCAGCACGGTGCCCGGCTCGTCGTCGGTGCCGAGCGCCGCGTACTCGTACGGGCCGAGTCGCGCGCCGATCGCGAGCTGGGCGTACGTCTCGGCGTTGGACAGCAGGGTGGGCAGACCGCTGACCCCGGAGTCGCTGGAGCGCTTCTTGGTGCCGGGAGGGATGTGCGGCAGCCCGTTGATCCCGTTGACGAGTGCGCCGCCCTCACCGGAGATGAACCGGTGCGGCACGGTGACGATCGTCGTCATCACCGGCATCCGGCGCTCTTCGAGTGCCTCCATCAACGAGTCCCGGCCGACCCCGTCGTCGGCGACCCCGATGACGATCTCGTCGGCGTCCAGCGCGTACGCGGCCAGCGCCGCGCCGTCCAGGATCAGGTGCGGTGCGCGGGTCAGCAGCACCTTGTCCTTCCAGCTGGCCGGCTCACCCTCGGTGGCGTTGACCACCACGACGGCGGCGAGGTCCTGCCGTTCGCAGGACTCCAGCACGGCCCGCAGTTTGCGGGCGAACGGGAAACCCGCCCCGCCCTTGCCCTTGAGCTGCATGCCCTCGGCGAGGCGGAGCAGTTGCGCCGGCTCCATCGGCCCGATCGGACCGTGCACCTCCTCATGGGCGGCCAGGTCGAGCCGACCGTACTCGGCGAAGCCGGCGGTGAGCCGCGGCTCACCCACGCAGGCCACCGGTGGCACAGCCGTCCGCATCACTTCGCCTCACCCCGCAGCCCGGCCCAGTACGCCCCGTCCACCGCGTCGGCGCTGGCCTTACGGCGCTTGGCGGAGCGGCCCTCACCGGCGGCCCGCTTGGCGCGACGCGAGGCCAGGTCGACCAGCGTCGGCGTGTCGTCGACCGGCGGCACCTCGTCCGGCACGTACCGGGCCGGCGGACGCCAGTAGTCCGGCTCCTCCGGCAGGTCGTCCTCCGCGCTGTGCCGGCCGCTGCCGCTGCGCGGCGTCGCCGAGATCGGGCTGCTGGAGATCGGCTCGGCGGAGACCGGGCCGGCGGAGATCGGCTCGGCGGCCTGCCACCGGCGCGGGCTGTCCCACGGCTCCTCGGGCTCGGCCGTCGACAGCGGCGGAGCCGAGTACCGGCTCTCCTCGTCCTCGCGGCGGGACCGGCGGCTGGTCCGCTCGGCGGCCGGCCCGTCGGCGCGTCGCCGGCCGCT
The DNA here is from genome assembly GCF_029626145.1 of Micromonospora sp. WMMD961. Lineage (NCBI taxonomy): Bacteria > Bacillati > Actinomycetota > Actinomycetes > Micromonosporales > Micromonosporaceae > Micromonospora > Micromonospora sp. WMMD961. The sequence goes on from NZ_JARUBJ010000002.1 coordinate 5,707,966, forward strand.
CGGAGCCTCCTCGTCCCGGGTACGCGAGCCACGCCGCCGGGCGACCGGCTCCAACTCCTCCTCGTCGCGCCGGCGGGTGTCGGTCTCCTCGACCCTGCGGCGGGTCGACCGGCGGGTGGTGGGCTCCGCCTCGTCGCGCCGGCCCCGGGACGAACGTTCGGTGTCGCGGCCGGCGGCCGGCTCCTCGTCGCGTCGGCGTCGGCTCGGCCGGGTGGGCTCCACGAGGGAGCCGGGCTCGGGCACCACCGGGACGGTGAACCGTTCGGGGTCCCGCCGTGCGGCCGGTGCGGCCCAGGTGGCGGTGGTGGTGTCCGCCCAGGCGGGACGCTTCTCCGCGGCGGAGTTGCTGCGTCGACCCAACCCGGCCAACAGCGACCGGGCGGCCTTCGCGTCACCGGCCCGGCCGGCCATCGCCGCGTTGCGCGCCGCCGCCTGGTGCTGTTCGCGGCTGCGTCGACCGAGGCTGACCGAGAGCCGCACCAGCAGGGCCAGCACGACCAGCAGGATGCAGCCCAGGTAGCTGAACATCACCCAGGGCGCTGCGGCCCGTCCGGCGTTGAGGCCGTGCAGCACGGCAAAGGGCCAGGCCAGGTACGCGACGGAGTGCAGGGCGCGCCACAACCACTTCGGACCGACGTCGGCGAAGCGGGCCCGGATGATTCCGGTCCAGATGACGCTGACCATGAGCAGGGCGGCGACCGTGCCGAGCCCGACGTACAGCCCTCGGCCACCGACGAACGGCACCAGGGCGTCGGTCGCCGCCGCCCGGCCTGTGGCGATCTTGGTGAGGACGTGGAATCCGAGCCCGGCCACGCCCAGCACGCCGGTGGCGCGGTGCGCCGACTGCATCAGCACCCGGTGCGGGATGCGCAGCACCAACCGGTCGGTGGCGAGCAGACCGAGCATCACGGTAAGGCTCAACGCCACCAGGGAGATCACCCCGGCGAAGAACTCGGTGAAGAAGAAGCCGTACGCGTACGCCTTCTGCCCGGCGCCGGTCAGCATGACCGCCGCCCAGAGCGCGGCGAGCGCCGACGCGATCAGCATGGCGGCCGCCGGCCGCGAGGGGGTTCGCACCCCCCGACTGCTGGCGCTGGTCCGGACGGTGGCCGCCTTCTTGTCCTGCTGTGCCCGGGCCATCTGCTCCTCGATCGTCTCGCGGCGGCGTACCACCGGCCGACCCCTGCTCCCCCATCCAGTACGGACGGACGGGGCGCGCGGATCACCGGTCGCGAAAAATTTCTGGGTTGGGATCGAACCGAGTGACCCCGCCATGCGTTGTGCTCTCCCGCAATCCGAGGCGCAGCGATGAGCATCCATGCGTTGACAGTGCTTGCAACACGCTTGTAATCTTTCGGCAAATTTCAGCAGGGGTTGCAAGATTCGAGCAGCCCGACGGCGACCCGCCGCACCACCTCCCCCCACCCCCACCCCCGCTCCCGTCAGGAGTCCCGATGCATCGACGTCGACGCGGCTCGGCGATCCTCGCCCTCGGCCTGATCGCCAGCCTGCTCGCCCCCGCCACCGTGCCGGCGAGCCCGGCCCTCGCCGCCCCACCCGGCACCAAGAAGGTCATCGTCCAGCTCTTCGAGTGGAACTGGCCCTCGGTGGCCGCCGAGTGCCAGAGCACCCTCGGCCCGAAGGGCTACGGCTACGTCCAGGTCTCACCCCCGCAGGAACATGTACGGGGCAACCAGTGGTGGCTGGCGTACCAGCCGGTCAGCTACCGGATCGAGTCCCGCAAGGGCACTCGGGCCCAGTTCCAGTCCATGGTGAACACCTGCCACGCGGCCGGGGTCAAGGTGCTCGTCGACGCGGTGATCAACCACATGTCCGGCCAGGCCAACGGGGGCACCGGCTGGGCCGGGTCGTCCTACTCGCACTACGACTACCCGGGCATCTACCAGACCCAGGACTTCCACCACTGCGGCCGCAACGGCGGCGACGACATCGTCAACTACAACGACCGGTACGAGGTGCAGAACTGCGAACTGGTGAACCTCTCCGACCTGAAGACCGAGTCGGACTACGTCCGGACCAGGATCGCCGCGTACCTCAACGACCTGCTCTCCCTCGGCGTGGACGGTTTCCGCCTGGACGCCAGCAAGCACATGCCGGCCGCCGACATCGCCGCGATCAGGAGCAAGCTGTCCCGCTCGGCGTACCTCGTGCAGGAGGTCATCTACGGCGCCGGCGAGCCGGTCCAGCCGACCGAGTACACCGGCAACGGTGACGTGCACGAGTTCCGCTACGGCAAGGACCTGGCCCGGGTGTTCCGCTCGGAGCGGCTGGCGTACCTGCGCAACTTCGGCGAGGGCTGGGGGCACCTGCCCAGCGGTCCGGCCTCGGTCTTCGTGGACAACCACGACACCCAGCGCGACTCCGGCGGGGTGCTGACCTACCGCGACCGGGGGATCTACGCGCTGGCGAACGCCTTCATGCTGGCCTGGCCGTACGGCTCGCCGACCGTGATGTCCAGCTACACCTTCAGCAGCCGGGACGCCGGCCCGCCCTCGGACGGCAACAACAAGACGCTCAACACCACCTGCTACTCCGGCTGGGAGTGCGAGCACCGCTGGCCGGTGATCGCCAACATGGTGGGCTTCCGCAACGCCACCGAGGGCGCCGGCGTGGCCAACTGGTACGACAACGGCAACAACCACATCGCGTTCAGCCGCAGCGGCAAGGGCTTCGTCACCATCAACGACGAGGACTCCGCGGTCAACGGCCGTTCCTACTACACGGGGCTGCCCGCCGGCCGGTACTGCGACGTCATCCACGGCACCTACACCGGCGGCACGTGCAGCGGGCCGGTGATCACGGTGGACGGGAACGGCTGGTTCGCCGCCAACGTGCCCGCACACGACGCGGTAGCCATCCACATCGGCGCCCGCCTCTGACCACCTGAAAGGAAGGGCCCCTTGCTATCACTTTTTGTATAGCAGGGGGCCCTTCCTTTCAGCTCAGGTCCGATACAGTGGATTCGTGGGTTTTGACCGAATGTCCCCGTATCGCCGCCGCCGCGTCTGGGTGACCGCCGCCATCGCCGTCCCCGTGCTGCTGGTCACCGCGCTGCTGGTCGGGCAGGCCCTCACTCCGAACTCGACGGCCCCCGAACGGGTCGTCGCGGCGGCCGACCCGACGCCGAGCAGTGTCGAGCAGAACGCGGACGAGTCGACTCCCCCGGCAGCGCCCGCCCCGGCGGGGTTGCCGGTGGTCGACTACGACCCCGCCCCCGGTGGGTTCCCCGCCGACCCGGCCACCATGGACACCACGCCGCTGACCGAGGGGGCGCACCCGACGAAGCGGATCGCCGCGTACGACGCGCCCGGCGGTCGCCCGCGAGCATTCCTCGAACCGACGATCCGAGGCGTGGAGCTGACCATGCCGATCGCCGACCGGCAGGCCGGCTGGACGGCGGTTCTGCTGCCCTCGGCCAATCGGCGGCTCGCCTGGCTGCCCCCGGGCGGGTTCGACACCGTGCCGTTGCGCGACCAGATCGTGGTGGAACGCAAGGTCCACCGACTCACCTGGTACCGGGCCGGCAAGGCGGTGCGCTCCTGGGAGGTCAGTCTCGGCCAGTCGGGGCAGGACACTCCGCTCGGGCGGACCTTCATCCTGGGCCGCACCCCACCGCCGGAGTCGGTCTACGGCGGGGTGGACATCTACGCGCTCGGGTCGGTGCCCGACGACCCGGAGTCGGTGCCGGCCGGGCTGCGCGGCGCGCACATCGGCGTGCACACCTGGCACAACGACGACGAGTTGGGCGAGAACACCACAAACGGCTGCATCCGGCTGACCCGCTCCGGCCAACGGGAGTTGCTCGCCGAGGTCCGCCCCGGCAGCAGCGTGGTGGTCGTCGACCAGTTGCCCACCCCACCGCCGACCGCCTGAGCGCCAGCCCGCGGAGGCCCGTCGTTCAGTCGCCGAGCAGCCAACCGTTCTGCTCGGCGACCCGGATGGCGTCGGCCCGGTTACGCGCGCCGGTCTTGCCGATCGCCGCCGAGAGGTGGTTGCGTACCGTCCCCTCGGAGAGGTGCAGCGCCCCGGCCAGGTCGGCGACCGTGCCACCGCCACGGGCCGTGCGCAGCACCTCGGTCTCCCGCTCGGTCAGCGGGCTGACCCCGGTGGCCAGGGTCTCCGCCGCCAGCGTCGGGTCGACGACCCGCAGGCCGGCGTGCACCCGGCGGACCGCGTCGGCGAGTTGTCGGGCCGGGGTGTCCTTGACCACGAAGCCGCTCGCGCCGGCCTCCATCGCCCGCCGCAGGTAGCCGGGCCGGCCGAAGGTGGTCACCACCAGCACCCGGCAGGTCGGCAACGCGGCCCGCAACGCGGTGGTGGCCGCGATTCCGTCCAGGCCGGGCATCTCCACGTCCAGCAGGGCCACGTCCGGCGCGCTGCGCAGCGCCTCGGGCACCACCTCGTCGCCGCGGCCGACCTCGGCCACCACGGTCAGGTCCGGCTCCAAGGACAGCAGCGCGGCCAGCGCGCCCCGGACCAGCGCCTGGTCGTCGGCCAGCAGCAACCGGATCGGCGAAGGCTCGCCGCTCACCGCGCCTCCCCCGGCGCGTGTACCCGCAGCAGGAAACCGTCGCCGCCCGGTCGGCGGCCGACGGTCACCACCGCGTCCAGTCGGCCCGCCCGCTCCCGGAGGCCGACGAGGCCGGAACCGGTGGCGTCGGGAGTGGACGGCCCACGCCCGTCGTCACTCACCTCGACCCGGTCCGGGTACACCCGGACCGTGCAGCACCGCGCCCCGCTGTGCCGGACCACGTTCGTCACCCCTTCGCGTACCGCCCAACCGAACAACCGGTCCCACTCCTGCGGCAGGTCCGGCACCTCGGCCGGCAGATCCGCCACGATGCCCGCCGCGGCCAGCGCGGAGCGGGCGCCGGCCAGTTCCGTGGCGAGGGTGACCTCGCGGTACGCCCCAGCCGTCTGCCGTACGTCGGCGAGCGCCGCCCGGGCCAGCGCTTCCACCTCGGCGATCTCGACGGCGGCCCGGCCGGTGTCCACCTCGATCAGTCGGCCGGCCAGCTCGGCCTTGATCGCTACCACGGTCAGCGAGTGCCCGAGGATGTCGTGCAGGTCCCGCGCCGCGCGGGCCCGTTCCTCGGCTACCGCGAGCCGGGCGATCTCCTGCTGGGCGGCCCGCAGCTCGCTGTTGCGTTGGGCCAACCGGGAGACCCCGAACATGGCGAACGAGGCGAGCAGCACCGCGAAGACGATGCCGCTCTCCGCCTCCCAACCCGGCACCAGCCAGGAGGCCAACCCGGGGGTCACGGCGCAGACCACCACGGTCGGCAACGCCTCCCACGACGGCAGCAGGAACACCGCCGCCGCCGCCACGTAGACCAGGGTGGCCAGCCAGTCCCCGCCGGTCCCCGGAATGCTCGCCAGGCCCACCACCAGCAGCAGCACCAGCCCGGCCCGGGCGCGGCCGGCCGGGATCGGCCGCAGCGACTGGCGCAGCCCACGCGCCCACTGGAACAGCAGCACGTAGCCGACGCCGAAGGCCACCAGCGCCGTCACTCCGAGGATCCGCCGCCACAGCTCCGGCTGATGCAGCGCGGTGGCGAGCGGCACGTTGAGGAAGAACAGCCACACGGCGGCCAGCAGCCAGCCGGTGAACCGCCAGTGGCGGCTCACCGGCCGGGGCTGCACGGTCGCGAGGTCCATCAGGCTCACGCTAGCCGTCGGGGTGGTCAGACCCGAGCGGTGTCCCGGCGGAACAGCCGAGCCGCACCGACGCCGAAGACCAGCGCCCAGCCCACGAGGTTGGCCACGGCCGCCAGGCTCACCCCGTCGCCGGTCAGTGGAGCACGGGCCAGCACCCCCACGCCGTACACCGGGGTGAACGTGGCGACGTGCTGGAGCACCTCCGGCAGCACCTCGACCGGCACGAACAGCCCGCCGAACATGGCCAGCACGGCCAGGATCGGGCCGATGAACTGCATGACGTTCTCGGCCGGCGCCAGGTAGCCGACGAACAGGCCGAACGCGGCGAAGACCAGCGAGCCGACCCAGGCGGCGAGCCCGGACAACAGCCAGACGTACGCCGGGACACGGACGCCGGCCGCCGCGCCCACCAGAAACTCGACGGCGACCGCGAGCAGGCCGAGGGCCATCGCGGTGGCCAGTTTGGTGGCCACGTACGCGCTCGGGCGCAGTGGGGTGAGCCGCAGCTGCCGGCTCCAGCCCAGCGCCCGCTCGGTGGCCACCGCGCCACCGGCGCTGGTGGTCGCCACCATGGCCGCGTACACGGCCAGGCTGATCATGACGTACGCCGTGACCGGACGCCCGTTGTCCAGGTTCTGCCCGCCCTGCGGCAGGCCGAAGATGAGGAAGAAGACGCTCGGCATGATCAGCGTGAAGGCGAGGGTACGACGGTTGCGCAGCACCCGGCGCAGCTCGATGCGTAGGACGCCCGGGGAGAACCCGCCCAGGGCGGGCAGCCGACGGTCCGGCTGGTCGGTGCGGGGCGGGGTGGCCGACACTGTGGTCATCTCAGGCTCCGGTCTGCGCGGTGGTCAGGGTGAGGAAGGCGTCCTCGAGGTTGCGGGAGGTGATCTCCACGTCCCGGGCGGCGGTCCGGGTGAGCAGGTGTCGGGCGACGGCGTCCGAGTCGCCGGTGCGGACCAGCACGCTGTCGCCGCGTACCTCCACGGTGTCCACGCCGGGCAGCGCGGCGAGCGCGGCCTGGTCGGCGCCGGGCAGGGTGGCTCGCACCGTGCGACCGGCGGCCAGGTTCTTGATCTCCGCGGTGGTGCCGTCGGCGACGACGCGCCCCTGCCGGACCAGCACGATCCGGTCGGCGTACGCGTCCGCCTCGTCCAGGTAGTGGGTGGCGAAGATGACGGTCCGTCCGCGTCGGGCGTCCCGGCGCAGTGCCTGCCAGAAGTCCCGGCGGCCCTCGACGTCCATACCGGTGGTCGGCTCGTCGAGCACCATCAGGTCCGGGTCGGGCAGCAGGGCCAACGCGAAGCGCAGTCGCTGCTGCTGGCCGCCGGAGCAGCGCCCCACCACCCGCCCGGCGATGCCGGCGAGGCCGGCCCGCTCCAGCACCTCGGCCACCGGGCGGGTGTGCCGGTAGAAGTGGGCGGTCATCTCGACCGTCTCGCCCACGGTGAGGTCCTTGAGCAGTCCGCCGGTCTGCAGGACGGCGGCGACCCGGCCCCGGGCCACCGCGTCGTCCGGGGTGCCGCCGAGGATGCGGACGGTCCCCGCGTCCGGGCGGGCCAGCCCGAGCAGCATGTCGATGGTGGTGGTCTTGCCCGCGCCGTTCGGGCCGAGGAAGGCCACCACCTCGCCGGGCTGCACCCGCAGGCTCAACCCGTCGACAGCGGTGACCGCGCCGAAGGACTTGGTGAGGCCGTCCAACTCGACAGCCGGATGCGTACTGGTCATGTCAGTCATGCTCCGGCGGCGCGTACCCCAATGCCTGGAGCGGCCGTCACGTCCCGGCCGTGACATTTGTCAGGGGCCCTGGTTGGCACGGAGAGTGACGGGCACGTGGGCACGGACCGCGACGAGCGTGATGCCGCTGAGTCATCAATATGCCCGTGTGGCATCACGCTCATCGGAGGAATTCCCGCCGCGGCAGCGGGTAACCGCCGGGCCGGACGCCGCGACACCGGGAGGACGCGATGGGTGCCACGCCGCAGGGCCGGGTCGACACGGTCGTGCTGATCCACGGACTCTGGATGACCCCGCGTAGCTGGGAGGGGTGGGTCGAGCGGTACACCGCGCGCGGTATGCACGTCATCGCCCCTGCCTGGCCCGGGATGGACCGGTCCGTGGAGCAGTTGCGTGACGATCCCGGCCCGATCGCCGAGCAGAGCATGGCCGCGATCGTGGCGCACTACGACAAGATCATCCGAGCGCTGCCCCGACCGCCGATCATCATGGGGCACTCGTTCGGCGGCCTGTTCGCCCAGGTCCTCGCCGACCGGGGTCTCGGCGCGGCGGTGGTGGGGGTGCATCCCGCAGCGGTGAAGGGTGTGCTCAAGGTGCCGCTGAGCACGCTGCGCTCCGGATTCTCGATCCTCCGCAACCCCGCCAACCGCCACCGGGCCGTCCCGTTCACCCCGGACGACTTCGCCTACGCGTTCGGCAACGCGATGAGCCGCGAAGACTCCGACCGGGCCTGGCAACGCTATGCCGTTCCGGGCGCCGGGCGGGTCCTCTTCGAGGGCGCGTTCGCCAACGTCGACCCGCGCTCACCGGCCCGGGTCGACGTCGGGCGCGACGACCGCGCACCGCTGCTGCTGATGGCCGGCGAACTCGACCACGTGGTGCCGGCGTCGGTGGTCCGCGCGAACGCGGGGCTGTACCAGAAGTCCCGCGCCCTCACCGCGTACCAGGAGTTTCCCGGCCGGTCGCACTTCACCGTGGGGCAGGACGGCTGGGAGGACATCGCCGACTACGCGCTGGACTGGGCGCTGCGCGCCGCGGCCCTGCCCCGGGAGGCGACCATCGCCAGCGAGACGCCCCGCCGCTGAGTGCGCCGCTCGGACCACGACGAAGCGGAACGGGTCCGACCAGGGTCCGTCCCTACTGATCGGCTGTGGTGTTGATGTAGTTGATTCCGTTCTTGTAGAAGCTGTCGACGGCCCTGTTCACCTCCGCGACGCCTACTGCCTTGCCGGCAACCGAGTAGATCCAGTTGACCTGCATGTTCCAGGTTCGTTGGCCGGCGAAGGGCAGGTCGATCAGCCATGCGTTGAGGTGGATGCGCATCGGTTCGCGGGGGAAGGTCTTGCCGCCGCTACTGAAGACGGGCCGGCCGTCGACCGAGTATGTGACCGTGCCGTCGACCGCGGTGATCATCAGGGTGTGCCACCCGGTGAGGCTTCGATTCAGGGCGCGCGTGGTGCGGTCCCCCTGGGCAGCGCTACGCCAACTGGTGGTGTCGAGCTTGGGCCCGGGTGCGCCCCAACCGCCGTTGGGCTGGTACTCGAAGTCGAGTTCGTTGTAGCGCTGTGAGGTCGCCTCGGGCGAGATCGTGCAGAAGGATTCGACGACGTGGTCGCCGTCGCGACCGTCGACCGGTTTGTCGGTGAAGTTGATCCGTGCGGCGATGGTGCCGGTGAGGAAGGTGTTGTCGATGCCGATCAGCTCGGCCTGCCGGGTGCCTTGCCGGGTGCCGTCGGTGGTGACCTGCAGCTGAAGTACCTGCCCGCCGTTGGCCTTTTGATTCGCGGGGAAGCTGATGGCATCCGCTGACCAGGTGCCGGCGATCCCGGGCCCGCCGCCGTCGGTGCGGACCTGCCATCCGTTGGCGGTCACCGCCGGATCGGCGACGTCGGTGTAGCGGAAGTTGTCGAAGAGTGTTCCGGCCGGCAGTGTCGCGGCCGACGCGTTCGAGGGTCGAGGGGAAGCCTCCGGTGGAGCGCCATCGGGTTCGTCCCCCCAGAAGAGGACGCCGTCGACATAGCCGGTCACGCGCGCCGAAGGCGCGTAGTGGGTGAGCGCCGGGTCGAACGAGCGATCGTCGGCCTGGTCCAGGGCCTTGTGGTCGAGTCGGTACAGCTGTAGCCCGATGCCCTGGCTGCTCTGCCCCGGTGCCAGCGTGCCGGCAGCGGAGGTGAAGCCGACCCGCAGGTAGTGGGTGGCCGTGGGAGCCGGCTGCGGCATCGCGGTGACGACCTGGGTGACGGTCGAGCAGCGGAGGGCCGTCTGCACGCAGTTGGCCGCGTAGTCGGCATCGCCGTGCTCGCTGAAGTAGTACCGGAGCGTCACCTGGTGCAGTGCCACCGGTTGGCGGGATGTGTTGATCACCTCCAGCCACGGCTGCGCGACCGCAGCGGTGGCCGGGGTGTCCGTCCGATACCGGACGGTCAGCAGCGCACTCCCGTCATCAGGCCGGGCGTTGTGCGTCGTCCGCCAGACGCCGTACGACAACAGCCCGGCGCCGAGGACGACCACGACCATGAGCAGGCTGAGCCAACGGCGGGAGGAACGGGAACGCGACCGACCCATGCGTGCTCCTTGACGACTCGACGCCCGCTTGCCGGGAAGTGCTGGCAGCGGGCGTCTAGACAAACGCGGGTCATCCTACCGACGCGGGCCCGCGTCGTGGGTCCGGCATGACACGAGACATCCCCGGCCGGCCGGACGGCCGTCTCCAGCGCGCATCGGCCGAACAGGCAGCTAAAACTGGCCCGGCGGAGGCGTCGCCGACTTGATCAAGCCAGCTATGGTTCTCCCGCTCCAGACCGCGACAGCCGGCCCTGGACGATGATCATCGGGCGGGGAACTCGTGTCACACAACATCATGCGCGAAGCCGGGCCTGAGGCGACAGTCATCCTGAAAGGTCTCCCACGGAGACGCCACGGCAATCCGAAGCCCAGCGGGCCGACGCTGCACGACATCGTCGCCATCATCCCGGCCCGCAACGAGGAAGTCGGGATCCTCACCTCCCTGAACTCCCTGGCCCGGCAGACCTGGCGCCCTGACCGCATTGTCGTGGTTGTCAACAACTCCACCGACCAGACGGAACACTACGCCCGGCAGTTCGCGGCCGATCCGCACACACCGCGTACCGACGTCCTGCTGATGCCCGAGAACGAGCACAAGAAGGCCGGTGCCCTCAACTACGGCATCGCCTGGTTGAGCCAGCGGGTCGGCGGGCGGTTGGACCCGGTTCAGCACGTCCTGGTGATGGACGCCGACACGGAACTGCACCACAAGTTCATCGAACGGGCCCGCAAGGTGATCACCTCGGACCCCGAGGTCGGCGGCGTCAGCGCCGTCTGCCTGGGCCGCACCGGGCTGTGGCGCAACCCCTGGCAGAGATTCCTGCTGGGCATGCAGATCATCGAGTACGGACGCGCCGCCAACGCCCGTTTCCAGACCGACGTGCACACCATGTCGGGCGCCGGATCCTTCTACCGGGGCGTCGCCCTGCAATCGGTCATCGACAAGCGTGGCGCGGTGTTCTGGGAGGACCACCGCAACCTCGTCGAGGACTACGAAACGACGTTGACGCTCAAGGAATGCGGCTGGAAGGTGACGGCGAACCAGCTGTGCATCGCGTACACCGATCTCATGCCCACGCTGCGTGAGCTGCTGCAACAACGTCAGCGCTGGGTTCGTGGGACCGTCGACGCCCTACGCGCCCGTGGCTGGACCAAGTTCACCTGGCACTCGATCGCGTCGATGATCCTGGGGCTGCTCGGCGTGGTGTACCTCATCGGCTGGGGCACCACGCAGCTGGCCGCCGCCGTCGCGAACGGCTTTTCGCAACAGCCCATCTTCTGGTTGCTGTTCGCGTTCTGGGTCACGTACCCCGCGGTGATGGTACGCAACCTCGGCTGGAAGGCGATGCTGGTCGAAGCCCTGCTCATACACGAACTGGTCTACACGGTCGTACGCATGTACTGGCTTCTGTCGTCCCTCCTCAAGTCCTATTTCACGCCCGTGTCGGCCTGGAAGTAAGGCAGCGTCACAGGTGAACTCCCTGAAAGGCTTCGGGATCTGCTTCCTCTTGGCGGCGACCCTGATTGCCATGCGCGAACTCGCCGAGGTGGAATACGCCCTCCTCGTCCTGACGGTCATCCTCATCTCCGTCTCCACCGGCATCTACGTGGCGTCGCGTCGGCGGTACCGTAAGGACCGTCGAATCGTCGGAGACTGACGTCCCCGGGGCCTTCCCGACCGGTCGGAACCTCAGTCAGCCGGGTCCGGCATGGGCGGGCCCGGATGGGGTATCTCAGCGGGATGAGGGCCAGTTTCCGGCTCGGCCGGATCGCGGGGGTGCCGGTCGGCGTCAACTGGAGTGTTCTGGTCATCTTCGTGCTGATCGCGTGGGGGTTGGCCGCCAACCAGTTCCCCCGCTCGTACCCCGACCGCTCGCCGCTGGCGTACACCCTCGCCGGGCTGGCCGCGGCGGTGGTGTTCTTCGTCGGCCTGCTCGCCCACGAGGTGTCGCACGCGGTGGTGGCCAAGCGCAACGGGCTGGCCGTCGACGGCATCACGCTCTGGCTGTTCGGTGGGGTGGCCGAGCTGAGGGGCGAGCCCCGCGACCCGGGCGCGGAGCTGCGGATCGCGGGCGTGGGCCCGCTGGTCAGCCTGCTGATCGGGGCGTTCTTCGGTGCCATCGCCGCGCTGCTCGCGCTGGCCGGGCAGGGCGGGCTGCTGCTCGGGGCGGTGGCCTGGCTGGCCGGCATCAACGTGCTGCTGGCCGTCTTCAACGTGCTGCCGGCCGCGCCCCTGGACGGCGGTCGGTTGCTTCGTGCCGCCGTGTGGAAGGCCACCGGTGACCGGACCCGGGCGTCAGTGGTCGCCGCCCGGGCCGGCTGGGTGCTGGGTGTGCTGCTGATCGGCCTCGGGTTGTGGCAGTTCCTGTCCGGGGTGGGGTTCGGTGGGCTCTGGCTGGCCCTGATCGGCTGGTTCCTGATCGGCGCGGCCGGGGCGGAGGAACGGCAGGCCCGCACCGGCAGCGCGCTCCGCGGCATCCGGGTGGGCGACGTGATGACGCCGCAGCCGCAGACCGTCTCGGCGGAGGTGACGGTCGCCGACTTCGTCGACCACTACCTGTTCGCGTACCGGCACTCGGCTCTGCCGCTGACCGAGGACGGCCGGCCGACCGGTCTGGTCACCGTCGACCGGGTGCGGGGCGTACCGGCCGAGCGGCGGGCGTCGACCACCCTCGCGGAGGTGGCCTGCCGGGCCGACGACCTGGTGCTCGCCCAGCCGGGTGAACAGCTCAACGACCTGCTGCCCCGGCTCTCCGAGTGCGCCGACGGCCGCGCCCTGGTGGTCAATGACGACGGCCGCCTGACCGGAATCGTCTCCCCCAGCGACATCGCCCGCGCCGTCCAACGCAACACCCTCGCCGGCGCCCGCTGACCCACACACGTCTCGTCGATCATGGAGTTGTGGTGGGGACGAAACGTCTCCTGAGCCCCCAGAACGGGCACCACCACTCCATGATCGACAGGGTGGAGGGGCGGGAGGGCAGAGCGGCGCGGAGGGGTCAGCGGGGGAAGTAGCGGTTCAGGGGGTCGGTGTCGAACTTTGCTTTCGGGTCCAGGTCGGTGAGCAGGGCGGTGAAGTCCGCGTGGTGCGGGTAGCGGGCGGCCAGCTCCGCCGGGTCGGTGACGAAGACCTTGCCCCAGTGCGGGCGGGGCGCGAACGGCGCCAGGCGCTCCTCCACCGCGGCCACCACCGGCAGCACGGCGGCGGTGTCGTCGATCCAGGTGAAGTGCACGACGAAGCTGTCCCGCCGGTGGTTCGGGCTGAGCCACAGCTCGTCCGCCGCCACCGTACGCAGCTCGCACACCAGCAGCACCGGTGCGATCAGGTGCGCCACGTCGTCCAGGGCGGCGAGCGCGTCGGCCGCCGCCGCGCGCGGCACGTGGTACTCGGACTGCAACTCGTCACCGCTGCTCGGCGTGAAGCCGAGCTTGAAGTGCGGCAGCCGCTCGTGCCACGGGCCCGGCTCGCCGAGTTGCGGGGTGCAGTTCTCCGGCGGCATCCCGAGCACCGGGTGCCGCGGCTGGTCGGCAGCGGTGGTGCCGAGCCAGTCCGCCGGGGGCGGCGGTTGGTCGGCTGCCTGCTTGCGCCACACCTCGCGCAGCCGGGGAGTACGCCAGTCGGTGAAGACACTCACGCTGTACGCCGAGCCGAGCGCCTCGTCCAGCGCCTCCCGGTCGAGGTCGAGCCGCACGTACTGGCGCAGCTCGAAGGCCGGCACCACGTCCAGGGTGACCCGGGTGACCAGGCCGAGCGCGCCGAGACCGACCACCATGCCGGCGAACCTGTCGGTGTCGCGGTCGACCCGCAGCAGGTCGCCGTCGGCGGTGACCAGCTCCAGGCCGGCGACCGCGCTGGCCAGGTTGCCGTGGGTCTGACCGGAGCCGTGGGTGGCGGTGGCCACCGCGCCGGCGACCGAGATGTGTGGCAGCGAGGCGAGGTTCGCCAACGCGTACCCCTGGGTGTGTAGCTGTCCGGCGAGGTCGCCGTAGCGCATCGCGCCGCTCACGGTGACCTGCCCGCGCTCGTGGTCCACCTCGACGGCCGTGGGCAGCCCGGCGAGGCTGACCAGGTCGCCGTCGGTGTCGCCGAAGCGGTTGAAGGAGTGCCCGCTGCCCACCGCGCGGAGCCGCGGGCTGGCGGCGACCAGTCGGCGCAGTTCGTCGGTGGAGGTCGGTCGGTGGAACGCCCGGGCGGCGTACCGCACGTTGCCGGCCCAGTTGCGGCGCGGAACGTCGGTGGTCGACGCCGTGTGCGGTCCCTGCTCGATCATGTAGCGGTCTCCCGATCGGTGGACTGGTGGTCCGCCAGCGCGCTGACGAGGGCGTCCAGAACCGTATCCGTCTGGTGCGTGTTGTAGCCACGTTGGGCGATCGGCACACCGGCCGCGGTGGCGCGTTCGATCTCGCCCCGGGCCGCCTGCCGGGCCGATGCGTCGCCGGACATCAGGGCGTCCTGCCCGCGCCGGATCAACCGGTCGACGCGGTCCATCTGGTAGCCGCGCAGCCCGACCGTGAGGTCCGGGGTGGCGAAGGCGGCGTGACGCAGCGCGCGCAGGTCGACAAAACGGTCCCCGGCATGGCGGGCGAGCGCGGCGGACACCTGCTCGGGGTGCTCGCGGACCTGGTCGAGGACGAGCAGCTCGATGGCCGGACGGCCGTCGACCGGGTGCCGGGCGGTGACCAGCTCGCGCGGCACACCCTGCACAGGCACCAGCAGCAGTCGCGGCGGTGTCGCGTAACCGGCGCGGCGGGGAGGCTCGTCGAGGACCAGCGTGTCGACCTCGTCCCACCGGATCTCCCGGCGCAGGCCGGGCCGTCGGATGCTGAGCCCGTCCGCGTGGATCCCGAACCGGAACGGCCGTACCGCGCTGACCAGCGCGACCGCGCCGAGCGCGATCGCCCCCACCGCGATGACCGTCCGTAGCAGATGGCCGTCGCTGGGATAGACCAACAGGAGCACTCCACCGAGTACGCACACCAGGGCGAGCGCACGGGCCCCCCGATTCCGGCGCAATTCCACGCTCGGACCCCCGTTTCATGACCGTGGCGTCGGTCCCGACATCTTCCGCCAGACCGGGCACCAAGGACACCGGTCGATCGGGCACGGTTGTTCTCGTCGTCGTCGGGGAACCCTACGCCCATGAGCAGCTACCGCGATCCGGCCGCACGAGGTGACGTCTTCCCCTCCGAGGAGGAGCTGGACCCGACCGGCACCGGAGTCGAGCAGGCCGGCGGGGTGCCGAGCCACCCGGCACCCACGCCCGGTCCCCGCCCCACACCGGCACCCGCGCCGGCCCCGACGCCGGTGCCGGCACCCGGGCCGCCGCCACGCGCCCCCGGCGCGCAGTCGATCGTGACCCGCCACCTGGACGGTTCGGTGGAGGTGGTCACCGACCTCGACGGTGACGGGGTCGCCGACGTCGTCCAGATCGACGTGGACGGCGACGGGATCCCCGACATCACCTACGTGGACAGTGACCGGGACGGGCGTCTGGACACCGTGCTGGGCGACCCGAACGCGGTCGGGACGGGCACCCACCGCGCCTGACCGGCGGCGGCCCGCCACGGCCGCCGGCCGCCGACCGCCGATTGCCTCAGAGCTTCGCCATCACCTCGCTGGCGACCAGTTCCAGGTGCTCCAGGTCGCCGAGGTCCAGCACCTGGAGGTAGAGCCGCTCACTGCCGATCTCCGCGTACCGGCCGATGGTGTCCAGGACCTCGGCGGGGGTTCCGGCCAGACCGTTGGCCCGCAGCTCGTCCGGTTCGCGGCCGATGGCAGCGGCCCGGCGGGCCACCTCGGCGTCGTCGCGCCCGCAGCAGAGCACCAGGGCGTTGGACCAGACCATCTCGGCCGGGTCCCGGCCGATCTCGACGCAGGCCGCGCGAACCCGGTCGAACTGCGCCGCCGTGTCCGGCACCGAGGCGAACGGCAGGTTGAACTCGTCGGCGTAACGGGCGGCCAACCGAGGGGTTCGCTTCGGACCTGTCCCGCCGAGCAGGATCGGTGGGCGCGGCTGCTGCACGGGCTTGGGCAGGGCGGGCGAGTCACTCACCGGGTAGTACCGGCCGTCGTGGTCGAACCGCTCGCCGACCGGCGTGGACCAGAGCCCGGTGATGACGGCGAGTTGCTCCTCCAACCGGTCGAACCGTTCGGCCAACGGCGGGAACGGGATGCCGTACGCGGTGTGCTCCTCGGCGAACCAGCCGGTGCCAATGCCGAACTCCACCCGGCCGCCGCTCATCTGGTCGACCTGCGCCACGGTGATCGCCAGCGGGCCGGGCAGCCGGAAGGTCGCGGCGGTCATCAACGTGCCGAGCCGGATCCGGCTGGTGTCCCGGGCCAGCCCGGCCAGCGTGGTCCACGCGTCGGTGGGGCCGGGCTCGCCGGCCCCCTCGCCCATCCTGAGGTAGTGGTCGGACCGGAAGAACGCCCCGTAGCCAGCATCCTCGGCGCAGCGGGCGACGGCGAGCAACTGGTCGTAGCTGGCGCCCTGCTGGGGCTCGGTGAAGATCCGAAGTTCCATGATCCGAGCATAGGGAGCCGGTCGACGGTCCCGCGTCGGGACGGCAATCGTCGTCGCATGCTTTGACAGTCATATGACCAAGGAGGCATATTGGGTCGGTGTCCACCGATGCCTTCACCGTCCTCGCCGAGCCGACCCGGCGCCGGATCCTCGATCAGCTCCGCGACGCCGAACGCAGCGTCGGCGAGCTGGTCGACGGCCTCGGGGTCAGCCAGCCGGCCGTCTCGAAACACCTGCGGGTGCTTCGCGACGCCGGCTTCGTCACCTGCCGGACGGCCGCCCGACAGCGGATCTACCGCCTCGACCCCGGCCCGCTGCGGGCCGTCGACGGCTGGCTGGACCCGTACCGGCGGCTCTGGGCCCGACACCTGGACGCCCTGGAACGGCACCTCGACAGTCAGGAGCAGTGAATGGACCGCGACGCGTTCCGCCCGAGCCCACCCGCCGACGTACGCGCCGAGGCCGGCGCGACCCTGGTCTTCGTCCGCGACCTGCGGCATCCGCCAGCCGCCGTCTGGGCGGCACTGACCGACCCGACCCAGCTCGCGCAGTGGGCGCCGTTCCTCGCCGACCGCGATCTCGGCGACACCGGCGCCGCCGTGCTCACCCTCGTCGACGGCGAGACCACCCAGCAGGACCCGGCGACGGTACGCCGGGCCGAGCCGCCGCACCTGCTGGAGTACACCTGGGGCGACGACCTGCTGCGCTGGGAGCTGAGCCCACTGGGCGGCGGCACCCGGCTCACCCTGCGGCACACCGTCGCCGACCGGGGCATTCTTCCGATGGTCGCGGCCGGCTGGCACCTCTGCCTCGACGTGGCCGACCGGCTGCTCGACGGCGACCCGGTCGGCCCGATCCGTGGCGCGGAGGCCAAGGACTTCGGCTGGCCCGAGCTGCGCGACGCGTACGCCGAACGGCTCGCTGAGGGCTGACCGGCACGGTCCCGGCGGCCCCGGCACCCCGGAGCCGCCGGAGCCCGGTCAGACGTACGGCCGCTTGGCGTACGCCTCGCGGAGCGCGGCCAACCCGGTCGCCTTCGGCGTCAGGGTGCCCCACCCGGAGTTGAAGTAGTTGGTGCGCACGATCCGTGGCCCGCGCTCGGCGTTGAGCTGGGCGATCGCCGCCGGCACCGTGGCGATCCAGGCCGCCTGGTCGGGGATCTCGGCCACCCGCACCCCCCACTCCGCGATGATCACGGGTCGGGACAGCGCCACCGGCCCGAGATCCGCCACCGCCCAGTCCTTGGTGCGGCGGAACCGGGCCAGCGCGGTGTGGCTGGCGTTGGTGCCGTACGCGTTCCACTGAAGATAGTCGAGGCGGGTCATCAGCGACTCCGGGTGCATACGCTGGAAGCAGGCCCGGTCGAAGCCGCCCAGACCGACCGAGAAGGTCGTCCCGGTGGGCAGGGTCCGAGCCTTGAACCACGTCAGGATGTAGTTCACCGCCTGCACCGCCCGAGCGTCCGACTCGGCCCAGCTGTAGGCCTTACCGTCCTCGGTGGTCCCGAACTCGTGGTCGGTGTCGAATTCCGAGGCGAGCTGGATGTTCACCCCGAAGCCGAGCGCCCGGTACTGCGACAGGGCGCGGGCGAACAGCCCGTCGCACTGCCCGTTGATCACCTGGCCGTACCCGTACGCCTTCGGCCAGGTCGTGCCGGGTCGCTGCTGGATGGTCATCGACGGCGCCGGCACCGTGTAGCTGACGCCGTCCACGGCGAAGCTCTGCGGCCCCTGGTTCGGGGCGCCGTAGTGCTTCAACTCCAGGACCATGTTCATCTGCACCCCGGCCTTTCCGAGGCTGGTCAGCCAGGGTCGGTTGTAGCCGGGGAAGGTGTAGCCGTCGGCGAAGCTGCGGTACTGGGTGAGGGACCGGAAGTTGCCGCCGGCCATGTCGGCGGTCGGATCGGCGCCCCCGGACAGGTAGTAGCCGCCGAGCACCGGTTGAGCCAGGCTGTAGTCGGCCGTGGCCGTCGCGGTGTTGCCGCCCGCGTCCCGGACCTGGACGGTGACCCGGGGCATCACGCCACCGCCCGGTACACGGCCACGGAGCCGTTGTCGGACACCCGGGTCCAGGTACGCCCGGAGTTGTCGGTGACGCTCACGGTGAGTGGGTCGATGACCGCCGTGACCTTGACCGGCGCGCTGCTGTTGCCCTGCGCGTCGGTGACCACGATGGTGACGGTCAGCGGTTTGGTGTCGGCGTCCTTGTAGGTGACGGTCAGCAGCATCTGGTCACCCGGCGCGAAGACGGATGCGTTCAGGGCTGCGGTTGCGGTGGGAGCGGCCATGTCGGGCCCTTTCTGGCTCGATCGCCAGGGCTCGGCGCGCGGTCGAGCGACGCCGGACCCGGCGGGTCCACAGTGGGAAAGGCCGGCGGGGCACGGGGACGGTGGGCACGACCGGCGGACGACGTTGCCTGACTGCCGGCGGTGCTGACGTCCTTGTCCCGGTGGGCGGAGGCACCGCTGCGGGCGCCCGCAGGGGTGTCGGTGGCAGCCGTGGCCCGTCGTACACACGATCGGCACGGCAGCTGTGCCGTGACCGGCGCGGCTTCGAGGCCGGGCTGGGTGAGAGCGGCACCGGTGCGGACGATGGTGTCCCCGCCGGGCCGGAGGATCGGGATGTGGCCCGCCACCCGTCTACCTCCACCTGCCCCAAGGGTGCTCTACCAGGGGCTTTACCGTCTTGTCCGGTTCGCGACAAGGCTCGGCGGCCGGGCTCGGCGGCACCGCTCGGCGGGGCTCAGCAGGGCTCGGTGCGACGGTTACGCGGGCCTGGTGCCCCGTACCGCCCAGGCCCGCGCGGTGAGCCGGATCGAACCGTCCGGCTCGACCGGCAGCCGGGTGGCCAGCAACTCCCGCAACGCGGCCCGGTCGGTCTCGGCCAACGTCGCGACGTACCCCGGCGCCGACCCCTGACCACCGAGGAACGGCGTCCAGTAGTCGGCGAAGTCGGTGAAGGTCGTCGGTACGTCGACCGGCCGGACCGACACCTCCCGCAACCCGGCCTGCTCCCACAGCGCGTGCAGCGTGTCGGGCTGGCCCACAGTGGTGCGTCGGCCCTCGTCCCGCTCGATCGAGGCCGGGTCGAGCTGTGCGGCGGCGGCCCAGAAATGCCGCATCATCGCCATCCCCTCGGCGTAGTCCCAGACGTAGGCGGCCACCACCCCGGCCGGCCGGACCACCCGGGTGAACTCCGCCACCGCCCGCTCGGGCTCCGGCACGAAGTTGAGCGTCAATCCGCTGACCACCACGTCCGCGACGCGATCGGGCAGTGGCAGCGCCCGCGCGTCACCGACCTGGAAGGCCGCCCGGGGGTCGGTGACCCGGGTCCGCGCGACCGCGACGAACCCCGCAGACGGGTCGATGCCCGTCACCCGGACGGGATCCGTGGTGGTGAGGATCGCCGAGGTCAGCGCCCCGGTGCCGCTACCCGCGTCGAGCCAGTGCCTCCCCGGCGGCACGGCCAACCCGCGCAGGAAGTCCGCCGCGACCAGGCGGCTCCACCGACCCACGTACGCCTCGTACGCGTCACCGTTCGCCCACACCGGCTGTGCCATTCCGGAACGATACGACAGACCGGGGCTGTCGATGCTGGCGTTCAGTCGAGGTGGTCGGCATCGGCGCTGACGAACCCCGCTACAACGCGCGCCGCATGGTGGAACTCCTCGTCGCAGGGCTGCCAGCGCCCTGGCGCCGGGCCGCGATAGCTTATTGATCATGGTGGACTGGGAGCTTCGGCCGGCCTCGATGGCGGACGTCGAGGCGGTGGCCGAGTTGCGGGCGGTGGTGCTGCGGGCCGATCTGGAGCGGCTCGGGCGGTACGACGAACAGCGGGTGCGGCAGCGCCTGCGCGACGGGTTCGCACCGGCGTACACCTGGGTTGTCGAGGTGGGCGGCGCGTTCGCCGGCTGCGTGGCGCTGCGGCCCGACGCGGACGCCCACTGGCTGGAGCACTTCTACCTGGCCCCGCGGCTACAGGGCAGCGGCATCGGCACGGCCGTGCTGCGCGAACTGCTGGACCGGTGCGACCGCGACGGCACGCCGGTCCGGCTGAACGTGCTGCAGGGCAGCCCGGCTCGGCGACTGTACGAGCGGCACGGTTTCACCCTCGACACCGAGGATCCGGTGGACGTGTTCATGGTCCGCAGGCCCAGGACAACCAGCAACGAGAGCCTGTCAATGTAGCGTTGACGCCGCCGCAGCGATCTGCCTGACCGCCGTGGTCGCCGCCATGTCCATTCGTCCGCCCGCGCTGCGTGACGCCCGCCGGATGACGCTGCCCTCGCGCGGTTAGCGCAGCAGCCGGAAGAAGGCGCGCAGGTCGGCGATCAACAACTCCGGCACCTCGAGCGCGGGGAAGTGCCCACCCCGGTCGTGCTCCTTCCAGTACCGAAGGTCCGGGTAGCGGCGGGTCACCCAACGCCGGGACGGCCGCGGCAGCTCGGCGGGGAAAATCGAGGCACCGACGGGTACGCGGACCTGATCGGCGTCCGCACCGCTGATCCAACCGGACACCCGGTCGATGCTCTCCGCGTACAGGCGCGCCGACGACGCCGCGGTCCCGGTCAGCCAGTAGAGCGTGACCTGGTCGAGGATCTGATCTCGGGTGAGGCTGGCGGGGTCGGCCCAGAGCAACTTCTCGCCAGGCGCACAGACCGGCCGGGGAATCCAGCAGGGCGTATCCGACGGTCTGCGGTGCGGTGCGGTGGGCCTCCGAGTACGCCGAACTGGATGTGCCACGTTGACGCAGGTCGGCCAGCGCTCGGCGTTCGGAATCGGTGAGCTCGTCGGTGGCGGCCGGGTCCGGGCCGGCAAGCGGCGGTACGAGATGCACGCCGGCCACGTGCTCGCCATCCAGCGCTCCGAGAACGCTGGAGACGCTGGTGCCCCAGTCACTGCCGGCGGCTCCGTACTGGGTGTAGCCGAGCGCCGCCATGATCTCCGCCCATGCGGCGGCTGTGCGCTCGATGCCCCAGCCGGGGTTGGCGGGTTTGGCGCTGAAGCCGTACCCGGGCAGGGACGGGATCACCACGTCGAAGGCATCCTCGGCGGTGCCGCCACAGCTCACCGGGTCGGTCAGCGGCGTGATGAGGTCGACCAGTTCCAGCACCGAGCCGGGCCAGCCGTGGGTGAGCACCAGTGGCATCGCGCCCGGGTGCGGCGATCGGGCGTGTAGCAGATGGATCCTCAGTCCGTGGACGTCGGCGAGATACTGCGGGACCGCGTTGAGCCGCGCTTCGGCGGCTCGCCAGTCGTACTCCTCGGCCCAGTACCCGCACAGACTCTGCACCTCGTGCAGGGGTATGCCGTGTGCCCAACCGGGCGCGGGGGCAGCCTCGGGCCACCGCGTACGGGCGAGCCGGGCACGCAGATCTGCCAGT
Source organism: Micromonospora sp. WMMD961 (assembly GCF_029626145.1). Lineage (NCBI taxonomy): Bacteria > Bacillati > Actinomycetota > Actinomycetes > Micromonosporales > Micromonosporaceae > Micromonospora > Micromonospora sp. WMMD961. The sequence continues at coordinate 5,729,853 of NZ_JARUBJ010000002.1, forward strand.
TCGGATTCCGGCACCTGCACCCGGTAGGGCTCGACATGGACGGGCATGCGTGTCCTCAGCTGTCCGAGGCCAGCCGGACGGTGCTGGCGGCGACACCGGAAGTCTTCCATGGACGAGGCCCCTAGGCACCCCGTCGACCGGTCGACGCGGTCGCGCGGGTGGATACTGTCTAGTCATGCCGCTCAGTCCGGACGAGGTGGAGCTGTTCGAGCACTCCAGGGCCCGCCTGGAGGCGGTCGCCTATCGCCTGCTCGGCTCGGCCAGCGACGCGGAGGACGCCGTCCAGGACACCTTCCTCCGTTGGCAGGGCGCCGACCGGGAGCACGTCGAGACGCCCGAGGCGTGGCTGACGAAGGTCCTCACCAACGTGTGCCTCAACCACCTGACCTCGGCGCGGGCCCGGCGGGAGACGTACGTGGGCACGTGGCTGCCCGAACCGGTCCTCGCCGGTGACCGGATGCTCGGCCCGCTCGACACCGCCGAGCAGCGCGAATCGGTCTCGATGGCGGTGCTCACCCTGCTGGAGCGGTTGTCGCCCAACGAGCGCGCGGTGTACGTGCTACGGGAGGCCTTCGGCTACTCGCACGGTGAGATCGCCGAGATCCTCGGCATCACCGAGTCGAACTGCCAGCAGACCTACCGACGTGCCAAGCAGCACGTCACCGCCGAACGGGCCCGCGCGGAGGTCGACGCTGCCACCGCCCGGAAGATCGTCGCGGAGTTCCTCACGGCAGCCAACAACGGCGAGATCCAGCGGCTGGTGGAGTTGCTGACCGACGACGCGACGAGCACCGCCGACGGCGGCGGCAAGATCCCGGCCCGTGCCGCACCGATCGTCGGCGCACTGGCGGTGGCGAAGTTCCTGCGTGGCCTGTTCAAGCCCGCCGACGTCAAACGGGACCTGGTCGGTGGCAGCCCCGCCCTGCACGTCGCCACCGCCAACGGCGCGCCGGCGGTGGTGGTCGTGATCGACGACCGGGTCATCGCCGTGATGTCGGTGGAGGTGACGCCCGACGGTGTCACGGCCATCCACAACCAGGTCAACCCCGACAAGCTCGTCCGTGCCACCCGGCAGTGGTCCGCGACTGAGCACGAGGAGCCCACCCTGCGCGTCTGGTGACCCAGCTCATAGCCGGCTCCTGTCAGGAATCGCGTCGCTGTCCGGTTCAGGAAGCGACCACCACCGAGACAGGAGTGCCACCATGAAGCACCGCATCGTCGTCCTCGGAGCGGGGTACGCCGGAGCCATGGCCGCGGGACGCCTCGCCAAGAGGCTGCACCCCGACGACACCGAGATCACCGTCGTCAACGCCGACGCCGACTTCGTCGAGCGGGTCCGCATGCACCAGCTCGCCGTCGGGCAGGACCTCAAGCACCGCCCGCTGCGCGACGTCTACGCCGGCACCGGCGTCACGCTTCGACGGGCCCGGGTCACCGCCGTCGACGCCGACCGCCGGACGGTCGCGCTCGCCGACGAGCACGGCAGCGACGAGATCGCGTACGACACGCTCGTCTACGCCCTCGGCAGTGCCGCCGCGGACCAGGGCGTTCCCGGAGTCGCGGAGCACGCGTACGACATCGCGGGTCGGCCCGCGACGCTGCGGTTGCGTGACCGCCTCGCCCGCCTCGCGGCCGGCGGGACCGTGCTCGTCGTCGGCGGGGGCCTCACCGGCCTCGAAGCGGTCACCGAGATCGCCGAGGCCCGGCCGGACCTCGACGTCGCGCTCGCGGCCCGGGGTGGTCTCGGCGACTGGCTCAACGACAAGGCGCAGCGGCACCTGCGCGGCGTCTGCGACCGGCTCGGCGTCACCGTGCACGAGCACACCGACATCGCGCGGGTCGACGCGACCGGCGCGGTCACCCGCGACGGTCGGGAGGTCCCGGCCCAGGTGACCGTGTGGACGACCGGCTTCGCCGTCCACCCCATCGCCGCCGCCACGACCCTGGCAGTCGCGCAGACCGGCCAGATCATCGTCGACGAAACCATGCGGTCGGTCTCACACCCCGACGTGTACGCGGTGGGCGACGCGGCGATCGCCGCAGGGCCGGGCGGCAAACCGCTGCGGATGTCCTGCGCCTCGGGCATCCCGATGGCCTGGCAGGCAGCCGACGCCATCGCCGCCCGCCTGACCGGTCGGGCGAAGTTCCCCAAGGCCCCGCTGCGCTACTTCAACCAGTGCATCAGCCTCGGCCGCCACGACGGCATCATCCAGTACGTGACCGCCGACGACCGGGCCAAGCCGTCTCTGCTCACCGGGAAGCTGGCAGCCCGCTACAAGGAGTTCGTCTGTACGGGCGCGGCCTGGAGCCTCTCCCACCCGATCCTGTACCCGGTGCGCCGCCACCGCATCGTCGCGACCCGATCGGAGATCCGCACGGGCTCGTCCTGACGGGCACGCGCCAGCCCTGGACGAGTCCGTCCGCACCGTGGCTCGGGCTGCGGGCGCGGCCCGCGGTGACCGTCGGTCACCTCAGTGCGCGGCGGATGTGACAGCGCGCGGTATACCTCAGAGTCGTATTCATGACTCTGAGGTATGCCGGCGGCAGCGTCGTGATGCTCACGCCCGCGAAGGCGGCCGGCGCCCGACCCGTCGAGGTGTCAACCCCGGCTGGCTGCCTCGCGGAGCATCGCGTCCGTCTCGGGGTCGGGCATGAGCTCGCGGACCTCCTGCGCACAGCGGCAGGCGACGGCGATCTTGGCAGCCCACTCCAACGCCTCCTCGCGGGTGGGCACGTCGATGACGGTGAGCCCGCCGATGACCTCCCTGGTCTCCGGGAAAGGACCGTCGGTGACCGTCCCGTCGGTGGCCACGATGCTCGCCTGCTGCCGTTCGAGTCCGCCGCCGTACACCCAGACACCGGCAGTCACGGCCTCCTGGGTCACCGCGTGCGCGGCCTTGCCCACGTCGGGGAAATCCTCGGCGGGGATGTGGTCCATCGCGCCGTCGTTGAACGAGATCAGGTACCGCGCCATCGCGTGCCTCCTCTGTCGTGGCGGCATCCTCCGGCCGCCTTCCGTCTGGTCTACGAACGACTCGTCGCGGATTCGACGGTATGCCAGCGGACTTCCCACCCGGGTCTCCCCCGGCCTGGTCGATCAGCCGGTGTACTTGCCGTTGCGGGTGTCCCCTGACGTCCCGTCGTAGTGCACCTTGCGGTAGCGGTGCACCGAGCCCTTCTTGACGGCCTGCCAGTGGAGGTACGCCACCTCGTAGTCGTGGTGCTTGTAGTAGTCACCGAACGACTTGTAGTAGATCCGGTGTCGGGCGTACCCGCCACAGTTGGCGAGGTAGCTGTAGGAGTACATCTTCATCCCGCCGAAGTCGGACGCGTAGTACGTCTTCGCCGGGTGCCACACCGACGACGGATTCGGGTATCCGGGCAACTCGGCCCAGTTGTACGAGTTCCAGTACAGGTCCCAGCAGGTCATCGTCGCCGCTGTGGACATTCCACTCGACGTCGGCGCGACCAGATCGTCGGCGACGACCGGGGACGCCACGATGGTCCGGTAGGCCAGCTCCGGTGGGGTCGGCGTGCCGGCCGGCGGTTCCGACAGCAGCACGCGGGGCACCGGCACGGACCTGGGCGTGATGGTCAGGTAGGTCTGCAACATGCTCTGCTTGTCGTCGTACGTCAGGGGCGCGTTGCGGCCCATCTCGCCGTCCTGACGAAGGCCCCAGTCGCCGGACAGCTCGTCGCGGGAGAACACCACCCGCACACCGTTGCGGTAGCCCAACCGCGCCAGCTCGACGTCGCGGTCCACGGGCTCCTCGTCGTACACCCCTGGGCCCGCCCCGGCGGCGGCGCTGACCGGCGTGGCGTTCCACGCGGTCAGCGTCGGCAGGACGACCAGCACCGCGAGCAGTGCGCGTCCCGACAGCACTCTTGCCATCACAACTCCTCACCCGATCGATTGCGAGGCGCGGACCCGGACGGTTCGCGCCTCGGTGTGTCCGGGACATCCTTCGAGGCGAGGTTCAGAGCGTCGTCAAGGTGGCGTCAAATACGCCGTGTTTCGGTGTCGCAACGGCGACGCTCCCGTATGCGTGGCCGTCCGCACGGCGCCCAATGAAACGATGAGCGCCCCGACGGATCGCGAGTGGAGCCGACGGTGGACCGTCGTGGTGGCCGCAGCCGGGTACGGCAAGACCTTCGCCGTGCGACGCTGGCTGGGCGACCGCCCGGTGCGGTGGTGCGACGGCCCGGAGGTGGCCGCTCTGGCGACGGCCGGGCCGGAGTGGCTTACCGCCCTCGGCACCCGATCCGTGATCGACCTGCCCGCCGACGAACCGAGCTGGCTCATCCTCGACGACGTTCCACGACTCTCCCGCCGACGGCTACAGGCCCTGCTGGACACCCTGGAACAGCTTCCCCCGCAACTGAGGGTCGTCCTGGTGACCCGCCACCCGCCACCACTGCCCCAGCGGCAGTCGGGGCTGCTCGCCGAGCACGGTCCGACGGATCTCCGGCTCTCGCCCGACCAGGTGGCGTGCGTACTCGCCGCCGACCACGGCCTGACCGACGCGGCGCTCGCGATCCGCATCCACGCCGCGACCGGTGGTTGGCCGGCGCTGGTCACCCTGGCCGCCCGAGCGGCGGCCGCCGCCGGCACGGACTGGGACGACCCGGCTGAGCCGGGGTCGCCCCTGGAGTCCTATCTGGTACGGGAGGTGTTCGCGGAGCTGCCGCCCGAAGTCCACCGACTGCTGCGGGACGCGGCGCACCTCGACCCGATCCACCCCGATCTGACCGGCTTCCTCGGGCACCGACACGGGGTTCACCGGCTCGACCAACTGGCCCGCACCGGCATTGTCGTCCCGGTGACAGCGGGCGGGCAGGCGTACCGGATGGTGCCGGTCGTCGCCAGCGTCGCCCGCCGCCATCTGTCCCTGGACCCGGCGGCGACGGAACACCTGCACGCGCGCGCCGCAGCGTGGTACGCCGAGCACGGGCACCTCGTCCCGGCCCTTCGGTCGTACCGAAAATCTGGTGTCGCCGAGGCGGCGGCGCTGGTCCTCGCCGGCCACGGCGCGGAGCTGATCGCGTCGGGCGGCGCGGAGGCCGTCGTCGACGCCTACCAGGCCCTGCCCGAGGACGCCCGGTCCGACGGGCTGCGGCTGCTCTACGGGGAGGCGCTACAGATGCGTGGCGACTTCGACGCCGCGCTCGCCGTGTACGCCGCGTTGGACGACCGGCAGAAGGCCCTCCCGGCCGGGCTCGCCTGGCGGTACGGCCTCGTGCACTACCTGCGCGGTGAACCGCAGGCCGCGCTTGAGGTCTTCCAGCGCGCTGCGCTCGACCCCCACCCGTCCACCGACAACGCCCGGCTGCTCGCCTGGACCGCCTCGGCGCAGTGGACGACCGGGAACGCCGAGGCGTGCCGGCACAACGCCGAACACGCCCTGGCCGCAGCGACAGCCGTGGGCGGCGACGCCGCACTCGCCGCCGCGCACACCGCGCTCGCCCTCGACGCCAAACTGCGCGGTGATCGGCCGGCGGCCGACGAGCACCACGAGAAGGCGCTGCGGGCCGCCGAGGCGGCGCGCGACACCATCCAGGTGACCCGAATCCGCGCCAACCGCGCGTCCGCCCTGGTCGGCGAGGGCCAGTACCTCGAAGCGCTGACCGAGGTCCGGCCCGCGGTGGAGGTGGCCCAGACCAACGGGCACGCCGCGATGCTCGCGTTGGCGCTCTGCAACGAGGGCTCGGCCTACTTCCACCTCGGTCAGCTCGCCGAGGCCATCGAGTGTTACGAACGCGCGGTGCCGCTCCTGCAGCGCATGGGCTCCCGCAAGGTGGCGTACCCCCTGGTGGAAATCGGGGACGTGCACGCGCTGCGGGGCCGGACCACCCTGGCTCGCGCGGCGTACGAGGAGGCGCTGCGCGCCAGCGAACCCGTCAACGACCATCAGATCCAGGTACCGGCGCTCGCCGGACTGGCCCGGGTGCTGGCCGCCGAGGACGGCGCCACGGCGTTCGCCCTGGCACAACGCGCCGTCGAACTGGAACGCGGTCCGGATTCGGCGACCGCCCGACTCGCGCTCGGCTGGGTGGCGCTGGAGATGGGTGACCACGAGCGGGCCGCCGAGGTGGCGCTGATGGCGTCCAGCGCCGCCCGGCTGCACCGTGACCGCGCGGCGCTCGCCGAGGCGTTGGAGCTTCGCGGGGCTGCCGCCGTCGACGCCGACGACACCCGCCAGGCCTGGCGGGAGGCGGCCGCGACCCTGCGCGACATCAAGTCCGCCGTGGCCGCGGACCGACTCGCGGTGCTGCTCAGCCGGCTGCCCGGGGCGGATCCTCAGGAGCGGGTCAACGCCCAGCTCGCCGCCGAGCGGCTGACCGGTGCCGGCGTACCGCCGCCGACGCTCAGCCGGCAGGGCACGTGCCGGGTCGCCCAGGTCACCGTCCGCACCCTCGGACGCTTCGAGGTGTACGTGGACGGCTCGCAGGTGCTGGCCACCGCGTGGCAGTCCCGCAAGGCACGAGACCTGCTCCGGATCCTCGCCTCCCGACGCGGTCGCGCGGTGCCCCGGGAGCAGCTCGGCGAGATGCTCTGGCCCGCCCAGGCCCCGGAGCGGGTCAGCCACCGGCTGTCCGTGGCGCTGTCCACCCTCCGCGGCGTCCTCGATCCGGAGCGCCGTACGACGACGGACCACTTCATCATCGCCGCGCACCCCAGTCTGGCGCTCGACGTCGACCACGTTGAGCTGGATGTCGAGGAGTTCCTCACCGAAGCCGCACACGGCTTGCGGCTGGCAGAGCAGGGCGAGATCGACGACGCGCGGGCCACGCTCCTCCTCGCCGAGCAGCGTTATCGGGGCGACTTCCTGGAGGACGAGCCGTACGACGACTGGTCCCGTCCGACCCGCGAGGAGGCACGTCGGGTGTACCTGCGTGTCGTACGCAAGCTGGCCTCGCTGGCGCACAGCGTCGACGAGACCGTCCGCCACCTCGGCCGCGCTCTCGAACTGGAGCCCTACGACGAGGGTGTGCACGGCGAGTTCGTCCGGACGTTGACGGCTGCGGGCCGGCACGGCGAGGCCGCCCAGGCGTACCGGCGCTACGTGGAGGCGATGTCCTCGATCGGCGTACCGGCCCAGGCGCGAGGCGAGCTGTGCGGTGCCGCGCCCGCCGACCCGACCTCGGCGACCACCGTGCCGTCGGTTGTGCTCTGACCTTCGGGCACGCCAGGGATGGTGGCTACTCTGCCGGGACGCCGGCCGGCGTCCACAGCCGGTGCGCGGCACTCGTGCCGGGGAAGAGCAGATCGATGAAGCGCTCCGCGGTCGGCTGCGGCTCGTGGTTGGCCAGTCCTGGGCGCTCGTTCGCCTCGATGAACACGTGCTCCGGCTGATCGCAGGAGCGGACGAGGAGATCCAGGCCGGTGACCGGGATCCCCAGAGCCCGGCTGGCGGTGACACATGCCGCGGCGATCCCCGGATGCAGCCGAGACGTGACGTCGTGGATGGTGCCACCGGTGTGCAGGTTCGCGGTCCGACGCACGGCGAGTACCGCGCCCTCGGGCAACACGTCGTCCATCGCGAACCCGGCCTCCCGGACGGTCTCCCGGGTGAGGTCGTCCGTCGGGATCCGCGACTCGCCTCCGGTGGCGGCGGCCCGCCGCTGACTCTGCCGCTCGATCAACTCGGTGATCGAGCGCCGTCCGTCGCCAAGGACCGACGCCGGCCGACGAATCGCGGCCGCGACAACCTCGTGGTCGATGAGGAGTACCCGGAGGTCCTCCCCGCGGCACATCTCCTCGATCAACACATCGGCGCAGTACCGGCGGGCCAGCGCGACCGCCGTCGCCAACGAATCGGGCGCGCTCACCCCCACGGTGATCCCGGCGCCCTGCTCGCCCCGGGCCGGTTTGACCACCACCGAGCCGACCGACGACATGAAGGCGGCGTCATCGTCGTCACCCGTCGCGGTGCGGCCGCGGGGAACCGTCAGGCCGGCGTCCTCGAACACCCGCCGGGTGACCCGCTTGTCGTCGCAGCGGCTCATCGCGATGGCGGAGGTCAGTTCCGACAGCGACTCACGGGTCAGGACGGTACGCCCGCCGTTGGACAGCCGAAGCTCGGCCCAGGCGGGATCGGTGACCTCCACCCGGATGCCACGGCGCATGGCCTCGTCCGCGATGATCCTGGCGTACGGGTTCAGTTCGTCGTAGCCGTCCGGCATCTTGGGCAGGAAGAGGCGCTGGTTGATGGGGTTCTTGCGCTTCACGCACAGGGTGGGTGTGCGCTCGAATCCGAGCCGTTCGTACAGCCGGATCGCGCCCTCGTTCTCGGCCAGCACCGACAGGTCCACGAAGCGCCGGCCGCGTTCGGCGAGCCGGGCGGCCAATTCCAGCAGCAGGGTCTTCCCGGTCCCCGGTGGCGCGTTGTTCGGGTCGACCGTGAGACACCACAGGCTGGAGCCGCTCTCCGGGTCGTCGAACACCGCGACGTGGTCGACGCCGGTGATCGTGCCGACGATCTCACCGGTTCGAGACTCGGCGACCAGGTGGAGGAAGTGTTTCGTCGCGCTGTTCGCGACGAGAACGTCCACCGGTGCGGTCAGCATCCCGTTGCGGGCATAGATGCGGTTGACCGCGTGACCGTCGGCGTCGTCCCGCAGTTCCCGGATACGTAGCCCCGCTGCGGCGTCGGCATCCTGCTGAACGTTGGCCAGGTCCAGCCGGTAGGTCAGCGAGGGGTCGATGAACAGCTCGTCCGGCAGCCGGGACACCAGCACGTGCGGGTCCCGCAGATAGATGCAGATGTCCCGGGACCCGGCCGCTTCGGAGCGCAGCACGTCCGCGACGTCGGACGGGTGGGCGAAGGTCTGACCGAACACCAACCGGCCCCATCCGCAGTCGAGCACCACGTCCGTGCCATCACCCGGCGGGTCGTCGAAAGGGCCGGGCAGGACCGGGTCGCCTCCGGCACCGACCCGCTCGCGTCGCCCGGGTGGCGTCCTCGGATCGGAGACCTTCGTGCCGTCAGTCGATTCCATGACTCTGTAACCACATCTCCAGAAGTCCGAGCTGCCAGAGCTTGTTGCCGTGCAGCGGGGTGAGCTCGGCGTTCGGATTCGTCAGCAACGTCTCGACGTAATCGGCGCGGAACAGGTTCCGCCGTTGGGCCTCGGGCGCGTACAACGCGTCGCGTACGCGGTCCAACAGCTTTCCCTCAAGGTGGGTCAGCCCCGGCACGGGGAAGTAGCCCTTGGGCCGGTCGATCACCTCCCTGGGAAGCACCCGTCGGCCGATCTCCTTGAGTACGCCCTTGCCGCCCTGGGCGAGCTTCAGCGCCGGCGGGCAGGTCGCGGCCAACTCGACGAACTCATGGTCGAGGAAGGGCACCCGGGCCTCCAGGCCGTGCGCCATCGTCATGTTGTCGACCCGTTTCACCGGGTCGTCGACGAGCATCACGGTCGTGTCGATCCGCAGTCCGGCGTCCACCGCCGTCTCCGCGCCGGCCCGACCCAGGTGCGCCGCCACGAACTCCCGGACCGGGTCCCCGGCGGGCAGGTACTCAGGATTCAGCACCTCCGCCAGCCCGGCGGCGTCCCGGTCGAAGAACGCCTCCGCGTAGGTGCCCAGTTCCCGCCCACGGTCCACCTGGGCCAGCGGCGGATACCAGTGATAGCCGCCGAGGATCTCGTCCGCGCCCTGACCGGACTGCACGACCTTGACGTGCCGCGCCACGACCTCACTCAACAGGTAGAACGCCACGCAGTCGTGACTGACCATGGGTTCGGACATGGCGGCGACGGCGGCTTCCAGCGGAGCCACCAGATCCGCGGCGGCCACTTCGACCCGATGGTGGTCCGTGCCGAAGGTGCCGGCGACCATGTCGGAGTAGACGAACTCGTTGCCGGCGCGGCCACCGACCGCATCGAAACCAATGGAGTACGTCGACAGCCCGCGCTGCCCCTCGTCGGCGAGCAGGGCCACCACCAGGCTGGAGTCCAGCCCGCCGGAGAGCAGGACGCCGACCGGAACGTCCGCCACCATTCGGCGCCGGACCGCGACGGTGAGCGACTCCAGCAGCGCGTCCTGCCAGTCCCGCTCCGACCAGTCGGCCCGGCCAGGATCCCGGGTGAACGACGGCTCCCAGTAGACGCGGTCGCGGACCCGCCCGTCCGGCTCGTAGGTGCGTACGGTGGCCGGCGGGAGCTTGCTCACCCCGCGCAGGATGGTGCGTGGCGCGGGCACGATGCTGTGCAGGCTCAGGAAGTGGCTGAGCGCGACGGGGTCGATGGAGGTGTCCACGCCACCGCCGGCCAGCAGTGCCGGGAGTGTGCTGGCGAACCGCACCACGCCCGGGCTTTCGGCCAGGTAGAGCGGTTTGATCCCCAGCCGGTCGCGGGCCAGCACCAGCCGACCGGTGTCCCGCTCGGTGATGGCAACGGCGAACATACCGATCAGATGGTCGACGAAGTCGGTGCCCCACTCGGCGTACGCCTTGACGACGACCTCGGTGTCCCCGGCGGAGAAGAACCGGTGACCCCGCGCCTCCAGTTCCGCTCTCAGTGCGCGGTAGTTGTAGATGCACCCGTTGAACACGCCTGCCAAGCCGGCGGCCGGGTCCACGAGAGGCTGACCGCTGGCAGCGGACAGGTCGATGATTTCCAGCCGGCGGTGGGCGAGTGCGGTGCACCCGTGCGACCACGACCCGGCATCGTCGGGGCCACGAACGCTCATCGCCGCCGCCATGCGTTCGACGGTGGCGACGTCGGCGCGGGCGCCGTCGCGGCGAAGCTCTCCGCTCAGTCCACACATGTGAAGCGGTCCTCCCGAACCCGCCCGCCGGGGGTTCCCGGCCCGCCGCTCTCGCTGCTGCCTCTGAGCGTCCGCATCCGCCAACCCCCGAGAACGATTGATTTGGTCCCGACATGAACTCCTGCTCGGCCACCAAATCTTGACGAGATATATGGCGGAGCTACCGCAGGACCATGACAAATCAATGACACCGCAGGCGCGCCGGATGTAGTCGGCTGTCGCAGCGCCACCGCCTGTTCACCGAGCGTGCGTGCGTGCGGTGAAGTCGAGCCATCTCGAGGAGCGCCTCAATCACCAGACAGAGCTGCCCGGGCGCCGGGCGGCGGGCTGCCGATCGCGTCCACCGACACCGCGCCCTTGCCGGAAAGATCGCGGTTCAGTACCCCAGGTTGAGGTGGGCCCGGCGGTGCTCGCCCTTCTCGATCAGGTCGACGAACCCGAGCGCGTAGTCCGGGCCGGAGATCGCTCCGCCGTCCCCGGGCTGAACGGCGACGTCGTCACCGACCCGGTAGGTGCCCAGCCGCTCTCCGGGCACGTGCGCACCGAACCTGCCCGCCGGGCTCACGAACACCCAGTCGAGCGTCTCTGGCGTGGCCGGGAGATCGTCGGTGACCAGCGCCGCCACGGTGACGAGTTCGTCGTGGTACGCGGCGGGGGCGTGACTCAGGTCCGCGACGTAGCGGGGCGCTCCCGAGGCGGGGCGCAGCGACGAGAAGCCGCCGACGACGTACAGCGGAATCCTCTCGGCGTCGGCGAGACGAGTGATCATGGCATACACGTCCCGGAAGGAGCCCGCCAACGAACCACGCGGTGCGAGCGCGCCGACCACGACGTCGGCGCCCGAGATCACCGAACTCAGCGCTGCCTCGTCGGTGACGTCGCCCCGGACGTAGGCCACGCCCGGGACGCGATCGGCCGGAACCGACCGGCTGAACGCGGTGACCTCGTGACCGCGAGCGGCAGCCTCGGCGACGATGGCCGATCCTGCGTACCCGGTACCGCCGAGGACGGTGATGCGAGACATGAAGTTGCCCTTCTTGCCAGCTTCCGCGGCCCCCTGACCGCGCTTCCTCGGTTACCGTAAGAGACCAGGTCTCCATCGGGAAGAAGGCACTTTTTGGTAACCACCCAGGCCGCGGCCCTCCACGGCGACCCGTATCAGGCCGACTGTCCGACCCGGCGCATCCTCGACCGCATCGGCGACCGATGGACCGTCCTGATCGTCAGCGTCCTGGGCGACGGGGACGCCCGCTTCTCCGAACTGCGGCGGCGCATCGAGGGCGTCTCGCAGAAGATGCTGACCCAGACCCTGCGAGGGCTGGAACGAGACGGCCTCGTGCGCCGCACGGTGTACCCGGAAGTGCCGGTCCGGGTCGAGTACGCGCTCACCGAGGCCGGCCGGACACTGCTGGAGCCGCTGCGTGCGCTCCAGCGGTGGTCGATCGAGCACCTCGGCGACGTGTCGGCGGCACAGGACGCCTACGACAAGCGGTAAGCGAGGGAGTCGACCGGGCGGCGGGCCGCGCTGCTCACCGCCACCATCCCTGGCGACCCGCTGACCCTGCCTTCGCACAGGGCGCGAACTCGGACGGCGTCTGGCGACCCCGGCCCGAGCAGCCAAGGCCGCCGACGCATGCGGCCAGACACCGGCGAGCTGACGGTTGGCCTGCTAGCAGCGGAATCGGCCCTCGACATCTCTCACCGCTCCCCCGCCGTTCATCGACCTCTTGCGGACTGGATGCGGACCGCCCCCCGTTCCACGTTCATGCCGGGCTGATCCTCGTGGCCGTTGCTGGCGGATCGCGCTCAATCGGCCCGGACCGCGGCTTCTGACCCTGCCCTATCCTGAGTCGCGCTGCCGTCGCCGCAGCAACACGGCTGACACCAGGTTGCCCATACCGCCGACCGCCCACAGTGCGGCAAATGCCCAATGCCACGGCGTGGGGTCTCCGACGGCCACGAGCACCCACCCGGCGGCCAAGAGAAGCCAGACGCCTCCCATGATGAAACCCCGCTTCGGCGTTTTCGCTGTTTGCCACCACGGGTTCTTGGCTGGCTTCATGTGGGCGATCTTCGCACTCATCACGGAACCGCCTGAAGCCCATCTCCACCGTGAGTCCGCACATCGTGGAACGGGCACGCCTCGGCGGCCATGATGTTGGACCGTGTACGCGGACCTCTTCGAGGACGACCTGGACCAGGTGGCCGACCGTCTCGACCGGGTGGCGGGCCGTGCCGCTGCGGACTCAGTGCGGACTGAGGGTGTCGGTCCGGACCTCGACGCGGTCCGTCCCGCTCGTCGGCAGCATGGCTGACCCGCTACCGCTGAACGCGCCTCACCGACGGACCTCGGGAGACCGATGAAGGCCACGGGAGTGATCGGGACCGCCAGGATTTCGGACCGTGCCCGTGACCGGGTCGCCGTGCCAAAATGCCGTCCGTCGGGTACCGGTAGAGCCATGGTTTCTGCAAACGGGCTGACTGCCGGCGGCACCTGGTGACCGCCGCCGGCACCTGGCCCCTCGTGCCGAGCGTGATCGCGTTGCTCACCGCACTGGTGGCGATCCTGTTCGCCGGCGGGGCGCTGGCCCGGACGGCGGACGAGTTGGCGGACCGGACCGGGATGGGCGAGGCGGTGGCCGGTGCCCTGTTGCTCGGCGCGGTGACCTCGCTGCCCGGCATCGCCACCACCATCATCGGTTCGGTTCGGCAGGACGCCGAGTTCGCCCTCGCCAACCCGATCGGTGGCATCGCGGTGCAGACGGTGTGGCTGGCCATCGCCGATCTGCTCTACCGCCGGTCCAACATCGAGCACGCGGCGGCGTCGCTGGAGAACGTCCTGCAGTCGCTGGTCCTGGTGGCGTTGCTCTGCCTGCCCGTGGTGGCATATGCGACGCCTGAGCTCACCGTCTTCTGGGTGCACCCGGCGAGCCTGTTGATCCCCGTGATCTATCTGTACGGTCTGGTGCTGCTGCGCCGGCTGCGCCGGGAACCGATGTGGTTCGCCCGCCGCACCGCCGACACCCGCCAGGACGTGCCCGCCGCGACACCGTCGGGTGTAAGCCTCCGCCGGTTGTGGTTCAGGCTGGCCGCGCTGGCCGCCGTGGTGGCCGCCACCGGCTACCTGATCGGGCAGGGCGGACTCGGTGTGGTGGCCGCTTCGGGCCTGCCCAGCGGATTCGTGGGCTTCACACTCACCACGGCGATCACCTCGCTACCGGAGCTGATCACCCTCATCGCGGCGATCCGCATCGGGGCGCTGACACTCGGCATCGGCAACATCCTCGGTGGCAACGCCTTCGACGCCCTGATGATCTTCCTGGCCGACGCCACCTACCGGTCCGGATCGATCTACTCCGAAGCGAACCTGTCGGGCCTGCTGTTCACCGGAATGACCACTCTGATGACCGCCACGCTGGCAGCTGGGCTGATCATCCGGGAACGCCGGGGAATCGGCTTCGAGGGGGTCGCCATCCCCATCATCTACCTGGCCACCGTGGTGCTACTGCTGATCCGGCCCGGCTGAGTTCTTGCCCGGGTCGCCTGCTCGAATCACACCTCGGCGAGCTGCACCGTCCGCAGCAGCCGCTTTCACCGCCGACCTGCGATTCTGCGACCTGCGCCTCTCCATTCGAGTGTCCGTTTGAAGTGGGGCGGGCGGGACTCGAACCCGCGACCGAGGGATTATGAGTCCCCTGCTCTAACCGGCTGAGCTACCGCCCCTCACACCGCGCCGGATCTTATCCCGCCCGGTGGATCACGGGCCAGCAGCGATCCGGCCCCGCCTCATCACCGCCGTCGTCGCTTCAGCAGCACGATGGGCAACGCGAGGATAACAGTGAGCATCCAGCCGACCGCGATGACGCCCCAGAACCACGCGTCGTCCTCCGAACTTTCCTCGGCGACGAACATGCCGATGGTGAGCAGCAGGCAGAAGCCGCCCATGAGCAGGGTGCCGAGCCCGCTGAGCACCATCACCGGCACCTCCCACCAGGAACGCTTGGCGGGTTCGGGCTGGCGCTCGATGGGCCTGGGCTGCGGGATCTGGTCCGCGCTGCGGGCCGGCATGGTGACGTGCCGGTCGGCTGGCACCCCGGCGTCGATGGCCTGGATCGTCCCCGGGGGCAGGCCGAGCATGGTCGGCTCGATGTGCAGCACGATGGCGTCCGTACCGATGAGTTGCCGTGCGCCGTCGGGCCACGCGAGCATGGCGGCGCAGTCGGCGTAGCGGACGGTCAGGTGCCCGTCCGTCCGCAGGTAGGTGACACCGTCGACGCCGAGGCGGACTCCGCCGGCGCCCTCCCGGGCGCGGTACGTGGGGCCGTCGACGGTGTCGGCGGAGTGGGTGGGCGCGGCGGTGAAGCCTGCCCAGTCGGCGGTGTGGCCACCGGGCACCATCAGCAGCGCCGAGGTCATCACCTCGCCGACCACGTCGTGCAGGTCGGTGATGCTGACGGCCTTCAGCTCGGCGCGGTACTCGTCGACTGTGAGGTTCGGCTGCCCGGTCAGGAGGTTGAGGGCGTACCCGGGTAGCCGCGCGGCGTCCACCTCGGTGGTGGCGAGCAGGTCTTCCCGCTTGGCGATGGTGGCGTCGAGGTCCGCCTGTTCGATCCGGCCGACCCGCATCTTCGCGAGTACGTCGATGAAGCCGCCGAGCACGGCGTCCTGCTTCTCCGCCAGCGCGTCGGCGAGGGCCCGCAGGGTGGCGTACCCGTCGCCGCGCGGCTCGTACCCGGTGGTGGTGGTGTAGGACAGGCCGGCGTCCTGGCGCAGCGACCGGTACAGCTCGCGTTCCAGCACCCCGGCGAAGGTGCTGGCGGCGGTGCTGCGGCGTACCACCGAGTCGAGCACCACGGCGCGGGTGCCGCTGACGAAGTACGCGGGGGTGGTCGGCAGCGCCGACGACGCCACCGGAACCGGTTGCCGGACGCCGCCGGGCAGGGTGAGCCGTAGTCCGGCGGGCACCCGGTCACCGGCGATCCAGAGCACGGCGTTCTCCCGGGTGAACCAGCGGGCCGTCCACTGCCGCAGGTCGTCGGCGGTGAGCGCGCCCAGGCCCCATTCCGGGTAGCTGCTCAGGCCGAAGTCGCGGGCGCCGTAGCGCCACAGCGGGATGTCGTCGACGGCGGCGGAGCCTCGGCTGCTCCATTCGGTACGCAGGATCTCCTTCTCGACGTCGAGCCGCGCGACCGGCAGGTCGGACAGGTGCCCGCAGACGGCGGTGAGGAACGCCGCGATGTCCGACTCGGAGCCCTGGGTGTGGAACGTGGTGAACGCGGGGGCGGTCGCGCCGTTCACGTGGTAGTCGGCCAGCCCGAGTCGGGCGAGCGCGAGGTGTTCGATGAGGTGGGTGACGCCGGAGCGGGCGAGCGTCTCGTCGGCGGTGCCGACCCGGAAGGTCAGCCCGGCGTGCATCGGCCCGCCGGTGGGGGCGAGCAGCGTGGGCACCCCGTCCACGTCCAGGTGCTGGATCACGACCGACCACCCTTCGCGTACGCCTCGGCGCGGTACCTGGTGAAGCCCTCGGCCCCGTCCACATAGGTCCAGGGGTATTCCGTGCCCAGGTTGCCCAGGACGGTGAACTGGCTCGCCGCGGCGGACCACTGCCCGGTCAGACTGAACATCAGTGCGAACGTCGACCGGACCCACACCCAGTCCGCTCGGTCGACATAGTCGGGGTGCAGCACCGAGCGCTGTCCGGCCTGCATGATCTCGTCCACCACGGGCGTGCTGCGCAGGTACTCCGTGCGCTCCCGTTCGGTGTCGAAGTCCAGCCAGCGTTCCAGGTGCGCCTCGGCGACGAGCGCGGCGTTGGGTGCCCCGTCGGGCGCGGACTCGGCGCACTCGCGGGCGAAACCGAAGGTCCGGTCCCAGTCGCCGCTCCACTTCGGGCAGAGTTGCTGGAGCAGGCTGGCCTGCGCGGGCAGGTGGTGGGGATGGTGTCGGGCGAGCCGGTCGTAGCGGCGACGTGCCTCGTTCTGGCCGAGTTGCAGGCCCCGGGCGAGGGTGATCCGTTGGGTCCAGGCCGCCGCGTCGTCCTCGTGCCGGGCGGTGACGTCGATGAGCACCTGCTCGGCACGCCGCAGGTGCTCGTGGAACTGCTCGAACTGGCTGCGGCTGACGTGCTCGGCCCGGGCGGCGCTGCGGATCCGCCAGCCGGTGCGGATGAGGCAGTTGCCGAGCAGCGTCCCGGCGAGGGCGTCGGTGGGGTCCTCGTCGTACGCCCGCCGTAGGAACGGTTCGGTCCCTTCCTGGTCACCGGCGGCGTCGACCAGCAGTGTCCGGGTGGCGGGGTCGCGGTCGGCGAACAGCGCGCGGACGGCGGGCCAGTCGGCGGCGTCGAGCGCCTTCCGCAGGTCGTTGACCTCCGGGTACGCGGCACCAGCATCGAAGGTGGGGGCTGGCAGGGGGGCGGGCATGGCGGGATCATAGGTGATCAACAAGGGCTTCGTGGCCCCCGTTTCGGGCCGGGCTCAGCGGGCGCGCAGCTCTTCCAGCACCGCTCCGGCGGCACGCCAGCCGCTGGCGAGGGCGCCCTGGATGGACGGGCTGTCCCGGTGGTCACCGGCCACGAACAGCCCCTCCCCCAGCGACACGGGTTTGCGCAGCCGTCCCTGCGGTGGCGGCGCGGCGGGTAGCGCCTGCGGGACGGCCACTGTGGTGAGGTGGGTCCAGTCGGCGGTGGACTGACCGTACAGCCGGGTCAACTCGGTCCGGATGGTCGGCTCGGGTGGGGCGGCCGGGCCGACCACGGAGGTGGCGATCAGGTGCCGTCCGGCGGGGGCGTAGGTCGGTGCGGCATTGCTGAGCACCACAGTGTTCGCCACGATCTCGCGCCGGTCGCCGTCGACGAGCAGGATCGGTTCGGTGAGCGGCGGCTCGGGCGCGCTGTGGTAGTAGGTGGTGTAGCTGTGCATGCGTACCGTCGTCAGGGCCGGAAGCAGCGCGGGCGCGGCGGGCGGGTCGACGGCGACCACGACGGCTCGGCAGCGGATGTCGCCGGCCTGGGTGCGGACCCGGCCGGGGGCGACCTCCGCGACCGGGGTGTCCAGGTCGAGCAGGTCGGCGGGGAGCGGGTCGGCGATGGCCCGGGGCAGCGCGGCCATCCCCTCGGCGGGCAGCCCGATGCGGCCCCGGGCGAAGGAGCGCAACACCATCGCGAGTACGTGGCTGGAGGTGGCCAGTTCTCGATCGATGAACACGCCGGACAGGAAGGGTCGTAGCAGTTCCTCGATGATCGCGTCGGAGAGGCCCGCCCGGCGGAGCGCCGTCTCGGCACTGGTTTCCGGGGCGGCGAGCAGCCGGGCCGCCGGCAGGGTGGCGCAACCGGCGGCGAGCGCGGCGAAGCGCAGCCGGTCGCGCAGCGAGCCGACGCCGGCGAGCGCGGTGCCCGGGCCTCCGGTCGGTTCGCGCAGCGGGTTGACCAGCCGCAACAGGTCGTCGCCCTTTCGCACCAGCACCCCGGAGGTGAAGTACCCGAGGTCGAGGCGGTCGGTGTCGAGCAGCGTGCCGAGGCGTGGGTAGGCGGTGTTGAGCACTTGGAACCCACGGTCGATGAGGTAGCCGTCGACGACGTCGGTGGCGACCCGGCCGCCGAGTCGACCGCCGGCCTCCAGCAGCCGCCAGGGCACCCCGGCACGGTGCAGCCGGCGGGCGGCAGCGAGCCCGGCCAGGCCGCCGCCGACGACGACCACGTCGGTCTCAGCCAGCATCACGCGCCTCCCGCTCACCGTTCGCCCGGGACAACCGGCCCGGCCACCAGATCTTCGGCCCGATGTCGTACGCCAGTGCGGGCACCAGCAGCGACCGGACGATGATGGTGTCGATCAGTACCCCGATCGCGACGGCCGTACCCAACTCGACCAACACCACCAGCGGCAGGACGGCGAGGGCGGAGAACGTCGCGGCGAGCACGATGCCGGCAGAGGTGATCACCCCGCCGGTGACGGCGAGGCCGGCGAGCACGCCGGCGCGGGTGCCCCGCCGGACCGACTCCTCGCGGACCCGGCTCATCAGGAAGATGTTGTAGTCGATGCCGAGGGCGACCAGGAACACGAACGCGAACAGCGGGAACGACGAGTCCACGCCGGGGAAGTCGAAGACGTGGCGGAACAGCAGCGCACAGAGGCCGAGGGTCGCCGCGAAGCTGAGCAGGACGGTGGCGATCAGCAGCACCGGGGCGAGCAGCGCCCGCAGCAGCAGGGCCAGGATCACCGCGATGACCACCAGCACCACCGGGATGATGACGTTCTGGTCGCGCTTCGCGGCGTCCGAGGTGTCCACGTTGATGGCGGTGAAGCCACCGACCACGGCGTCCGCGCCGGGCACCTGGTGTACGGCGACGCGCAGCTCACGGATTGTCCGCTCCGCGCCGTCGCTGTCGGGTGGGTCGCTGAGGGTGGCCTCCAGTTGCACCCGCCCGTCGACGACCTTCGGCGGGGCGTTCGGGTTCGGTGGGCCGGTCTGCGGGCCGGCGGGCAGGGGCCGGACGTCGGCGACACCGCGTACGCCCTGTGCCACCTGGGCGACCTGCCGGGCGGCCTGTTCGGTGGTGAAGATGGTGGCCGGGCTGCCCGTCCCGGCCGGGTAGTGCCGGGAGATCACCTCCTGGCCGTCGACCGAGTCGACGCGTTGGGTGAACAGGTCGGACTGGCCGAGCGTGGTCGCGCCGAGCTGGGTGAGCCCGAGCGTGAGGACTGCCAGCACGACGGCGGTGCTCAGCCAGACCGGTCGGGCGTGCCGGGCCACGAAGCCGGCGATGCGACTCCAGATGCCGTGCTCCATGCGCGGGTCGGCCTGGTCCTCGCGGGGCCGTCGGGGCCAGAACGCCCAACGACCGCCGAGGACCAGCAGCGCGGGCAGGAACGTGAGCATCACCAGCAGGGTGGCGGCGATGCCGATGGCGGCGACCGGGCCGAGCGCCCGGTTGGAGTTGAGGCTGGACAGCAGCAGGCAGAGCAGGCTGACGATGACCGTGCCGCCGGAGGCGATGATGGCCGGCGCGGCTCCCTTCCAGGCGGCACGCATGGCGGCCCAGGGTCGGGCGTGGCGGTGCAGCTCCTCGCGGTAACGGGCGATCAGCAGCAACGCGTAGTCGGTGCCGGCGCCGAAGACCAGCACGGTGAGGATGCCCTGGGCCTGCCCGTTGAGCTTGACCACGTCGGCGTCGGCGAGCAGGTAGACGAAGACCGAGGCGAGGGCGTACGACATCCCGGCGGCCAGCAGCGGAAAGATCCAGAGCACCGGGCTGCGGTAGACGACCAACAGGATGATCAGCACTACGACCAGGGTGACCAGCAGCAGTGGCCCGTCGATGGCGGAGAACACCTCGATCAGGTCGGCGAGCAGACCGGCCGGGCCGGAGACGTCCACGGCGAGGCCGTCCCGGTCGCTGCCGGTGATGTCGCGGAGCTGCTCGACCACCGTGCCGATCTCCTCACCCTCGGCGTCGTCCACCGGTACGACGACCTGGAGGGCCTGGCCGTCCTCACTGGGAATGGGCGGTGGCAGCGGCGTGACCACGCCGGGCACCTGGGCGAACCGGGCGGCGTCCGCGCTGACCCGCTGCCGGTCCGCGTCGGTGATCCCGGAGGGTCGCTCGTAGACGACCAGAGCCGGGATGGTCTGCCGGTCGACAAACTGACCGGCGAGGTCCTGGGCCCGGGTCGCCTCGGCGTCGGTGGGCAGGAAGGCGGCGTTGTCGTTGGTGGCGACCTCACTGAGGCGTCCGGCGAACGGGCCGGCGACACCGCCGATCACCAGCCAGGCCAGCACGACCACCACCGCGACCAGTGTGGCCCTGCCACCTCGTCCGGACATGCGTACTCACCCCACGGATCGGCACGTCGATCGACGCAGCGGAAGCCTGGGTCGACATCGACCATCCTGCCGGGCACCGGAGCACCAAGCGGCCCAAACCTCTCATTCTGCCCGCGCCCCGCGCCCCGCGCCCCGCGCCCCGCGCCCCGCGCCCCGCGCCCCGCGCCCCGCGCCCCGCGCCCCGCGCCCCGCGCCCCGCGCCCCGCGCCCCGCGCCCCGCGCCCCGCGCCCCGCGCCCCGCGCCCCGCGCCCCGCGCCCCGCGCCCCGCGCCCCGCGCCAAGATCATGCACAAACCAGGAAGTAGTGGCCTCACCAACACACCGACACCACTACAACAAGGAACGAGCACGATCTTGCCGGCCGGGTGCTGCGGAACGTGGGCACACGAAGACGCCCGCCGGCACCGGGCCGACGGGCGTTGAGCGGAGAAGCTCCCCCGATTGGACTCGAACCAATAACCTGCCGGTTAACAGCCGGCTGCTCTGCCAATTGAGCTACAGGGGATCGTGCACCGCCCGGAATCGGATCTCGCCGACGCCGTGCGACGGGACAAGAGTACAGGACTTTCCCCGGTGGCGGTCCAGCGGGTTCCACCCCACCGCTCGTTGATCAAGACGAGCAGGTCAGGGTCGAGGACGCATCGACAAACGGGGTAAATCGTCATCCCGGCCCAGACATGCTTGAGCGGGGAGCAGGATGGGTAGTTAGCTGCGGACAGAGGACGCAGGCGCGAACAGGTCGCCTTCCGACGGGGCAACTCAACGGGGGCGACGGCGCGTCAGGTACGGAAGGAGCCGCCATGCGCGGAAAGATCATGTTTCTTGGCGGGCTGGCTGCGGGATTCGTCCTGGGCGCCCGTGCCGGCCGGGAGAAGTACGAAGAGCTGGTGGTCCGGGGCCGTAAGGTGCTCGACCACCCGACCGTCCAGGAGGCGGCCGGAGTCGCGCAGGCCCAGGCGAACAAGCTCTACAGCGAGGGCAAGGACAAGCTCGGCCAGACCAAGCTGGGCGAGAAGCTGGGCAACGGCAACGGCAGCACCGGCAAGCAGGAGCTGACCGCCGCCGACGACGCGTTCGCCGGCACGCCCGCCACGGTGGGCGCCAAGGCGGGCACCAGCACGGTCGGCACGACCTCCGGGTCGCCGTCGTCCACGAACCCCCGCACCAAGCCGTCCGGCTCGGGCACGAACGCCAGCACGCTCTGACCCACCGCACCACGACGGGCCGGTCGCCGCAGGGCGACCGGCCCGTGGTCTGTCCGAGGTGCGGTCAGTCCTTGCTGCTGAACGCCGCGTCGAAGGCGGCACTCGGAGCGTCGAAGGCGAGCCGGCGGACGAACTGCAACGCCTCCGGGGCACCGACGAGCCGGTCCATCCCGGCGTCCTCCCACTCGACCGAGATCGGGCCGTCGTAACCGATCGCGTTCAACGCGCGGAAGCAGTCCTCCCAGGGCACGTCGCCGTGCCCGGTGGAGACGAAGTCCCACCCGCGGCGCAGGTCGGCCCAGGGCAGGTGCGAGGCGAGCCGGCCACGCCGGCCGTCCCCGGTGCGCACCTTGGCGTCCTTGCAGTCCACGTGGTAGATCCGGTCGGCGAAGTCGAAGATGAAGTTCACCGGGTCCAGCTCCTGCCACACGAAGTGCGACGGGTCCCAGTTCAGCCCGAACGCGGGCCGGTTGCCGATCGCCTCGAGCGTCCGCTTGGTCGTCCAGTAGTCGTACGCGATCTCGCTGGGGTGCACCTCGTGCGCGAACCGCACCCCGACCTCGTCGAACACGTCGAGGATCGGGTTCCACCGGTCGGCGAAGTCCTGGTAGCCGCGCTCGATCATCGACGGCGGCACCGGCGGGAACATCGCCAGCGTGTGCCAGATCGACGAGCCGGTGAAGCCGACGACCGTCTTCACCCCGAGCTTCGCGGCCGCCCGCGCGGTGTCCTTGATCTCCTCCGCGGCCCGCTGACGGACCCCTTCGGGCTCCCCGTCGCCCCAGATCCGGGCGGGCAGGATGTCCTGGTGCCGCTCGTCGATCGGGTGGTCACAGACCGCCTGACCGACCAGGTGGTTGGAGATCGTGAAGACCTGGAGGTTGTGCTTCGCCAGGGTCTCCCGCTTGCGCTCGACGTAGGAGTCGTCGGCGAGTGCCTTGTCGACCTCGAAGTGGTCGCCCCAGCAGGCGATCTCCAGACCGTCGTAGCCCCACTCGGAGGCGAGCCGGCAAACCTCCTCGAACGGAAGGTCGGCCCACTGGCCGGTGAAGAGCGTGATGGGTCGCGCCATTGTTCTTCTCCCCTGTTGTCATGGGGGATTCCAGGTGCGGACCGGGGCGAGGGTGACCGGACGTACGCGACGCCGAGCGGTCACCGGTGGGTGCGGAACACACCTGGGCCCGCGGGTTGCGCCTCCCGCCGGGTCACCGGCCACCAGCACGGTCGCCGACCCCACCTTATTTCCGTGGCACCCCATCGCGAAAGCCCCGCAGCCCGATCATCACTCGGCCACCTCCTCGGGCGCGGGCAGCGCGACCCGTACGGTGAAGCCGCCACCGGCACGTGGGCCGGCGGAGAACGTGCCGCCGAGCCGCTCGGCGCGTCTGCGTACCCCGAGCAGACCCTGCCCGGTGTGGTGGGCGCGCCCGCCCGACGGCGCTGGAGCGGCGCCCTCGTCGCGTACCTCGATGGTGATGCCCGTGGTGTCGTAGCGCAGGCGGACCGCGACCGGCGCGCCCGGGGCGTGCCGGCACGCGTTGGTGAGGGCCTCCTCGATGATCCGGTACGCCACGACGTCGACCGGCCCGGGCAGCGGCCGAGGGTACCCGGTCAGACTCCAGCGCACCGGCTGGCCTGCGGCGAAGCCCTCCACCAGCGCGTCGAGACGATTCAGGCTGGGTGCGGGACCGGTCGACGCGTCGGACTCCTCGGCCCCGTGCAGCAGCCGGTGCCCGTGCGCCTGCACCATCCGGCGCCACTGCGCCATACGCCCCATGCTGGTCAAGGTACGGCAGTGGCCTGTGAGCCGGGCCCCGGGCGGTGTCCGGCGCGGGGGCCGTAACCGCGGCGTGAGCGTCATACCTGTGCACGACGCGCAGGTATGACGCTCACCGGGGCACTGCCTCGGGAGGAGCCGCCGCCAGGTCGGGTCGTGACGGCGGCTCCTCCCGGCTCAGCCGGTCAGGGCAGGGTCCACTTCTGGTTGGCCGCATTCAGGCAGGTCCAGAGGTGTACGACGGTGCTGTCCGCCGAGTTGTTACCGGAGACGTCCAGGCACTTGCCGGACGACGGGTTACGCAGGGTGCCGTCGGACGCCGCCGCCCAGTTCTGCGCCCCGCTGCCGTTGCAGGTCCAGAGCTGGATCTTGGTGCCGTTGGCGGTGCCGCTGCCGTTGACGTCGAGGCACTTGCCGAGCGCCTTGATCGTCGAGTTCGGCGTCACGGTCCAGGTCTGCGCCGCGCTGCTGTTGCACGTGTAGATCTGGATCTGGGTGCCGTCGGCGGTGCCGCCGCTGCGCACGTCCAGGCACTTGCCGGCCAGGCCCTTGATCGGGCCGACCCCGGTGCCGCCCCCGCTGCCCTTGACCAGGGTGAAGTCGTCCACGTCGAAGAGGCCCGTGCCGCTACCGGTGAAGGTGAGGTAGAGGTTCTGGGTGCCGGACGGGACGTTGGACAGGGCCGTGGTGACGTTGGCGAAGGTCGTCCAGCTGCCGGTGTTCGGCACCGCGACAGTGCCGAGCACCGGGCCGGTGGCCGAGCCGGTGCGCACCTGGATGGTGCCGCCCGCGCCACCGGAGACGACCCGGGACGTGAACGAGGTGACCCCGGTCAGGTTGACACCGTTGTACGCCGCCCAGTCGCCCGGGTCGATGTAACCGACGGTCTGCCCACCGTTGGCGCCCGCCTTGGTGAACGCGGAGACCCCGTTGGCCGAGCTGAACGCCTCGGCCTGGACGGTGGTGTTGCCGGTCGGCGGCGGGGTGGTGCCCAACTCCTTGATCCGGATGTTGCGGAACGAGGCGTCGTCACCGGTGCCGTGGTTCTGGATGCCGATGTGGCCGGCCAGCGAGCGGACCGGGTTGGTGTTGGTGAAGTCGTTGATCTTCACCCCGTTGAGGAAGATCTGTAGCCGCTCACCCTCGACCAACAGCTCGTAGGTGTTCCACTCCCCCGGCGCGTTCAGCGCCGCGTCGCGGGCGGCGATGTCGGCCGACTTGAACGTGTAGACCGCTCCGGTGGTGCGGTCGGTCGCGTCGGTCGCGTCGATCTGGATCTCGTAGCCGTTGTCCACCGCCGACCACGGATCACTCGACGGCGGGAACCCGATGAAGATGCCGGAGTTGTCGTCCCCGGCCAACTTCCAGTCCAGCTTCAGCGAGTAGTCGGTGAACTGCTTGGCGTTGTACCAGAACAACCCCATGCCGCCGACCGAGGTCAGGGTGGCGTCGGAGTTGGTGAAGCTGCCCGGACCGGCCTGCGACCAGCCGGTCGTCGAGCCGTTGAAGATCGGGGTGTAGCCGGTCTCGGGCCGGCAGTCGGCCTTGCTCCGGCCGGAGGCGTAGCGGATGCCGCCGAGCAGGTGGTTCCGGAACGCCGGCTCCGCGTACGACGCCTGGGTGTGCCCGGCGCCGGTGTAGAAGGACCGGCCACCGTTGTAGCTCTTGCACCAGCTCAGCGGGTGGTCGGCGCCCATCCCGCCGCCGGAGTACGACGACTCGTCGAGCGAGGCGAGCACGTGCGCGGTCGACCGGGGGTTGGTGCGGTAGTTGTACCACTCGTCGGTGCGCGTCCAGGTCTGCGGCAGGTGCGCGGTCGCCGCGTGGCCCCGGTCCTCCACCTTGATGTTGGCCTGCTGGATTGCCGGGTGCGAGGCGAACCACGCGCCCACCAGGTTGCCGTAGAACGGCCAGTCGTACTCGGTGTCGGCCGCGGCGTGCACACCCACGTACCCCCGACCGGAGCCGATGTACGACTCGAAGGCGGTCTGCTGGCTGGCGTTGAGCACGTCACCGGTGGTGTTGAGGAAGACGACGGCCTCGTACTGGGAGAGGTTGCTGGTGGTGAACGCGTTGGCGTCCTCGGTGGCGGTGACGGTGAAGTTGTTCGCCGCGCCCAGGTCGCGGATGGTCTGGATGCCGACCGGGATCGCGTCGTGCCGGAAACCGGCGGTCTTGGAGAACACCAGGACGTCGTAGGGGGCGTCGGCGGCGCTGGCCGGGGTGGCCGGGGTGGTACAGGCGATGACGGCGAGTGCGGCCATTGCCGCACCGAGGACGGGTCGCAGGCGTCTGCGCATATCGCTCTCCTAATCGCGGTTAGGAAGGGCCCCTTGTACAACACTAGGCGTTAGCAAGGGGCCCTTCCTTCAGCTCAGGGCAGGGTCCACTTTTGGTTGGCGGCACCGCTGACGCAGGTCCACAGGTGGACCACCGTGCTGTCGGCGGAGTTGTTGCCGGAGACGTCGAGGCACTTGCCCGACGCCGGGTTTCGCAGCGTGCCGTCGGCCTGGGCGGACCAGTTCTGCGCGGCGGTCCCGTTGCAGGTCCAGAGCTGGATCTTGGTGCCGTCCGCGGTGCCGGCAGCCGAGACGTCCAGGCACTTACCCAACGACTTGATCGTCGAGTTCGGGGTGACCGCCCAGGTCTGCGCCGCGCTGGCGTTGCAGGTGTAGATCTGGATCTGCGTGCCGTCGGCGGTGGCGCCGCTGCGCACGTCCAGACACTTGCCGCCCAGACCCTTGATCGCCCCGGCCCCGCCGGCCGGCGGCGTGCCGGTGACGAAGGTGAAGGCGTCGAGGTCGAAGAGCGCCCCGGTGCCCGAACCGGCGAAGGTCAGGTACAGCGTGGTCGTGCCGGTCGGCGGGTTGGTGATCGTCCCGGCCACCGTGGTGAAGGTGTCCCAGCCGCCGGTCACCGGGACGGTGGCCGAGCCGAGCACCGTGCCGGTGGCCGAACCGGCCCGGACCTGGAGGGTGCCGCCGGCCCCCGCCGACGAGACCCGGGCGTTGAACGAGGTCACGTTGCCCAGTCGGTACGGCTGGAACGCGATCCAGTCACCGTTGTTGATGTCGCCGACGGTCTTGCCGCCCTCGGCCGGGGTCTTGCTGAACACGTTGATCCCGGAGGACGTGGCGTAGAACTCGGCCTGCCGGTGCCGCGGCGGCAGCGTGTGCTGGGTGTGTGTGGTGAGCCCACCGGCGTCGGTGTATTCGGCGTCGAAGATCGCGAAGATGTTCGCCGCGTCGTCGTGCTCACCGTCGACCGGGATGGTGATCGTGCCCGAGCAGCCGTTCTGCGAGGTGATCTGGTGCCCGTGCTGGTCGTGGCCGAGCACGTAGGTCATCTTGACCTTCGTGCAGTCGATCGTGCCGTCCTCCGGGTCGGTGACCGTGATGCTGAACGGCACCGTGTCACCGAAGCTGAACAGCTGGCCGTTGCCCGGGTTGTTGATGGTCACCGTCGGCGCGGTGTTACCGACGTTGATCCGTACGCTGCTGCTGCCGGTGGCGCCCTGCGGGTCGCGCACGGTCAGCGTGGCGGTGTACGTGCCGTTGGTGGTGTACGTCTTCGACGGGTTGGCGGCGGTCGACGTGGTGCCGTCACCGAAGGCCCACGAGTAGGTCAGCGCACCACCCTCGGGGTCGGACGAGCCGGCCGAGGAGAAGGTCACCGCGAGCGGGGCCGCACCGGAGGTGCGGTTGGCGCTGGCCACGGCGGTCGGTGCCCGGTTGCCGCCGCCGACGTAGTCGAAGCGGTAGAGCGCCGAGTTGGCGTCACCGTTGAAGTACCCGGTGCCGTAGTCGAGCACGTAGTACGCGCCGTCCGGGCCGAACGCCGAGTCCATCACCTGCTTGCCGACCCAGGGGAAGGTGTCGATGGTGCCCCGGGAACCGTCGGCGTTGACGTGGATCGGCTTGATCCAGCCCCGGCCGAACTCGGTGGCGAAGAACTGCCCGTCGAAGGACTGCGGGAACTTCGTGGTGGAGGTCGACGAGGCGTTGTACCGGTAGACCGGGCCGCCCATCGGCGACTCGGAGCCACCGCCGAACTCGGTCGGGGTGCCGGCGTCGCCGGCGTACCGGATCCAGGCCGGCTGGGCGGGCGGCAGGGTGGTCCGGCCGGTGTTGCGGAACGAGTTGTTGGTCGGCCCGCCGGCGCAGTTGTACTTCGGCCCGGTGCTGTTGCTGGCGAAGTCCCACTCGTTGTACGTCTCGGTGGTGGTGTTGGTGCCGGTGCAGTACGGCCAGCCGTAGTTGCCCGGCGCGGCGACCCGGTTGAACTCCACCTGCCCGGACGGCCCACGGGTGGAGCTGGTGGAGCCGGCGTCCGGCCCGTAGTCACCGACGTAGACGACACCGGTGGCCTTGTCCACGCTGATCCGGAACGGGTTGCGGAACCCCATCGCGTAGATCTCCGGGCGGGTCTGGGCCGTGCCCGGCGCGAACAGGTTGCCCGACGGGATGGAGTACGTGCCGTTCGCGTTCACCTTGATCCGCAGGATCTTGCCCCGCAGGTCGTTGGTGTTGCCGGCGCTGCGCTGCGCGTCGTACGCCGGGTTGCGGTTGGTCCGCTCGTCCAGCGGCGAGTAGCCGGCCGACTCGAACGGGTTGGTGTCGTCACCGGTCGACAGGTAGAGGTTGCCGGCCGCGTCGAAGTCGATGTCCCCACCGACGTGGCAACAGATGCCTCGGCTGGCCGGGACGTCGAGCACGTCGACCTTGCTGGCCTGGTTGAGCGTGAAGTCGGAGTTGAGGGTGAACCGGGAGAGGCGGTTCACCCCGTTCCAGGCGGAGAAGTCCGTGCCGGTGGCGGGAGCGTCGCCGCTGGGGGTGGAGAGCGGCGGGGCGTAGTACAGGTAGATCTGCCGGTTGCTGGCGAAGCCCGGGTCGACGCCGACGCCCTGCAACCCCTCCTCGTCGTGCGTGTAGACCGACAGGGTGCCGATCACGGAGGTGGTGCCGTTGGCGTCGGTGCGGCGCAGGGTGCCGTTGCGGGCGGTGTGCAGGACGGAACGGTCCGGCAGCACGGCCAGCGACATCGGCTCGCCCATGTCGCTCACCCCACGGGCGAGTTCGACCTGCTGGAAGTCGGTGGCGACGATCGTGTGCGCCTGCGCGGGGGTCGGGCCGGCGCCGAGTGCGACCGTGCCGGCAGCGACCACCAGCAGCGCTGCCGATCCGGCCGACAACCATCGTCGGGACCGGTGTCGTGGAGCGTCCTTCATGGACATGGGTGCTGCCCCTTCCTGACGATTGATTGCCAGGCCGGGCGCGCGCCGTCGCGCCGGATGCCGTAGCGGTGGTGGGGGTCGATGGGTTACCGCGCCGCCGGTTCACCTCGACGAAACATTGTCGTGTTGGTCACGACACTAAGTTGAAGGTGTCGATGTGTCCATACCTTCCGGCGGTTCAGCATCAACTTTTGTCGATCTGATCGAAAGTTGGTGCTCAGGCGCGGCGGTCGATGACCTGTCCGGCCAGCTCGACCAGCGCCGAGCGGGCCTCGTCGGCCACCTTCGCGGCCTGCAGGGCGACGAGTGCGGCCTCGGTCCGGACCCGGATCATCTGCTCGATCCGCTCCCGGGCACCTGTCGTCTCGATGATCCCGCGAAGCTCCGCGGCGCCGTCGGCGTCCAATGCCGGATTGCCGAACAACTCCCGCAGCCGAGCCGTCTGCGCCCGGTCGGCGGCGCTGCGGGCCAGCGCCATCATCACCGTGGGCTTGCCCTCACGCAGGTCGTCCAGGATCGACTTGCCGGTGACCGCCGGGTCCCCGAAGACGCCCAACACGTCGTCGCGCAACTGGAACGCGTCGCCCAGCGGGTCACCGAACTCCTCCAGCGCGGCGATCAACTCCGCTCCCGCTCCGGCCAGGGCCGCACCGATCTGCAACGGCCGGGTGACCGTGTACCGGGCGGCCTTCATCCGGATCACGGTGAGCGCGCTCGCCACCGAACCGTCACCGACGCCGGAGACCAGGTCCAGGTACTCCCCGGCGATCACCTCGGTACGCATCAGCGCGAACACGCCGTACCCCCGGTGCACCTGCTCGGTGCTCAGCCCACACTCGTGGAACATCTGATCCGACCAGGCCGCACAGAGGTCCCCGCAGAGCAGCGCGGTGTTGCGACCGTACGCCTCCGGATCACCGCGCCACGACGAGCGGGCGTGCAGGTCCGCGAAGAGCCGGTGCACCGACGGCTCACCCCGGCGGCGGTCGCTGCCGTCCAGGATGTCGTCGTGGATCAGCGCGAACGCGTGGAACAGCTCCAGCGCCGCGGCGGCCACCACGATCGGGGTGCCGTCGGCCGCGCCCGCGCCGCGCCAGCCCCAGTAGCAGAAGAGCGGGCGTAGTCGCTTCCCGCCGGCCAGCACGAACCGTTGCAGGGCGGTGAACACGCCGCGCGGCGCGCCGTCGGGCCAGTCCGGGCCCTGCCGTTCGAGGAACCCGGCCAGCTCCGCGTCGAACCGGGCCCGCAACCCGCTCGTGTCGGTGGGCGCGACGGTGACCGTCATGTCCCCTCCCCCGGCCCGCCGGCAGTCAAGCCGGCCAACTCCAGCAGCAGGGCCTTGACCTCGGTGGCCGCGATCTTCTCTCGGGCCGCCGTCGGGTCGGAGCAGAGCAGCACCGGGGCGTCCGCCGGGTCGTCCGGCAGCCGCCCGTGCGAGCCGCGCACCGCCCGCGCGCCGGCATCCAGGCCGACGGCGCTCATCAGGTAGCGCATGCCGAGCTTCTTGCGGGCCAGCGCCACCCCGGCGCGAGCCTTCGCGGCACCGGGGTTGGCCGGGTCGAAGAACAACTCGGCCGGGTCGTAACCCGGCTTCCGGTGGATTTCCACCAGCCGGGCGAAGTCCGGCGCCCGGTCGTCGTCCAGCCAGTAGTAGTACGTGAACCAGGCGTCGGGCTCGGCCACCAGCACCAGCTCACCGGCTCTCGGATGGTCCAGCCCGTGCGCGGCCTTGCCGTCGGCGTCGAGCACCTCGGCCACGCCGGGCAGACCGGCGCAGAGCTTCGCCACCGCCGGCACGTCGGCCGGATCCTTGACGTAGACGTGCGCGATCTGGTGGTCGGCGACCGCGAACGCCTTCGACGTCCACGGGTCGAGGTACTCCATGCCTGCCTGGGTGTGCACCCGCAACAGTCCCTCGGCGCGCAGCAGCCGGTTGACGTCCACCGGCCGGGACACGTCGGTGATGCCGTACTCGGACAGGACCACCACTGTGGCGTCCCGAGCCCGGGCGGCGTCGAGCAGTGGGCCGAGCACCGCGTCCAGCTCGGCCGCAGCGGCGGCGGCCTGGGGGGACGACGGGCCGAAGCGTTGCAGGTCGTAGTCCAGGTGCGGGACGTAGACCAGGGTCAGGTCGGGTGACACGTCGGCCAGGATCTGCTCGGCCGCCTGGCAGATCCACTTCGACGACGGCAGGCCCGCCGTCGGCCCCCAGTAGGTGAACAGCGGGAACGTGCCCAGCCGGCCGGTGAGTGCGTCGTGCAGCTCCGGCGGGTCGGTGTAGCAGTCGGGTTCCTTGCGCCCGTCGGCGTAGTAGACGGGACGCGGGGTGACCGTCCAGTCGACGTCGGCACCCATCGCGTACCACCAGCAGACGTTGGCGACGGTGTAGCCGGGCTCGGCGCGACGGGCCGCCTGCCAGAGCTTCTCCCCGCCGACCAGCGCGTTGTGCTGCCGCCACAGCAGCACCTCACCCAGCTCCCGGAAATACCACCCGTTGCCGACGATCCCGTGCCCGCTGGGCGGTTCGCCGGTGAGGAAGGTGGACTGCACCGAGCAGGTCACCGCGGGCAGCACGGTGCCCAGCTCGGCCCGGAAGCCGCCGTCGGCGACCCCGCGCAGTCGGGGCATGTGCGCCAGCAGTCGGGGGGTCAGCCCCACGACGTCGAGCACCACCAGTCGGCGGCTCATCGCGTCCCTCCCATCGTCACGGATCGCTGCGCGGTCAGACCGAGTCCGACCAGTTCGTCCCGGGCGAAGGCCAGCTCGGCGGCGATGCCGGCGGCCAGCTCCGCGTCGGTGCGGGGCCGCCGTGCGGCCGGCAGGACCCCCCAGGTGTACGTCTCGACGTCGAGGTGGTCGCAGCCGGCGACCGGGCCGTCGAAGAGCGCTCTCAGGGCCGCGCGCAGAACCGGCAGGGTCGAGCCGAGCGGTTCCTCGGGTGGGGCGTGCAGGGGCACGTGGTAGTGCACCCGCCACGGTCCGGGCAGCGCCCGGTCCAACGCCTCGTCCAGGTCGTCCGCCGCGTACGACTCATCGGCCGGGTCGGGCAGGCCGGCGCAACCGGCGCCCCGGGTCTGGTGCAGGAAGCGCGGCTCCACCCAGCGGCGCAACGCGTCGGCCCCGCCCTGCGGGTCGGCCGCCTCGACGGCGGCGGAGACCTGCACCTTCACCACCGGCAACCCGGCCGCCCGCAGTCGTCCGAGCGCCTCGGCCGGGTCCTCCCAGGCGCACGCCAGGTGGGCCAGGTCGAGGCAGACGCCCATCCGATCGGTGTCCATCCCGGACAACAAGGTGGCGGCCTGGCCGCTGCTCTCCACCACGCAGCCCGGCTCCGGCTCGAACGCGACCCGCACCTCGCGGCCGGTGTCGCGCTGCACCGCCGCCAGGCCGGCGGCGAGCTGGTCCAGCCGCCGTCGAGCCGCGTCGGCCCGTCCGGTGTCCCACGGCTGCCGCCAGGCCAGCGGCAGGGTGGAGATCGACCCCCGGGCGGCGTCGTCGGGTAGCAGGTCGGCGAGCACCCGGGCCAGGTTCAGCGTGTACGTCAGGCGCTGCTCGGTGGTCCAGTCCGGGTGGTACACGTCCTGCTTGACCACGGGGGCCTGGAAGGCCGCGTACGGGAAGCCGTTGAGGGTGACCACCTCCAGGCCGCGCGCGTCCAGCTCGGTGCGCAGCCGGCGGCGCAGCGTCGGGTCGGCGGCCAGCTCGGCGGCGACCGGGGCAGCCAGCCACAGGCCGAGCCCGAGCAGGTCGCTGCCGAGCGTCTCGCGGACCGGCACGGCGTAGGTGTCCAGCTGACCGAGGATGCCGGCGAGGTCCTCGGCGGGGTGCACGTTCGTGCAGTAGCCGAGGTGGACGGTCTCGCCGCCGGCATGTCGCAACCGCATCAGCTGCCGCCGCGCAGGATCGAGTTGCCGGTCTGCGGGTCCACGGCGGCGGCGACGTCCAGGTCGCTGAGGTCGAGCCGCCCCGACTGCACGTAGAACTCCACCGGGTTTCGCCACAGCACCTTGTCGACGTCGTCGTCGCCGAACCCGGCCGACAGCATCGCCTCGCCGGTGGCCCGGGTCAGCAGCGGGTCGGAGCGTCCCCAGTCGGCGGCCGAGTTGACCAGCATGCGGTCCGTGCCGTACTCGCGCAGCAACTCGACCATCCGCTGCGGGGTCATCTTGGTGTCCGGGTAGATGGAGAAGCCCAGCCAGCAGCCGCTGTCGCGGACCAGCTTGACGGTCACCTCGTTGAGGTGGTCGACCACGACCCGCCCCGCGTCGATGCCGGATTCGGCGACCACGGCGAGGGTGCGTTCGCAGCCGCGCGCCTTGTCCCGGTGCGGGGTGTGCACCAGCGCCGGCAGCTCGTACGCCACGGCGAGGGCGAGCTGCGCCGCGAACGCCTCGTCCTCCTCCGGTGTCATCGAGTCGTACCCGATCTCGCCGACCGCCACCACCGCGTCCTTGTCCAGGTAGCGGGGCAGCAGGTCGAGGACCGGACGGCAACGCGGGTCGTTGGCCTCCTTGGGGTTCAGCGCGATGGTGGCGAAGTGCCGCACCCCGAACTGCCCGGCCCGGAACGGCTCCCAACCGATCAGCGAGTCGAAGTAGTCGGTGAACGAGGCGGGGCTGGTCCGCGGCTGACCCAACCAGAACGCCGGCTCCACCACCGCGCGTACCCCGGCGGCGGCCATCCGTTCGTAGTCGTCGGTGGTGCGTGAGGTCATGTGGATGTGGGGGTCGAAGATGCGCATTCACGCCTCCCGGGGCAGTGCGGCGGTGAGCCGTTCGAGCAGGTCGGTGGCGTCGGCGGGCAGTTCCCGGCCGGCGGCGTGCCGTTCGGCGGCGAGCGCGGCCAGCATGGCGGCCAGCTCACCGTCGGCCCGGGAGTCCAGGTCGGCGACCGCGGCGAGGGGAACACCGCTGAACACACACTTGAGCACCGCCTGCCGCCAGGCGGCCGGGTCGAGGTGCCGGGCGTACGGGCCGAGCGCGGCGGCGACCAGGCGGGTGTCGTTGGTGCGGATCGCGTCGTGCAGCAGCGGCACACCGGCGGCGTCGATCGGCAGCAGTGGCAGCGCCCGCAGCACGGCTCGCCGTTCGGCCGCGTCACCGTGCTGGTAGAGGCGTTCGGCGTACGCCGCGTGCTCGCCGGGCAGGCTGGCGAGCAGCAGCACCCGGGCCGCGTCGTCGGCGGTCCATCCGGGGGCGTCGGGCAGCGCGGCCCGCCCGCAGCGCCGGCCCACGGCGGGAAAGAGCCGGGTGATCTCGGTGGGCTCGGTGGTGACCCGGCGCAGCGCCGTGTCCAGCCAATCGGGATCGGGTACGCCTCCCAGCGCGGCCCGTAGTGAATCCGGTGTCATCCCGTCTCCTCCCTCTTGCTGCTCCAGGCGCCCCACCACCCTTTGCTCTGCACCTACATATGCGACGGGGCCTCGTCAGCGGGCGTCGCCTCGGCGGGTGCAGAGCAAAGGGGGCTGGCAGGGTGGTAATTGGTGGCCGTCGCAGCGGCGGCACGCAGGAACTCGATCGACCGGGCGGCCACGGCCGGCGCGGCGTGCGAGTCGCGGGGTAGCTCCACCGCGACCAGCCCGCGATAGCCGGCCGCCGCCAGGGCCGCCAGCACCGGCGGAAAGTCGATCTCGCCGACGCCGAACTCCAGGTGTTCGTGCACGCCCCGGCGCATGTCGTCGATCTGCACGTTGACCAGGTGTGCGGCCACCTCGGCGACACACTGCGGCACCGGCCACGGCTCCAGGCAGCGACAGTGGCCGATGTCGAGGGTGATGCCGAACCGGGCCGGGTCACCGAGCCCGGCACGCAGCCGACGCCAGTCGGCGATGTCCTGCACCAGCATGCCCGGCTCCGGCTCGAAGCCGAGGGTGACGCCTGCGGTGTCGGCCGCGTCGACGACGGTGGCGCAGCCGGCCACCAGCCGGTCCCACGCACACTGCGGTGACACCGTCTCGGGCCGGACGCCGGCCCAGAACGAGACCGCCTCGGCACCCAGGTCGGCACCGATCCGGACGGCCCGGCGCAGGAACTCGATCCGCAGGGTCGGATCGTCGTGCAACAACGTCGGCGCGTGTTTGTGCCACGGGTCGAGCAGGTAGCGGGCCCCGGTCTCGATCACCACCGCCAGACCCAGCTCGTTCAACCGTCGGCTGACGGCGGCGACCCGGCGGGTGAGGCCGGGCGCGAACGGGTCCAGGTAGTCGTGGTCCAGGGTGAGCGCCACCCCGTCGTAGCCGAGATCGGCGATGACGGCGAGCGCGTCGTCGAGGCGGTGGTTGTTGAAGCCGTTCGTGCCGTACCCGAGCCGCAGAGTCGTGGCATCGCCGGCTGACAGGACGGGCCCGCTGGCATCGCCGGCCGACAGGACGGGCCCGTTGGCATCGCCGGCCGTCGGCGCGGGTCGGGCCTGCGGAACGGTCATGTCGGCGAGACCTTCCGGGCCAGCCGTCGACCCAGCGGCGCGGCCGCCGCGACGGCCAACCCGAGCAGGCCGGCGCCACCCCGAGCGGTCAGCGCGCCCTGGAGGGCGGGCAGCCCGGTGATCCCGGCGCCGACGGCGGCGCGGACCCGCCCGGCCGACGGGTCGCGGACCACCTCGACCTGGGCCGCCCCGTAGCGGGCCGCGTACCACCCGGCCAGCACGGCGGGCAGCACGGCCGCGACACCTGCCGCCCGGGTCCGCTCGGGGCGTACCCCGGCCGGGTCGTCCCCCCGGGCGGTCGTGCGTCGGGTGCCCGGGACGGCGACGGCGGCACTGGCCGCGACCACCGCGGTGCCCGCGAGGGTACGCATCGGCAGGGCGGCATCGGCGCCGGTGACCTCGCGGCGGGACAGCGCGGTGACCGTCCAGGTGTGCGCGGCGACGGTCACCGCCGCCGGCACTGCCCGCGTCACCCGACCGCCGGACGCACCGAGCAGCACGTCCAGCCCTCGGCAGGCGGCCATCACGGCCGGGCCGGCGGCAGTGTTCTTCGCCAGCAGGTCGTACCCCCAGATGGTGGCGGCCAGCGGCACGGCGAGCGCGGCGGCGCGGCGACCGCCCACGGCGGCGGCCAGGCCCACGCCGGCGGCCGTGAGGCCCGCCGCGAGACCGACCGCGGCGGTCGGGGTGATGCGCCCGCTGGGGATCGGACGCTCGGGCCGTTCCTCGGCGTCCAGGCGTCGGTCGGCCCAGTCGTTGGCGGCCATTCCGGCCCAGTAGAGCAGCACCGAGGCGCCGGCCAGGGCAGGGGTACGCGGACCCAGCGCACCGGCCGCCGCCGCTCCGGCGACGACGTCGCCGGGCACCGAGAGCGCAGCCGGCGCCCGGACCAGCTCGGCGAGGTCAGCCAACGTTGTCATGATCACCGTCCCCGCCGGCGTGCAGTTGCTGGGTGAAGTCGGTCAACCGGGCCCACTGCTCGCCCAGCGAGTGGGTGGGCGCGCCGATCGGGTCCTTGAAGAAGAAGCCCAGCTCGGTCAGCGGTCCCACCCGCCCGGCCGCGTGCGCGGCGGCGGTGAGCCGGGCCAGGTCCAGCACCAGCGGCGCGGCCAGCGCCGAGTCGCAGCCGTGCCAGGTGAACTCCATCCGCATGCCGGTGCCGAGGAAGCCGGCGAAGGTGATCAGATCCCAGGCGGTCTTGAAGTCGCCCAGTTCCTCGACGTACTCGATGCGCGTGCCGCCCTGCGGGACGTACCCCAGCGTCTCGCCGAGCACCCGCTGCTTGCTCTGCACCTTCGCCGCGTTCGCGGCCGGGTCGGCCAGGGTGGCGCCGTCGCCACCGCCGAGCAGGTTGACCCCGGACCAGGAGCGCACGTCCAGGTTGCGCATCGCGAACATCGGCGCGAGCACCGACTTGACCAGGGTCTCCCCGGTCTTGCCGTCGTGCCCGGCGTACGGCAGGCGGGCCTCTTCGGCCAGCGCCGCCAGCGCCGGCAGCCGCAGCCCGGTGGACGGGGTGAAGTCGACGTACGGGCAGCCGGCCAGCAGCGCCGCGTACGCGTAGAGGGAGCTGACCGGCAGCACCTCGTCCGACCCGTCGAGGGCGGCGCGCAGCGCGGCCGGGTCGGCGTGCGCGGGATGCGGCTGCGGGGCCGGCTCGGTGGCGGAGACGTTGACCACGACCACCCGGTCCAGGTCGTGCCGCTCCCGGAAGCTGGTGAGATCGCGGACCACGACGGCGGCCCGATCGGACTGGGTCGCGCCGACCGGTGCGGGGCGCAGCTCCTGGTCGATCACGCCCAGCTCGTCGCGGAGCGCGGCGACCAGCCGCCAGGGGATGACACCGGCGTCGGCGAGGGTCTCGGCGCGCTTGCACAGCGGGGTGGTGGCCAGGTCGTGCCCGCCGAAGACGAGGTCGGCGAAGCCCGGCAGGGCGGGACCCCGCAGCTCGGGGAGCTCGGTGACGCAACCGGTCGGCCCGGCCAGGCCGGCCCGCAGTGCGAGCCCTCCGACGATGCTGGTGGTCGCGACCGAACCGCGCGCTCCTACCAGCCAGACACCTGTTCGCATGGTGCTCCCTCCCCGTTCACGAGGAACCGTCGGTACCACTAAATATAGGAATATCAGAATATCTTTCGGAAAGATACGGCCTTGGTCGAGGGGCCCCGTCCGCCCTTCCCGCACCGGAGCGGCCCCGGTTTCCGACGTCGGCGTCGGCGGCGACGACGCCGGACCGGAGCCCGGCCCGGGTACAGGCAGACGGGGCTTGGTAGACAGGGTCGGGTCGGCGTCTCGACCCTGTCTCCCCCGCATCCGACCGGTCGGGGCGTTGGCATGCCCCGGCCGGGCGTCTCAGGCCGCCGTGCCCACCAGGTCACCGTACGGAGCACGACCCACCGGACGTCGGCGAGTGGCTGCGGTACGGGTGGGGGCAACAGCGGGCGGTGTGGTCAGGTCCTACGGGTCTCCACCGATGGTGGCGGTCCTCCGGTGCGGCCGGGGAATCCCGGTCCGGTCGCACCGGACGACCGTCCTGCTCGTGCGCCACCGGGCCAACGGCCCGGCCGCACGCTCTCCGACGCCGACCTCGTCCCGGCCACGGGGCGCAATCCGCGGCCGGTCCTCGCCGGTCGGCTTCGGGAAGCCGGTCGGGCGACGGCGGTACGATCACCACCATCGCGGATGGTCGATGGTCAGACGGTCGCCGCGGTCAGCGCCGGTTCCACCTCGGTCCAGGAGGAGCCGAGTTCCGCCGAACGGGCCACCGCGTCCAGCACCAGCTGGACCTGCAACGCGTCGGCGAACGAGGGAGTCGGGTCGACACCGGTGGCGACCGCCTCGATGAAGTCGCGCATCTCGTGCGTGAACGAGTGTTCGTAGCCGATGATGTGGCCCGGGGGCCACCACGCCGACATGTACGGGTGCTCGCCCTCGGTCACCAGGATGCGGCTGAAACCCTGTTCCGCGCTGGGCCGGGTGGCGTCGTAGAACTCCAGTTCGTTGAGCCGCTCCAGATCGAAGACCACGCTGCCCAGCGAGCCGTTGATCTCGACACGCAACGCGTTCTTGCGACCGGTGGCGAACCGGCTCGCCTCGTACGTGGCCAGGGCACCACCGTCGAGTCGGGCCACGAACACCGCCGCGTCGTCGACGGTGACCGGCCCGGTGGGCGCCGCGCTGCCGTCCACTGTGGCCGCCAGGCCGCTCGACTCGGCCGGCAACGGCCGCTCCTTGACGAAGGTCTCGGTGACCGCGCTGACCCCGCTGATCCGCTGACCGGTGACGAACTGGGTCAGGTCGATGATGTGCGCACCGATGTCACCGAGCGCGCCGGAGCCCGCCCTGTCTTTCTGCAACCGCCAGACCAGCGGGAACTGCGGGTCCACGATCCAGTCCTGCAGGTACGTCGCACGGACGTGTCGAATCACCCCGAGCCGTCCGTCGGCGACCAACTGCCGCATCATCGTGACCGCGGGGACCCGGCGGTAGTTGAACCCGCACATCGACCGCACCCCGGCGGCCCGGGCGACCTCCGCCGCAGCGGTCATCGCCCGTGCCTCCTCCACCGTGTTGGCCAACGGCTTCTCGCACAGGACGTGCTTGCCGGCGGCCAACGCGGCGAGGGCGATCTCGGCGTGGCTGTCGCCCGGGGTGCACACATCGATCACGTCGATGTCGTCCCGGTTGATCAGGTCACGCCAGTCCGTGGTGTACGCCTCCCAGCCGAGTCGGTCGGCGGCGTCCGCCACCTTTCCTGTGTCTCGACCGCAGATGAGCGCCATCCGGGCCCTCGTCGGCAGGTCGAACACGCGGTTCACGGTGCGCCAGGCCTGCGAGTGCGCGGCGCCCATGAACGCGTAGCCGACCATGCCGACCCGCAGTTCTTTGTCTGTCGTGGACAAGGTGGGTCTCCCCCCGGTATGTCAGAACCCGAGCTTGTCGTAGCTGCTCGCGTTCTCCTTGGTGATCGTCTCGGAGGCGAGGGTCACTTCCTTGGGCACCTGGAGCTCCGTCAGGTCTCCGAGGCCCCGACCCTGCGCGATGAGGCGCGCGAGCGAGATCGCCGAGGAGGCCATCGACGGGTTGTAGGTGACCGTCGCCTTGAGCACGCTGTTGTCGGCCTTGATCGCGTCGATCGCGAGCTTGGAGCCGGCACCGCCGACCATGAAGAACTCGGAGCGGTTGGCCTGCTTGATCGCGGCCAGCACGCCGATGCCCTGGTCGTCGTCGTGGTTCCAGATCGCGTCGATCTTCGGCAGCGCCTGGAGCAGCTGCGCCGCCTCGCGCTGGCCGCTGTCCGAGGTGAACTCCGCCGAGCGGCGGTTCTCCACCTTGAAGCCGTAGGTGGCCAGGGCGGCCTTGAAGCCTTCGCTGCGCTCGACGGTCAGCGGGATCTCCAGACCGGCGATCTCACCGATGATCGGGTTGGCGACGCCCTTGTCCTTGAGCTGCTTGCCGATGAAGTGCCCGGCCGAGACGCCCATGCCGTAGTTGTCGCCCTTGATGACCAGCCGCGAGGCCAGTGCGTCCGGGAAGACCCGGTCGAGGTTCACGATCGGGATGCCCGCCTGCATCGCCTGAAGGGCGACGGGGTTGACCTCCTTGCCGTCGTGCGGCAGCACGACGATGATGTCCGGCTTCTGGGCGATCAGCGTGCCGAGGGTGGAGCGCTGGGTCGCGGAGTCCGACCCACCGTCGACCTCCTTGAACTCCACGTCCGAGTAGGCCGCCGCCTGGGCCTTGGCGTTGGCGTGGATGGCACCCATCCAGCCGTGGTCGGCGGCCGGCGCGGAGAAGCCGATGACGACCTTCTTGCCGGGGGCGTTGTTGCCCTCACCGCCGCCGGCGGCCTTGGTCTGGGTGCTGGCGGCCGGGGTCTCGTTGCTGGTGCAGGCGGTCAGCAGGGTGGCGGCGCCGACTGCGGCTCCGCCGAAGAGCAGCCGGCGGCGCGACAGGTCGCGACTGTGCTGGGTCATGAACGACCTCCTGGGAACGGTATGTGACTGAATGAGGGTGTGCGAGGCCCTGCCGGCGTCGAAAGTTTCGACGTGGCCAGGACAACGGTGCGGTGCGTCAGGCGGTGGTGACCCTGTTCCGCGCGAGGAGCCGAGTGACTGACTTGTACTGGAACTGCTGGATCAGGACGGCGGCGACGATGATGCCGCCCTTGACCATGTTCTGCGCCTCGATGGAGAGGCCGTTGATGGCGAAGAGATTCGTGATCGTGGCGAAGATGATGACGCCGAGCAGCGAGCCGACGATCGTGCCGCGACCCCCGCTGAGCAGCGTGCCACCGATGATGGCCGCGGCGATCGCGTCCAGCTCGTACAGGTTGGCCATCGCCGCCTGCGCCGAGGTGGCCTGCGAGGTGAGCATGATGGCGGCGATGCCGCAGCAGAGACCGGAGAGCCCGTAGAGCAGCATGGTGTGCCGGCGTACGTTGATGCCGGCCAGCCGCGCCGCCTCCGGGTTGCCGCCGACGGCGATGGTCCGCCGGCCGAAGGTCGTCCGGTTGAGCAGGACCCACCCGGCCAGCACCACCGCGCCGAGGATGTAGACGAGGATCGGGATCCCGATCACCTTGCGCGCCGCGATGTCGTTGATGAAGGTGCTGCTCGACACCTGGGTCTGCTTGTTGGAGATCGACGCCGCGAGCCCTCGCGCGGCCACCAGCATCGCGAGCGTCGCGATGAAGGGGACCAACCTGCCGTACGAGATGAGCACACCGTTGACGAGGCCGACGCAGATGCCGACCACGATGGCGGTGAAGATCATGCCGCCGGCCCCGTAGCTCTGGGTGGCGACTGTGGTGCACCAGACGCCGGCCAGCGCGACGATCGCACCGACCGACAGGTCGATGCCACCGCCGATGATCACGAAGGTCATGCCGACGGTGACCACGCCGACGACCGAGGCGAGTTGGAGGATGGCCAGGACGTTGTTCCAGACCCAGTTCGGGTCGCCGTACAGGTCCGGCTTGGTGACCGCGCCGACCACGATGAGCGCGGCCAGCACCCCGATCAGACCGAGGTTGCGCTTGGCGCCGTCGCCGCCGTCGCCCCGCCACCAGGAGAGCCGGCCCGAGGATGCTGCTTTATCGCTGGCCACCACCGTCTCCGCCGGGTCCACCGGCGGCGACTGCGCCGGAAGCTGCGGGCGCTCCGGTGTCGCGGTGGGAGTGGGAGTCGCGTCGCTCATGCCGGTGCGCCTTCCATCAAGGACCCCGCCATCACGAGGTCAAGCACAGTGTTCTCGTCGAGTTCGCCGGCCGCGGCTTCGCGGACGACCCGCCCTTCCCGCATCACCAGCACCCGGTCGGCCAGACCCAGCACCTCGGGCACCTCGCTGGAGACCAGCAACACCCCGACGCCCTGCGCGGCCAATGACCGGATGACCTGGTAGAGCTCAGCCCGGGCGCCCACGTCCACGCCCCGGGTGGGCTCGTCGAGCAGCAACAACTTGGTGCCGCCGAGCAGCCACCGCCCGACCACCACCTTCTGCTGGTTGCCGCCGGACAGCGTGCGTACCGGCCGGTCGACGTCCCGGGGCCGCAGCTCCAGGGTCTCGGCGATCCGGTCCGCCTCGGCGCGTTCCTTGGCGGCGTCGGTGAAGCCGAGCCGCGCGTACCGGCCGAAGGTGGCCAGCGTGACGTTGCGGTAAATCGGCTCACCGAGCAGCAACGCCTGGCTCTTGCGTTCCTCCGGGGCCATCCCCATGCCGGCCCGGACCGCCGAGCCGACGCCGGGGCGCAGCACCCGCCCGTTCATCCGAACCTGACCGGCCTCCGCGAGGCGGGCACCGTAGATCGTCTCCAGCAGTTCGGAACGGCCGGAGCCGACCAGCCCCGCGATGCCGACGATCTCCCCGGCACGCACGTTCAGCGAAACGTCGGCGAACTCGCCGGTGCGGGTCAGCCCCTCCACCTGGAGCAGGTCGTCGCCGACGGTGTCGTCGGCCGGCCGGTCCGGGAAGACGT
This sequence comes from Micromonospora sp. WMMD961, assembly GCF_029626145.1. Classification (NCBI taxonomy): domain Bacteria; kingdom Bacillati; phylum Actinomycetota; class Actinomycetes; order Micromonosporales; family Micromonosporaceae; genus Micromonospora; species Micromonospora sp. WMMD961. The sequence continues at coordinate 5,772,057 of NZ_JARUBJ010000002.1, forward strand.
ACTCGATGGTCCGGCCGGTCATCCGGCTGACCAGGTCGCGGGTCGGGGTGTCGCGCGCCGGCAGGTTCGCCGCCGTGGTCCGGCCGTCCTTGAGTACGGTGACCCGGTCGCCGATCTCGCGGATCTCCTCGAGTCGGTGCGAGATGTAGATGACGGCGATGCCCTGCGCGGTCAGCTCCCGGATGATCCGGAACAGGTTGCCGACCTCGTCGTGGGCCAGCACCGCGCTCGGCTCGTCCATGATGATCAGTCGCGCCTCGTGCGACAGCGCCCGGGCCATGCTGACGATCTGCTTACCGGCCGCCGGCAACGACCGGACCATCCGACCCGGCGGGATCTCACCGTGGCCGAGCCGACCGAGGATCTGCCGGGTGTGCCGCGCCATGCTGGCGCGGCGGATGAACCCGAAGGTGCGGTACTCGTGCCCGAGGAAGGCGTTCTCCGCCACCGACAGGTCCTCGACGAGGTCGAGCTCCTGGTAGATGGTGGCGATGCCAGCCTTCATCGCGGCCTGCGGGTTGGCGAAGGTGACCGGCTCGCCGTGCCACTCCACCTGCCCCGAATCCGGTTGGTGCACCCCGGCGAGCACCTTGATCAGGGTGGACTTGCCGGCGCCGTTCTGCCCGAGCAGGCAGTGCACCTCGCCGGCACGCACCTCCAGCTGGACGCCGTCGAGCGCGCGTACGCCAGGGAAGGTCTTGACCAGATCGGTGAGGCGCAGGACCACCTCGCCCGCGACGGTGTCGGCGGGAGCCTCGACCAGCGGTGCCTCGGCGACGGCGTCGGCCGACGCGGTGCCGGCTGCGGCGGCCTCGGCCGACGCGGTGGCGGGGTCATCCTCGGGCAGAGCCACAGTCTCCTCCTCGCTCACGACAGGATCTCGGTCAACTTCATGCGGCTTCCGCGAAGGCGACGTCGCTTGCCAGCACGGCCGCTCCGGTGACGCCGGCTCGACCACCGAGCTCGGACAGCACCACGGGCAGGTTGCCGGTGGCCAACGGCAGCGAACGGCGGTAGACCACGCTGCGGATCTCGGCGAGCAGGATGTGCCCGAGCTGGGCCAGCCCGCCGCCGATCACGATCATCGACGGATTGGTGAAGCTGACCAGGCCGGCGAGCACGCCACCGACCCGCCGTCCGCCGTCCCGGATCAGCTGGATGCAGGTCACGTCCCCCTCGACGGCGCCCTCGGCGACGTCGAGGGCGGTCACCACACCGCGCTGGGACATCCGCTCGGCCAGCGCCGGCGACGCCCCACTGCGGGCCGCGGCGGTGGCGTCCTTGGCCAACGCGGCACCGCTGAACAGCGCCTCCAGGCAGCCGATGTTGCCGCACGAACACATCGGACCGTGCGCGTCGACCTGGATGTGGCCGATGTCGCCGGCACAGCCGTCGGTGCCCCGGTAGACCTCACCGGTGAGGTAGATGCCGCACCCGATGCCGGTGCCGATCTTCACGAAGAGGAAGTCGTCCACCGAGTGGGCGACGCCACCGTGCCGCTCACCGATCGCCATGATGTTGACGTCGTTGTCGACCACCGCCGGGCAGCCGTGCTCCCGGCTGAGCAGCTCGCGCACCGGGTACCGGTCCCACCCGGGCATGATCGGCGGCGAGACCGGAACGCCGTCTCGGAAGCTGACCGGGCCGGGTACGCCGACGCCCACCGCGTCCAACCGCTCGTACGCCCCGTCGACCCGAGCCTTGTGCAGTAGCTCGTTGACCCGTTGCAGGGTCACCTTGGGGCCGTTCCGGATGTCGGCGGCTTCGCCGTAGTGCGCCACCGGTTCGAGGCGGCCGTTGACCACCTCGATGTCCATCGAGCTGGCACCGAGGTCGACTGCGGCGAAGCGCAGCTTCGGGTTCAGCTCGACGAGCGTCGAGCGACGCCCACCCCGGGAGGCGGCGAGCCCCGCCTCGGCGACGTAACCCAGGGCGACCAGACGATCCAGCTCGGCCAGCATGCGCGGGCGCGGCATCTGGAGTCGGTCGCCCAGCTCGGCCCGCGACACGGCTCCCTCGTCGCGGAGCAACCGCAACAGTCGCACGTGTAGGGGATCGACCGTTCGCACCGGAGCCGCCTTTGCATTGGCATCGTTCACATCGACGCAATGCCGATGTGTTGTGTCCGACACAGTAGGAGCGCTCGCACCACCTGTCCAGAGCTTCGGCTATTCCGACGCTAACTTTTGCTCAAACGGACAGAAGTTTTGGTCGAGCCTGTGGTGCGTGGACCGGCGGCGGCGTGCGTCAGCCCTCCGCGCCCCGCGCCCCGCGCCCCGCGCCCCGCGCCCCGCGCCCCGCGCCCCGCGCCCCGCGCCCCGCGCCCCGCGCCCCGCGCCCCGCGCCCCGCGCCCCGCGCCCCGCGCCCCGCGCCCCGCGCCCCGCGCCCCGCGCCCCGCGCCCCGCGCCCCGCGCCCAGATCGTGCAACATCCTGGAAGTAGGGGTGTCAACGCGCCGGGAGACCACTACATCCAGGATGTTGCACGATCACGAGCGCCAGACCTACCAAAGGGCGCGGAAACCGCCGAAGATCCGCGCAACATCAGGGAAAGCGCTGCCTCGCCGTGCCGGGAGACAGCAACATCACCGACACTGCGCGGATCTTGACGACGAGCAGTCGGCGCGGGCGCAGGCAGGGCGGGCAGGCCTCAACCCAACGCGGGTTGGGCGTACCCGATGGGGTCAACTCGGGCGGAATCCCAGCGGTGCCGGGCGGTCTCGCGGCGTCGGCGCCAAACCCTGCTCAAGCAGCGAATACGCCACCGGAGAGCACGCTGAACAGCCCGCGTCCAGCACCACAACAATTGCACAGGACGTTGACAGTCGTCTACGTCCCCGATAACGTTCCTGGACATCGGCAGCCACGGGGTCGAATCGCGCGCCGCAATTCTCCAATCGCGATGAAATGCCGTTCTGTCGTGCCCGAAAACCCCGACGGGAAGGACCCCAATGAATCGACCGACGCGCTTTGTCGCGGCCGTGTCCGCAGCGACCTTCTTCGCTTTCCTGGTGCCATCGGCAGCGCAGGCGACGCCAGCCTCGACGGGGTCCGCAGTCGCGGCAGCGGTCGCCTCGCCCGCCCAGCAGGTGGCCTCCAGCCCCACTGGCTCGGACTTCGCCCCGCTCGGGAACTGCACCGCCGGGATCTTCTGTGGCGAGGTGAAGAACCGGCTGGGCCGATCCGTGAAGCTTTCGGGCAACTGGCCGACCAACAGCAAGACGATGTGGCTGCCCGCCGGCCAGGGCAGCGCATCCGACTCGTCGTACTACTACGAATTCCGGGACACCGACGGTTTCCAGGTGCCCAGCGGTTACATTTATTACGACAGCGTGGGCAACAAATACTACCCCGGTTGGCACAAGGTGAACGACCTCCAAGAGGTCACCCTCAACGGTTGGTGCCTCACCTCAGCCTGTAGTTAACGGCCGGCTCCACAATTGCGCACGTCAGTGGCTACCGGGTTCAGAACGGGCCCGGTAGCCACTGATTACGTCGTCTCAGTCGCCCGAACCGCGTTGGTTACGCTTCTTGCGGAGCTTGCGGTCGTCGCGCAGCTCGACGTACGGCTCGTCGTCCACGGCGTGACCCGCCGAGATGGCCCGGCCGCGCTCCAACTCGGCGTCGAACTCGGCGCCCAGGAGGATCGCGATGTTGCTCAGCCAGAGCCACACCAGGAAGATGATCACCCCGGCCAGCGTCCCGTACGTCTTGTCGTACGAACCGAAGTTGCTCACGTAGAAGGCGAACAGGCCGGAGATCACCAGCCAGATCACCACGGCCAGCACTCCACCCGGGCTGACCCAGCGGAAGCCGCCGTGCCGGGCGTTCGGCGAGGCCCAATAGAGGATCGCGAACATCAGGCTGACCAGGACCAGCAGCACCGGCCACTTGGCGACGTCCCACACCGCGACCGCCGTCGAGCCGACCCCGATCACGTCGCCGACCGACTCGGCGAGGCGACCGGTGAAGACCACGATCACCGCGCTGGCCAGCAGCAGCACCCCGATCACCGCGGTCACGCCCAGTCGGATCGGCAGGGTCTTCCAGATCGGCCGGCCCTCCGGCACGTCGTAGATCGTGTTGGAGGCGCGCATGAACGCGCCGATGTAGCCCGACGCGGACCAGAACGCGGCCACCAGACCGATGATCGCCGCGATGCTGGCCAGGCCACCGTTCCTGTCCGCGGTGCCGATCGCATCGGTGATGATCTGCCGGATGCTGTCGTTCGGCACCGCCTGGTTGACGGTGTCCCGGACGCCGGTGGTGGCACTCTCACCGAGCAGGCCGAGGATCGAGATCAGCACCAGCACGCCGGGGAAGATGGACAGCACCCCGTAGTAGGTCAGTGCCGCCGCCCAGTCGGTCAGGCTGTCGTCCTGGAACTCGGCGACCGTTCGGCGCAGTGCCGCCTTCCACCCACTGCCGGGCAGGTCGCCGGGGCTGTCCGGCCCCGCGTCGGGACCGACCGGCGCGCCCACGGGACCACGCTCCTGCTGCCGTTGGGCGGAAGACTCGTCCGAGGCCATCGCCCCTCCTCCTGGTCGGCGGTGTCACCTCCGGACATGCCCCGTCGACGGTCGGGCGTAACCCCTACTTGTAGAGCAACCTGCCCATCCGGCGTGAAGCCACCAGCAGGCCGACCGCCACCAACACCAGCAGGTAGAGCACGTCGAGCAGCCAGAGCCACCCGCCGCTGCCCAGCGTGACCCCTCTGATCAGGTGCACCGAGCGGTACAGCGGCGTGATCTCGACCAGCCAGTGCAGCACTGTCGGGTAGGCCTGCGCCGGCACGAAGGTGCCGGAGAACAGGAAGAGGGTGAACTGGGCGGAGCCCACCAGGTCGAAATCCTGCCAACTGCGCATGAAGGTGGAGATCGCCATCCCGAGCGCCCCGAACGCGAACCCGACCAGCACCGCGGCCGGGAAGGCGGTCAGCGCTCGGGTGACGCTGGTCAGGTCCAGAGCGACCATCACCCCGAGGAAGGCAGCCGAGTATGCGCTGCCCCGCAGCATCGCCCAACCCAACTCACCGACGGCGATCTCGAACGGCCGTACCGGGGTGGCGATCATCCCGTCGTACAGCTTCATGTACTTCATCTTGCCGAAGAAGTTGAACGTGGTCTCCGCGAGCGCGCCGGTCATCGCCGACGAGGCGAGCATCGCCGGGGCCACGAACTCGGCGTACGAGACCAGTCGCCCGTCCGGCAACGGCAGGTCGCCGACCAGCGCGCCGACGCCCACCCCGATGGAGAGCAGGTAGAGCAGCGGCTCCACGAAGCCGGAGAGCAGCAACAGCCAGTAGACCGACTTCAGCGCTGCGAGGTTGCGCCCGACCACCGACCCCGACCGCCGGGACGCGGCGGAGACGTCGACCAGCCGGGGCAGGATCAGCGTGACCACGACAGCCTCCTAGACGACGAGCTTGCGACGGAACATGCGCACCGCCAACAGCCAACCGGCGACGGCCCAGGCAGCCAGGTAGAGCAGGTGCCCGACGATCGACCACTGTGGTGCGACGCCGAGCGTGGCCGCCCGACAGAGGTCGACGGCGTGCCACAGTGGCGTCACGTACGCCAGCCACCGCAACGCCTCGGGTAGTGACTCGACCGGGAAGAACACCCCGGCGAAGAGCGTCATCGGGATGACCGCGAACCGGAACAGCATCGCCAGCCAACTGTCGCCGGACACCCACGCCGCGTACGCGAAGGTCGGGGCGGCGACGGCCAGCCCGAGCAACGCGACCACCGGCAGGGTGAGCACCGCCCAGGGCGAGCGCAACGCCCCGAACACCCCGGTGACCAGCAGGAACGCCGCGATGGTGGTGAGCACCCGGAACAACACGAAGGCCAGGTGCCCGGCCACGATGTCGCCCACCCGCAGCGGCGAGGCGCTCTGCGCGAAGTAGGTCTTGACCCACTGGAAGTTGCTGAACACCGGCCAGGTGGAGTCGCCGACGGTCACCTGGAGCGCGGTGGACGCGATCAGACCGGGCACCAACCAGTCGAGGTAACGCACCCCGCCCACACCCTGGTCGATGTAGGCCCCGACGCCCACCCCGAAGCCGAGCACCGTCAGCACCGGCAGCAGGAACGAGGAGAACACCCCCGCCCGCCAGGTGCGCCGCAGACCGACCAGGTAGTGCTCGAACACCGCCCACGCCGGCACCCACGGGAACCGCGCCGATCCCGTCACACTCACACGACCACCCCCGCCCGCCACCACGACCTGTCTACCCCCGGGGTACGACAGACCGCCGGTCACCTTACGGCGACGCCGTCGACGTGTCGCCCGGGTTTCGCCGGCCTCGACCGACGCGCCGACCTCGCTCGACGCGCCCGCAGCCTGATCGAACCGGTTTGCCGGAAGTCGGGGTATCAGTCGCCGTGGGATGCCCCGTTCTTCTGAAACCCGAGTCGATCAGCGGACCGACGCGCCGTGGCGGCCTTGTTCGAACCGACCGCCGGCTGAGAACACGGCGTCACACCGGCGGGCGAAGTCGAGACTCGGCCGGCGCTCGGATGTCTCCACCTTGGCCACCAGCGCGCCGGAACAGCTCAGCGCCTCGCGCCCCGTGACCCCCCGATCCGGGCGCCCCTCCCCACCGACGGAGGTTCCTCGTGCGACTCACCCGGTCGGCTCGCGGCGGCGGGCACTGATGCCCCGCTACCGCCCACACGTGGCGGCCCGCCCGTCCTGGCGCTGCCGGGTCTGCGGCGCGGCGTGGCCCTGCTCGCCGGCCCGCCTGTCGCTGCTCGGTGAATACCGTGAGAACCGCACCGGCCTGCTCATCTACCTCGCCGGGACCAGAACCCGTTGAGCGGTGATCGTTGGCAGCTCAGCCGTGCGACACGCCGGAGGAAGTGCGGCTGAGCTGCCAACGATCAAACGTGGGTGGTCAGTCGACCAGGGTGCGGCCGGTCAGGTGCAGGAAGACGTCCTCCAGGCCGCTGCGCCGCACCAGCACGTTGGCGGGGTTGAGCCGCAACGCGGTGACCTCGGCGACCGCCGCGTCGCCGTCCGGAACGTAGAGCAGGACCCGGTCGGGTAGCACCTCCACCCGCTCCCCCAGCCCGTCGAGCTTGTCGGCGAACGGTTCCTGCGACTCGGCGGCGAAGCGCAGCTCGACCACCTCGCGGGTCGAGTGCTGCTCGATCAACGCGCGGGGTGAGCCCTCCGCGACGATCCGCCCGCCGTCCATCACCACCAGCCGGTCGCAGAGTTGCTCGGCCTCGTCCATGTAGTGCGTGGTCAGCACCAGCGTGACGCCCTGCTGCTTGAGCCGGAACAGCCGCTCCCACACCAGGTGCCGCGCCTGCGGGTCGAGCCCGGTGGTCGGCTCGTCCAGCAACACGATCTCCGGGTCGTTGACCAGAGCACGGGCGATGGTCAGCCGTCGCTTCATCCCGCCGGACAGCGGCTCCACCTTGCTGTCGGCGCGCTCGGTGAGCTGGACGAAGTCGAGCAACTCAGCGGCCCGCTCGCGGGCGGCCCGGCGCGAGATGCCGAAGTAGCGGGCGTAGACGGTCAGGTTTTCCCGGACGGTCAGCTCCGGGTCGAGATTGTCCAACTGCGGGCACACACCGAGACGCGCCCGGATCGCCGGCCCGTCGGCCACCGGGTCGAGACCGAGGATGCGCAACTCGCCCGCGCTGGGTGGGGAGATGCAGCCGACCATCCGCATGGTGGACGACTTGCCGGCGCCGTTGGGCCCGAGGAAACCGAACGCCTCACCCGAGCGCACCTCGACGTCGATGCCGTCCACTGCGGTGAAGTCACCGAACCGCTTCACCAACCCACGCGCCTGAATCAGTGGTCGCCCCAAAGTCACCGCCTGACCCTAACCGCCGGGTCCGACAGCCCTCCACGCAAATATCCGCCGCCGACCACCCTGACCGGCCCAGACGGGGCGTCGCGGAAGGGAAACGCCGATCAACGCCCCACCTCGCCGGGCAATCGACGGGTATCGTCCCCCTGTGTCGCCCATCAGCTCGCCCGATGGTTCGTCGTCACCTGCCCGACCAGCCAACTCTCCCGTCGACGGGCTGAGCGCAGGCACCGGCGGTGGACCACCCCGACCACGCCCGACCGCCGAGCCGACAAGGCCGGACGAGCCCGTCGTCGGCAACCCGCCCGAACCCGACGCGGGCTCGGTCGCCGAGCGGGCCACCCGGGATCTCGCCGCCCAGTTCGAGGACGAGAAGCCGGGCCGGGTGTTGACCGGGCCGGCGGGCCTGCTCCTCACCGGGGCGGCGCTGGCGGTCGGCGTCCTCGCCCTCTGGCAGGTGTTCCGCCCGCTGTCGCAGGGCAGCAAGTACTACCTGATCATCTTCCTCGCCGGCGTACTCCCTCTGGTCTTCCTCGCCTACCCGGCCGACCTGCGGCTGCCGGCCCGCCTGCGGGCCCGACGACGACGCCCCGACCGCGACGACGCGGAACACGACAGCACCGAGCACGACAGCACCGAGCACCACAGCACCGAGCGCCGCCGGGCACGCGCGTCGGCGCGACCCACCCCCACCGACTGGGTGCTGGTCGTGCTGGCCGTGGTGGCCTGCCTCTACCCCGTCCTGCCGATCGCGATCGGCAGCGGTGGCGGCGGCTACAACGCCTTCCTCGACCGGCAGGGCCTGCTGGCCCCGATGGACCTGGTGCTGGGCACCGTCCTGCTACTCCTGCTGCTGGAGGCGTGCCGGCGTGCCACCGGGTGGATCCTGCCGGCGGTCTGTCTGCTGTTCCTCGCCTACGGCTACTACGGCGGGTTGCTGCCGCAGTCCTGGCCGGTCGCCCACGCCGGCCTGGACTTCAGTCAACTGGTGGACGCGTTCTACAACTCCGACAGCGGTTTCTACGGCACGCCGCTCGACGTGGCCGCCTCGTACATCGTGCTGTTCACCATCTACGGCGCGGTGCTGGAGTTGTCCGGGGCCGGACGGTTCTTCGTCGAGGTGTCAGCGGCGGCGTTCCGCCGATCGCGTACGGCCGCCGGTCGGACGGCGGTGGCCTCCGGATTCCTGCTCGGCACCGTCTCCGGCTCCGGCGCGGCGACGACGGTGAGCATCGGCGCGGTCACCTGGCCGCTGCTGCGCCGCGCCGGCTACCCCCCGGAGCGGGCCGGCGGCATGTTGGCGGCGGCCGGGGTGGGTGCGATCCTCTCCCCGCCCACCCTGGGCGCGGCGGCGTTCATCATCGCGGAGTACCTGGGCGTCTCGTACCTGCAGGTGCTGGGCTGGGCGACGGTGCCGACGGTGCTCTACTACCTGGGCATCCTGCTCTCGGTGGAGATCGACGCACGCCGCTCGGGCGTGCGTCCGGTGGTGATCGACGTCGGTTCGCCGTGGCGTCTGCTGGCCCGCTTCGGCTACCACTTCGCCTCGCTGATCGCCATCATCGTGTTCCTCGCCGTCGGCATGTCCGCGACGCGGGCGGTCGTCTTCGCCACCGTCCTGGCCGTCGCGCTCTCCTTACTCGCCCCCGCGCGAACCCACCCGAGCGACCCCGCGCGGCAGCGCACGAGCGAACCCGCGCAGGGCCACACGAACGACCCCGCGCACCGGCTCACCCCGGCCCGGCTGGTGACCGCGCTGGTCACCGGGGTACGCGGCGTGCTCGCCGTCACCGCGGTCTGCGCCGCCGCCGGCATCATCACGGCGACCACCACGAAGACCGGCCTCGGGCCGCAGGCGGCGGCGTTGCTGGTCGGCGGTGCGAAGGCGGCCACCTCGGACCCGACACTGGTCCTGGTGCTCACCGCGCTGCTCGCCGCCGTAGCGCTCAGCCTGCTGGGTCTCGCCGTGCCGGTAACCGCGTCGTTCGTGATCGGTTGGGTGATCGTCGGTCCGACCCTGCTCGACCTCGGCGTGACCGCGCCCGCCGCGGCGATGTTCGTCTTCTACTTCGCGGTGCTGTCCGAGGTGTCCCCGCCGACCGCGCTGGCCGCGGTGGCCGCCGCCGCGGTGACCGGCGGTCGGCTGGTGCCGACCATGTGGCAGACCCTGCGGTACGCACTGCCGGCGTATCTGACCCCGATCGCGTTCGTCATCACGCCGGCCGGGCTTGGGCTGCTCGGCATCGGCGGCGTCCAGCGGATCGCGTTCGCCGCCGTGGTCACCGCGCTCAGCGTCGCGGTACTCGCCGTCGCCGCCGGTGGCTGGCTGCCCGGAGTGGGCCCCGCCGGTGCCCCGGAGCGGGTGTTGGGTGCGCTCGCCGGCGTCACAGTGCTCTGGCTCGAACCCGTGCCGGTCACGGTCGGCGCGGCGCTGGCCGCCGTGGCGGCGGCCGGTGTGTTCCTGCGACGCCGGTCCGCCGGCCGACCATCGTCCGAACCTGTGGAGGAGAAACTGTGAGACGAATCGACGTACGGCTCGCCGCGGGCCTGAGCGTGCTCGCCCTCGCCACGGGGTGTGGCGGTCAGCAGGGCGGCGCGGCCACCGACGACACGGCCAGCGAGGTCACCTGCGAGGTGACCGAGGAGACCCGCGTCGGCATCGCCACCGGCAACGCGACAGGCGTCTACTACGTGGTCGGCAACGCCCTGGCCGGGCAGTTGTCCGGTGCGACCGGTGGCAAGCTCACCGGCACCGCCGCCGAGACCGGCGCCTCGGTGCAGAACGTCGAACAACTCGTCGGCGGCCAGTACGACGTGGCGTTCTCCCTGTTCGACACGGCCGTCAACGCGATCGAGGGCAAGGGCAGCTTCACCGCGCCGCAGCCGGTGCAGGCGCTGGCCCGCATCTACGACAACTACACCCAGGTGGTGGTCCGCAACGACTCCGGGATCACCTCGGTGGCCGACATGCGTGGCAAGCGGATCTCCACCGGCTCGCCGAAGTCCGGCACCGAGGTGATCGCCAACCGGCTGCTGGAGGCCGCCGGTCTCGACCCGGCCAAGGACATCCGAGCCCAGCGCCTGGACCTGACCAAGACGGTCGAGGGCATCAAGGACGGCAGCGTCGACGGGTTCTTCTGGTCCGGTGGTCTGCCCACCGGAGGCCTCACCGACCTGTTCACCACCTCCGGCGACACGGTGAGGTTCGTCGGCCTCGCGCCGCTGCTGCCGAAGATGGCCGCGCTGAGCCCCGGCTACCAGGAAGGCACGATCGGGCGGGACGTGTACCGGACGGCGACCGACACCCCGACCATCGTCGTGCCCAACGTCCTGTTGGTCCGCAAGGACCTGGACGCCAACGTCGCCTGCGCGATCACCCGCACGGTGTTCGAGAAGCGCGACGCCCTGGCCCAGGCCAACCCGGCGGCCAAGGGGATCTCGCTGGAAAGGGCCCGCAGGACCCTGCCGGTGCCGCTGCACCGGGGTGCCGACAAGGCGTTGAAGGACCTCGGCGCAAAGTGACCCGACGCGTCAGAGGTCGGCGGGCGCGGTGGCGGCGCGGGCCACGCCGACGAGACGGTCGGTCTCGGCGAGCAGGGCCTCGTCGTCCGCCGGGGTGCCGGGGTCGAGTCGGACCGTCCAGGTCAGACCGTCGACCCCGGCCGTGCGACGGGCCGCGACCCGCGCCGCGCCGCCGGGCACCGGCTGGTGCTCGGTGTACGCGACCGAGCGGGTCACCCGCGCCCGCACCTGGTGTGGCAGCTCGCGCGGGTCGAGGAGGAAGTACGTCTCGGCCGGGCCGTCGGCGACCACCGTGTAGCCGTCGCGTTCGAGGACGGTCTCGGCGGGTGTGACGGTCAGTTCCCGGCCGGACCAGACGGCCTTGAGGATGTCGTGCCAACCGAGCCGGTGCCCCCGCCCGGGCAACCACAGCCCGAGGTTGGTGGCGACCACCACGCCGTCGCCCTCGCCGTTGCCGACCGCCGCCCAGGCCAGCACCCGCTCGTCGGCGGTCAGTGGCGGCCGGTCGGCCGGTGGCAGTTTCGGCTTGCGGCTGAACAGTCCCATCTAGAGGCCTCCCGCAGCCTGCTCGCGAAGCGCCCGGGCGTGCTGCTCCAGGGAGAGCAGTTCACCGAAGGCGGCGAAGTACTCGTCCTTGTTGTTGACCGGGTTGATCCGCTGGATGCGCGACTTGAGGTCCCGGATCCGGGCGGTCACCGACCCGAACTGCACCCGCGCCATCGTGATCGACACGTAGCGTGGGTCGGGCTCCCCGTCGATGCGCAGCGGTTCGACGGCCAACTCGCCGACCAGCGCTGCCGCCGCCAGGTCGTCGCAGGCGTCGCGGACCGACTCGATCCAGACCGCGCCGCCGGTCGCCGACGCGGCACCACCGGCCGCCGCGATGGCCGTACGCACCGCGACGTGCACCGGGTGCCGGTATTCCGTCGCCTCGACCGCGTCGAACATCGGCCCGGCCAGGACCGGCTGCTGGAGGGCGAGCTTCAGCGCCTCCCGCTCGACCATCGACTGCGGGCTGTCCACCGCCGGCTCGGGGCGGCCCGGTGCGGGGCGGGCGGCCGGTGCGGCGTCGCGGGTGCCGGGCGGCGGGGTGTTCGCGGCGGCGAGCACCGCCCGTTGCACCGGCTCGATCTCCATGCCGAGGTCCATCGCGAGCTTGCGGACGTACTCCGGGCGTTTCTCCCGGTCCTTGAGGCGCGCGACCAGCGGCGCGGCATGCCGCATGGCCTCGACCCGGCCGTCGACGGTGTCCAGGTCGAAGCGGCCGATCATGTGCCGCAGCGCGAAGTCGACGAGCGGCTCGCGGCGGGCGACCAGGTCCCGAACCGCCAGGTCACCCTTGGCCAGCCGCAGGTCGCACGGGTCCATGTTGTCCGGGCTGACGGCGATGAAGGTGCGGCCGACGAAGCGCTGGTCGTCCTCGAAGGCGCGCAGCGCGGCCTTCTGGCCGGCGGCGTCACCGTCGAAGGTAAAGATGATCTCGCCGGCCACCTCGTCGCTGTCGAACAGGAGGCGGCGCAGAACAGCGATGTGGTCCGCGGCGAAAGCGGTGCCGCAGGTCGCCACCGCCGTGCTCACCCCGGCCAGGTGGCAGGCCATCACGTCGGTGTAGCCCTCGACGATCACCGCCCGACCCTGCTTGGCGATCTCCCGCTTGGCCTGGTCGATGCCGTAGAGCACCTGCGACTTCTTGTAGATCGGCGTCTCGGGGGTGTTCAGGTACTTCGGGCCGTCGTCGTCGTCGAAGAGTTTGCGCGCGCCGAAGCCGATCACGTCACCGGCGAGGTCGCGGATCGGCCAGAGCAACCGGCGGCGGAACCGGTCGATGAGGCTGCCGGAGCGAGCCTCCCGGGACAGCCCGGCCGTGACCAACTCCTGGTGGGTGAAACCCTGCTGGCGCAGGTGCTTGGTGAGCAGGTCCCAGCCCTCCGGCGCGAAGCCGCAGCCGTAACGCTCGGCGGCGGCCCGGTCGAAGCCCCGTTGGGCGAGGAACTCCCGGGCCGGCCGGGCGCCCGCGGTGCTGAGCTGCGCCCGGTAGAACTCCACGGCCGCGGCGTGCGCGGCGACCAGACGCTGGCGCTGACCCTGCTGTGGGCGGGGGCGCGCGGTGCCCCTGTCGTCCTCGATGTAGCGCAGTTGGATGCCGGCGCGGCCGGCCAGGCGCTCGACGGACTCCACGAAGCTGAGGTGGTCGGCGTCCATCAGGAACTTGATCGCGTCCCCGCCGGCCCCGCAGCCGAAGCAGTACCAGACGTTGCGGGCCGGGGACACGTTGAACGACGGGCTCTTCTCGTCATGGAACGGGCACAGGCCCTTGAGGTTGCCGCCGCCGGCGGACTTCAGGGTGACGGTCTCGGAGATCACATCCCCGATCGAGGTGCGTTCCCGGACCAGTGCGATGTCCTCGTCCCGGATCCGCCCAGCCATGCGCCACCCCCTCGCCGTACATCCTGCCCTGCCGGACCGACGACACGGCGGCCGGGGGACGCCGGTGTGGCGGCGGCCGCTGCCGGCTGGGCGGTTCCGGCCCGCAGGCCGGGTCCGCCCGGGGACCATGACCAGATGCGCCGGGTACGGACCCAAGCCCCCCGCCTGCCCAGATGGCTGGCCGGCCGGGTCGGGCTACCCGACCGGCTCCCGGGCGCGGACGAGGCGGGACACCGCCACGCCACCTGGCTGGAACTCTTCCTCGACCTCATCTTCGTGTACGCGCTGGCGGCGGTGGTGCGCCGACTGGGCGACGACCCCACCCCGTCACCGGGCGCCGTGCTGGCCGTACTCGGGCTCTTCGTGGTGATCCAGTGGGCCTGGATGGGGCAGGTCTACTACGACACCCGGTTCGACCCGGACGACGCGGTGCACCGGGTGCTGGTGCTCGTCGCGTTGGTCGGCGCGGGCGCGATGACCCTCGGTGTCGACGAGGTGCCGGAGAGCGTCCTGCTGCCGGTCGGGTACCTGATCGTGCGGGGCGTGCTGCTCCTGCTGTACCTGCGCGCCCGACCCACCAGCCCGATGGCCCAGATGGTGACGACGGTCTATCTGCTCGGCTTCGGGTCGGGCTGGTTGATCTGGTTGGTGTCGCTGACCGCGCCCATCGAGCTGCGGCCCGCCCTGTGGATCATCGCGATGGTGATCGAACTGGCCACCCCCTGGGTCGGGGTGCGCTGGCTCAACCGCTGGCCGGTGGACAACCGGCACCTGCCGGAACGGATCGGGCAGTTCACCATCATCGTGCTGGGTAGCGCACTGGCCAGCCTGCTGTTCGCGGTGCCGGACCACCCGCCGCCGCACATGATCCTCACCGCCGCGCTGGCCTTCCTGATCCCGGCGGCCGTCTGGTGGATCTACACCACATTCGTCACCACCCGGCTGACCCAGCCCCGGCTCCGTGGCGGGCAGGCATACAGCTACCTGCACATCCCGCTCGGCGGCGCGCTGCTGCTGCTCGGCTGGGCGCTCGGGCAGGTGGTCCGGCTGGTCGACGACAACGCCAACCGACTGCCGCTGGAGCTGCGGCTGCTGCTTGGCGCGTCGATGGTGATCTGGACGCTCTGCGGGCTCGCCCTGTACTGGCTGTGGGCCCGGCCGAGCGCCGCCCGGTTGGCGATCGCCGTCTACGCGGTGGTCTCGATCTCTCTGATCACCACGACGGTCCACCAGCCGAGGCTGATGCTGTCGCTGCTCTCCCTGGCTGTCGTCGGGTACGCCGTCCTGGTCAGCCGGCGACTGGCCAGGGCCGGCGAGGAAGACCACACACCCGAGGGATAGCGACGCTCAGGCCACCCGGGCCGGCTCGGCGGTGCTCGCCTCCTCGGCCGCCACCTGCTGGTTCCAGTCGGCCTTGGTGGAGCGCCAACCCTCGTCGTCCATGCCGCGCCGCCAGTAGCCGGAGATGGAGAGCCGGTCCAGCGGCACACCCCGCTCCCCGCGCAGCAACCGGCGCAACTCGCGGACGAAGGCCGCCTCACCGTGCACGAACGCGTGCACCTGGCCGGCCGGGAACTCCAACGCCCGCACCGCCGCGACCAGCGCCTCACCCACCGGGCGTTCGCCGCGATGCAACCAGGTCAGCTCGACCGCTCCGGGGCTGAGTAGCTTCTGCTCCTCGGCCGGGTCGCCGATCTCCACGAAGACGTGGGCCGGGGCACCCAGTGGCAGCCGCTCCAGCGCGGCGGCGATCGCCGGCAGGGCGCTCTCGTCGCCGACCAGCAGATGCCAGTCCGCGTCCGGGTCCGGGGCGTACGCCCCACCGGGGCCGACGAAGTGCACGGGGTCACCCGGGCGCAGCGCGGCAGCCCAGGGACCGGCCAACCCCTCGTCGCCGTGGTGCACCACGTCGACCGTCAGCTCCGCCGCGAGCGGATCCCAGCGCCGCACCGTGTAGGCGCGCAGCCGGGGCCACTGCTCCCGGGGCAGGTCCCGGCGGATCGCGGCGAGGTCCAGCGGCTGCGGGTACGCGACACCGGGCTGCGGCAACACCACCTTGATGTAGTGGTCGGTGAACTCGCCCACCGGCAGACCGGTCAGCTCGTCCCCACCGAGGACGAGCCGGATCAGGTGCGGGGTGGGCCGCTCGGTGCGCAGCACCCGGGCCGAGGTGACGTTCCTGGGGCGTTCCGTCATGTCAGTTAGGTTAGCCTAAGCTGGCTCGTCGTCAATCGGCGGCGTGCCTCCCCCGACCAGGCGGGTGTGCCAGGCCACCGCCGCCGGGTCGGTGAGCGAGGCGACCTGGTCGATCACCACCCGCAGCCGGGCCGTGTCATCCTCGGCGGCCCGCCACAGCGGGGCGAAGACCGGGTCGAGCCCCTCCGGGGCACGTCGGACCAGCGCGGCGACCAACTCGGCCAGCATCGTCCGCTGCCGCTCGTAGCGACCCCGGAAGCCGGACCGACGCATCACGTACCGCAGCGCGATCCCCTTGAGCAGGGCGCACTGCGCCCGGACCAGCCGGGGCACCACCAGGTCGGCGGCGAAGCGGCGGTGCGGCCCCGGCCCGAAACGCTCCTCCGTGGCCGCCACCGCGGCGGACACGAACCGACCGGTCACCCCGCTGGTGGTCGCCTTCAGCGCGACCTGCGCGCGATGGCTGCCGTCGTACCCGGCCAGCGGGGCGAGCAGCGGGTCGGCCAGCAACTCGACCAGCACCTCGGCCAGGTCGGCCGCGGACTCCCCGGAGTAGGTCTCCGCCACGTCGGCGCAGAGCGCGGCCCGCTCGTCGGCGTCGGCGAGCAACGGGCGCAGCGTCACGTACCCGCCGTGGATGCCGTCCTCCACGTCGTGCACCGAGTACGCGACGTCGTCGGCCCAGTCCATCACCTGCGCCTCCAGGCAGCGCCGGTCGCCGGGCGCACCATCCCGGATCCAGGCGAAGACCGCCGCGTCGTCGGCGTACACCCCGAACTTGCGCTCGCCGGGGCGACGCGGCCAGGGGTACTTGCCGATCGCGTCGAGCGACGCCCGGGTCAGATTCAGCCCGGCGGACGAGCCGTCCGGGGCGAGCACCTTCGCCTCCAGACGGGTCAACACCCGCAGGGTCTGCGCGTTGCCCTCGAAGCCGCCGCACGGTGTGGCGAGCAGATCCAGCGCCGCCTCGCCGTTGTGCCCGAACGGCGGGTGCCCCAGGTCGTGGGCGAGCCCGGCCACGTCCACCACGTCCGGGTCGCACCCCAACCGGGCACCCATCTCCCGGGCGATCTGGGCCACCTCCAACGAGTGGGTCAGCCGCGTACGCAGGAAGTCGTCGGTGCCGGCGGTGTGCACCTGGGTCTTGGTGGCCAGCCGTCGAAACGCCGCGGAGTGCAGCACCCGGGCGCGGTCGCGCTCGTACGGCGACCGGCGGTGCCCGGTGTCCTTGGGCGACTCCTCGACCAGCCGGGCGTCCGGCTCACTCCTCGCGCGCACGCAGCACGCAGAACTCGTTGCCCTCCGGGTCGGACAGCACCGTCCACTCGACGTCGCGCTGACCGATGTCGACGTGCCGGGCGCCCATGTCGACCAGGCGCTCGACCTCGGCCTCCTGGTTGGCCGGGCGTAGGTCGAGGTGCAACCGGTTCTTGCCCTGCTTGCCCTCGGTGGCCGGCACGAAGACCAGGCCGGGCAGGCGGTCGGCGGACGGGCGGATCTCCACCTCGTCGGGCTTCTCGGTGACCACCTGATAGCCGAGCGCCTCGGCCCACCAACGGGCCAGTCGGGCCGGATCGCGGGAGTCGACAGTCAGGCTCTCCCAGACACTGGTCATGCAGTCACCTCTTCCCGTTCGACGCGGCGCCCAATCGGCCGTGTACGAGCGAGCCAAGATTACGCCCGCCGCAGCTCCTCAGCCGGCCCCCGACGCATCGACGATGGACCCACAACCGCCGATCGGTCTGGAGTTGCCATCCGATCGCCGTCGGTTATGGGCTCGCGGGCCGAGGTGGCTGCCGGTAGCGTTCCCGGCGCGGAACGTGACCAGCCGATCGACATGCCAATCCCGACCGGTAAGGGGAGAATCTCGTGGACGCGGACACGGTGGTGGGAACGGAACTACGCGGGCTGCGCCGCCGTCGACCCGAGATCGCGGGCACGGTCCTGGCCGGCACCGACGGGCTGCTCATCTCCAGCGACCTGCCCAGCACCGACGCCACCCATCTCGCCGCTCTCGCCGCGGCCAGCTTCGGGCTCGGTCACCGCGTGGCCGACACGGTCCGATGTGGTGAGTTCCGGGAGTCGGTCGTGCGCACGACCGCGGGTTGCGTGGTGACCTACCCGGCCGGGCGTTCCGCCCTGCTGACCCTGGTCACCGTGTCGCCGGGCGAGGATCTGGAGGCGCTGCACGAGGAGGCCCGCGCCGTGGCCCGCCGGGCCGGCACGGTGATGGACCGTCGCGGCGGGGGTGTCGGCGCCACCGCCGTTCCGGAGGCACACGGCCCGCTGGCCGTGCGTACGCCGATGGCGACCCTGCCGGCGCAGTTACGCCGCTCGTCCCGGCCCACCTGGCGTCGCCCGCCGATCTGAGCGTCGGCGGCGGCCGGGTGACCGGCGCGCCGCCGACGTGCGTCAGCGGCTGTCCGAGCCGCCGCTCTCGACGACCGCCCGGCCGGCCTCCAGCCGGGCCACCGGCACCCGGAACGGCGAGCAGGACACGTAGTCCAGGCCGACCTCGTGGAAGAAGTGCACCGAGTCCGGGTCGCCGCCGTGCTCACCGCAGATGCCGAGCTTCAGCCCGGGCCGGGCCGCGCGGCCCTCCTCGGCGGCGATGCGCACCAGCCGGCCGACGCCGTCGCGGTCGATCGACTCGAACGGCGAGATGCCGAAGATGCCCAGCTCCAGGTACCGCCAGAAGAACGCTCCCTCGACGTCGTCGCGGGAGAAGCCCCAACCCATCTGGGTCAGGTCGTTGGTGCCGAACGAGAAGAACTCGGCAGCCTCGGCGATCTGGCCGGCGGTCAGCGCCGCCCGGGGCACCTCGATCATGGTGCCGATCAGCACCTCGACGCCGCTGTCCCCGACCACCTCGGCGATGATCTTCTCGGCCTCGGCGCGTACCGTCTCCAACTCCTGCACGGCCCCGACCAGCGGCACCATGATCTCCGGCTTCGCCACGCCGCCGCCACGGGCACAGGCGACGGCCGCCTCGGCGATGGCCCGCACCTGCATCGCGAACAGGCCGGGGATGACCAGGCCGAGGCGGACGCCGCGCAGCCCGAGCATCGGGTTCTCCTCGTGCATCCGCCGCACGGCGGCGAGCAGCGCCTCCTCCTTGGCCACGTCCTCGCCACGCTCCTGGGCGACCGCCACGTTCACCGCGAGTTGCTCGAGCGGTGGCAGGAACTCGTGCAGCGGCGGGTCGATCAGCCGGACGGTGACCGGCAGCCCGTCCATCTCGCGGAAGATCTCCACGAAGTCGGCCCGCTGCAACGGCAGCAGTGCCTCCAACGCCGCCTCCCGCTCGTCCGCGTCGCGGGCCAGGATCAGGCGCTCGACCAGCTCCCGACGGTCGCCGAGGAACATGTGCTCGGTGCGGCACAACCCGATGCCCTCGGCGCCGAAGCGCCGGGCCCGGGCGGCGTCCGCGCCGGTGTCGGCGTTCGTCCGGACCGCCAGCCGCCGCTTCCCGTCGGCGTGCGTCATGATCCGGTGTACGGCCCGGACCAGGGCGTTGTCGACGTGCTCGGCGTCGAGGCTGCCCTCGAAGTACTGCACCACCTCCGACGGCATGACCGGCACCTCGCCCAGGTAGACCTTGCCCGTGGTGCCGTCGATGGACACCACGTCGCCCTCGTTGACGGTCTGCCCGGCCACGACGAACCGCTTCGCCGGCACGTTCACGTCGATCTCGTCGGCACCGGAGACGCAGGTCTTGCCCATGCCCCGGGCCACCACCGCGGCGTGGCTGGTCTTGCCGCCCCGCGAGGTGAGGATGCCCTTGGCCGCGATCATGCCGTTCAGGTCGTCCGGGTTGGTCTCCCGGCGGACCAGGATCACCGACTCACCCTCGGCGGCCAACTCGACGGCCCGCGCCGAGGTGAAGACGACCTTGCCGGACGCCGCACCCGGCGACGCGCCGATGCCCTTGGCGACCGCCTCGAACTCGTGGTCGAGCTGGAATCGGGGGAACATCAGCTGCGCGAGCTGCGCGCCGTTGACCCGGTGCAACGCCTCGTCCAGGTCGATCAGGCCCTCGTCGACGAGCTGGCCGGCGATCACGAACGCGGCGGCGGCGGTCCGCTTGCCGACCCGGGTCTGCAGCATCCACAGCTTGCCGCGTTCGATGGTGAACTCGATGTCGCAGAGATCCTTGTAGTGCTCCTCCAGCCGAGCCATGTACCCGAGCAGCTCGTCGTAGGACTTCTTGTCCAGCCGCTCCAGCTCGTTCAGCGGCACGGTGTTGCGGATGCCGGCGACGACGTCCTCGCCCTGCGCGTTGGCCAGGTAGTCGCCGTAGATGCCCTGCGCGCCACTGGCCGGGTCACGGGTGAACGCGACACCGGTGCCGGAGTCCGGGCCGAGGTTGCCGAAGACCATCGTCACCACGTTGACCGCGGTGCCGAGGTCGGCCGGGATCCGCTCCTGGCGACGGTAGAGCACGGCGCGCTCGGCGTTCCACGACTCGAAGACCGCCCGGATGGCGAGGTCGAGCTGTTCGCGCGGCTGCTGCGGGAACTCCCGACCGGTGTGCTTCAAGAAGATCTTCTTGTACGCGTCGACCAGCCCACGCAGGTCGTCGGCGTCCAGGTCCAGGTCGTTGTGGGTGCCCTTGGCGTTCTTGGCCTCGTCCAGCGCGTGCTCGAACTCCTCGCCCGGCACCTCGCAGACGGTCTTGCCGAACATCTGGATGAGGCGGCGGTAGGAGTCCCAGGCGAATCTGTCTGCGCCGCCGGAGGCGGCCGGGCCGGCCGAGCCGCCGGCCTGTCGTGCGAGACCTTCCACGCTCTGGTCGTTGAGACCGACGTTGAGGACTGTCTCCATCATGCCGGGCATGGAGAACTTGGCGCCGGAGCGGACGGACACCAGCAGCGGGTCCTGCGGGTCGCCGAGGCGCTTGCCCATCGCGCGCTCCAACGATTCCAGATGCGCCTCGATCTGCCCGGCGAGCCCGTCCGGCTCCCGTCCCGTCGCCAGGTACGCCTGGCACGCCTCGGTGGTGATGGTGAAGCCCGGCGGGACGGGCAGGCCGAGGTTGGTCATCTCGGCGAGGTTGGCGCCCTTGCCGCCGAGCAGGTCCTTGAGATCCTTGTTGCCCTCGGAGAAGTCGTAGACGTACTTGTGATCGACGGTCTCTTGCGCTGCCACCAGAGCCTCCACAACACGCGCCGGACGGACACTTAACGAAGGTTCAGTTTTCTTCTTCCCCGGGACGGACCGCCGGCAATCCCGGGGTCGACGTCGATCGGTGGGCGAAGGTTAAGCGACCATCGAGCGACCTGGGACCGTTCGGTGACAATTGGCACAGCCGTCACGACTATCCGTGTTCGTACCGTTTTCTGGGAACGCTTCCATGCGCACCAACACGCAACCCCACCGAGCGCCGTACGCTGGATGGCACGCCAACCGGTGAACCTCGCTTTTGCCATAACCGACGCGAATACACCCCCGGAGTCGCCGCCGTGTCGACCGTCCCCTCCCCCGGCCCTGCCGCCACCCCCGCCACCAGCCCGGTGCCGTTGCCGGCGGTGGCACCAGACGCGGGCGCGCTGGCCCGCGCGGCCGAGCGAGCCGCGGGCCAGGCGCTCGCCCCGTCAGCCCCGCACCGGTTGGCCGACGTGGTGCCGGCTCCCCAGCAGGTCCAGCCGGACCCCACCGGAGACTGGACACTGCCGGCCGAAGCGGTCATCGAGGCCAGCCCCGACCCCGCCGCGCTGGCGGTCGCCGAACAACTCGCCGAGCTGCTGCGCCCGGCCACCGGTTACCCGCTGCCGGTCACCGACACCGCCGCGCCGGCACCGGTCGACGGCATCGCGCTGGTGCTGGACGAGACCGCCGCCGACCTCGGCGCGGAGGGCTACCGGCTCGACGTCACCACCAATGGGGTACGCGTCACCGCCGTCACCGCCACCGGGCTCTTCCACGGCGTGCAGACGCTGCGCCAACTGTTGCCGGCGGCGATCGAGAGCCCGACCCCGGTCACCGAACGGTGGACGCTTCCCGGCGGGACCATCACCGACATGCCCCGGTTCCCGTACCGGGGCGCGATGCTCGACGTCGCCCGGCACTTCTTCGCCGTCGAGGACGCCCTGCGGGTGGTCGACCACCTGTCCCGGTACAAGCTCAACCACCTGCACCTGCACCTCACCGACGACCAGGGCTGGCGGATCGCCGTCGACTCCTGGCCGAAGCTGACCACCGTCGGCGGGGCGACCGAGGTCGGCGACGGCCCCGGCGGGTTCTACACGAAGGCCGACTACGCCCGGATCGTCTCGTACGCGGCCGCCCGGCACATCACCGTGGTCCCGGAGATCGACCTCCCCGGGCACACCAACTCGGCGCTGGTCGCGTACCCCGAGCTGGCACCGGACAAGATCGCGCCGCCGCCGTACACCGGCACCGAGGTCGGCTTCAGCTACGTCGATCCGGCCGACGACCGGACGTACGACTTCGTCGCCGACGTGCTGGGTGAACTGGCCGCGGTCACACCCGGTCCGTGGCTGCACATCGGCGGCGACGAGGCCTTCAAGGTGAAGGGCGAGGTCTACACCGGTTTCGTGGAGCGGGTCCAACGCATCGTCGCCGGCCTCGGCAAGACCGTCGTCGGCTGGCACCAGCTCGCTCCGGCCGCCCACGCCGACGGGCGGGTGCTGCAGTGGTGGGGCACGAACGGCGACGACCCCACCACGGTCGAGGCCGTACGCCGGGGCGCCCGACTGATCGTCTCCCCCGGCAACCACGCCTACCTGGACATGAAGTACGCCCCGGACACCCCGATCGGGCACGACTGGGCTGGGCTCATCGACGTACGAAAGGCGTACGACTGGGACCCTGGCACGCACGTCGTCGGCGTGCCCGCCGAGGCTGTGCTCGGTGTCGAGGCCCCGCTCTGGACCGAGTCGGTCACCTCGCTCGCGGACATCGAGTTCCTGCTCCTGCCCCGGCTCCCCGCCATCGCGGAGCTGGGCTGGTCGCCCAGGGCGACCCACGACTGGGCCGGCTTCCGCGACCGGCTCGCCGGCCACGGCCCGCGCTGGGATATCGCTGGCGTCACCTTCCATCGCTCGATCGATATTCCCTGGCCGGCGAGGCCCACCATTCCAGTCCCTGCGACCCGCCACCCGGCCGGCGACGCCCAGTTGCCGCTCGGAAGCGACGCGGGGTAGCGAGAGCGCCGAGGGTGCGGTGTCAAGGTCGACTGCCGCCACCCTGAGCGCTGTCCTCGACCAGGCGATCAGTGAGATCCCGCCGCAGTTCGTGAAGGACGATCAATCGGCGGAGCAGCCGCTGCGCCGCGCAATCATCGAGGGTGAGCATCGCCAGCACGAGGTGGCTCGTGCCGACCTCACCGTTGCCGGACAGGCGAAGCGCTTCGTCCGTCACGGCTGCCGCCTCCGCACCGAACGGCGGATCGGCCCGTAGGCTTCGCCAGCGGTACGTCCGATCCCCCGTCGAGGCAGGTTGCGGCAGCACGGCAACCCTGGTCACGATCGCCGACACGTCGAGCCCTCTTTCTGCGAGGAACTCGCCGGCAGCGTTGGCCGCAGCCCATGGCGGCGCGATAGCGCGACCGGAGTAGGCGAGCTGTTCGTCGAGCGAAAGAACGGCTGCCAGTACGCCGACGCTGTCCACCTGAGCGGCACCCATTCGCACGGTCTGACGGATGGCCTCCTGATCCAGGGACGGCAGGATGAGGCCGATGTCGGACCGCAGTATCAGCCGGCTCACCCGCGACCGCAGTCGCCGTGACAACGCTCCGCCCGGCCCGTTCAGCACACCCATGCCGGCAAGGAAGCCCGCAGTGAAGGTCACCGGCGTCCCCTCCGCCGCCACCGACACCTCCATCGGGACGGCGCGCGCGATGTCTTCTCCGCAGATACCGAGGTTCGCCAACGCCACACTCGCCCGGCAGGCCGGATCCTCGATGAGCGCACCAAGCAGATGCATCCCGTGGGCGTACCGGACCCCGTGGGTTCGAGCGATACCCAGGGCGTTGCGTACCGCGGCGTGGACCGCAGAGCTCCACAACGGCGGCGAAACGAGGTTGTCGTACCGCAGGTCGCGGCGGGCGTTCCACATCGCCTCACGCAGGACAGCCTCGACCTCCTGGTCGACGGGTGACCGCGAATCTCCGGACGACTCGACCACCGCCGCCTCGGACGGAATGTCCGAAGCCACGCCCCCGAGGTGCTTGGCCTTCCGGCCGAGCAGCCGTTTGAATGACATCATGCGGGTTGTCAGCTCGACTGCCACATCCGACGTGTCGACGACATCGCGCCCATCGCGCCAGCAAACACCTGCCGCACCGGCCAAGGTCCAGGTGAGCTCTCTGCCCGCTCGGGGCTGCCATACCGTCTTCACGTATCCCCCGCCACCGCAATGGGTCAGTAACCACGTGGTTCGGCCCCCGACGTCCGGTTTCGGCCGAGTCCGTCGAGGTCCCGGGATGCGCCAATCAGCGTAGA
This sequence comes from Micromonospora sp. WMMD961, assembly GCF_029626145.1. Taxonomy (NCBI): domain Bacteria; kingdom Bacillati; phylum Actinomycetota; class Actinomycetes; order Micromonosporales; family Micromonosporaceae; genus Micromonospora; species Micromonospora sp. WMMD961. Next base: position 5,796,494 of record NZ_JARUBJ010000002.1, read on the forward strand.
TGTGCCGCGCACGGCTTCCTGTCGCCGAAGGTAGGCCCGCCGGAGGCGGAATGATGGCCCGGGCCGCGTCGTTGTACAGGCGGTAACCACGACGGCCCCCGGCTTTCGCGCCGGGCCCCCACCGGTGGAATGCCTCGCCGGCCGCGACGGTTACATCCCCCGGACACCCGAGCAGGTCCCCTGGATCGCCGGGCCGTCCCCTCGAACTTTCCCCGCACGGCCACGCACCCCCCGTTGAGTGCCGTGCGGACACCCCCGATGCAGAGGAGCACGCCATCATGCGTACCGATCTGATCCGTAAGACCGCCCTGACCGCCGCCGGCCTCGCCTTCACCGGAGGCGCCATCGCCGGCCCCGTCACCACCGCCTACGCCGCCTCCGACGCCAAGCCCACCACCCAGACCCAGACCGACCGCAAGGGTCACGGTGAGCGTGAGCTCGGCGTGCGCTACGAAGCGCAGCCGAACTTCTACTACTGCGGCCCCGCCGCCACCCGCAACGCCCTGTCCGTCCAGGGCAAGAACATCAACGTCGACGACATGGCCAAGGAGATGGGCACCACCGAGGCCGGCACCAACAGCATCAACGACATCACCCCCGTCCTGAACAAGGAAACCGGTAAGGACGCCTACCACTCGGTGGAGATCAGCAGCCCCGACGCCGACGCCAAGCAGACCGACAGCCTGCGCGCCGACATCGTCCGCACCGTCGACGACGGCCGGGCCGTGGTCGCCAACATCGCCGGCACCAGCACCGACACCGACGGCAGCACCCACTCCTACGAGGGCGGGCACTACATCAGCGTCGTCGGCTACCGCGACAACGGCGACACGGTGAAGATCGCCGACTCCGCCGACCCGAACACCGCCTCCTACTGGATCAGCGTCGAGCACCTCGCGGACTGGATCGCCACCCGCGGCTACGCCACCAGCTGACCCACACACCAGCAACACACCGAAAGGGCCGGACCCCAGCACGGGGTCCGGCCCTTTCGGCATACCCAGGTCACTTGGCCACGGCCCCTCGCCGGACCGAGCAAGGCCGAAGGGTCATCCAAGCTGGCCAGGCCAGCCCGCCCAGCAACCGAGCAGGCAAGGCCGACCGACTGTGTTGCTGGTCCTTTGGAGCTGATGTCATAGACGAATCAGGGCATCGACGACCGAGCCGAACTGGTGATTCGTTCACGACATCAGCTCGATAGCGTGCCGAACCCACCTGCCCAGCCACCGCGCCGACCCCGCGTTCGGAGCGACGTTCGCCGGGCGCCTCCGCCCGGCCCCGCCAGGGGGCTCAGCCGCCGGAGTCGTCCATCTCGGCGCCCTCGGGGACGGTGTCGTCGTCCCGGCTGGCCAGCCAGCCGTCCGGCAGCGCGACCTTGCCCGGCGAGTTGGTGCGCCCGCGCGGCTGGCCCAGCGCGGTCACCGGGAACGGCTCGGCCGGGTCGAGCTTGCCGAGCAGGTCGTCCAGCTGGGCCAGGCTCTCGATCATCGCCAGCGAGCGGCGCAGTTCACCGCCGACCGGGAAACCCTTGAGGTACCAGGCGACGTGCTTGCGGAAGTCGGTGCAGCCGTCGCGTTCGCCCCGGGCCGGGTTGCGGGCGCCGGCGACGAACTGGTCCACCAGCAGCTCGGCGTGCCGGCGCATGGTGACCGCCACCTCGCCGAGAGTGGGCAGTCGCCGCTCCGGGCGGCCGTTGAAGGCGGCCTCCAGGTCGGCGAAGAGCCACGGCCGGCCCAGGCAGCCGCGACCGACGACCACCCCGTCCACGCCGGTGTGCGCGATCATCCGCAGCGCGTCGTCGGCCTCCCAGATGTCACCGTTGCCGAGCACCGGCACGTCGAGGGCCTGCTTCAAAGTGGCGATCGCGTCCCAGTCGGCGGTGCCCGAGTAGCGTTGCGAGGCCGTCCGCCCATGCAGGGCCACCGCGGCCACGCCGGCCTCCTGGGCGGCGAGCCCCGCTTCGACGTACGTCAGGTGGTCGTCGTCGATGCCCTTGCGCATCTTGACCGTGACCGGCACCCCGGACGGTGCCGCGGCATCCACAGCGGCCCGCACCAGTCGGGCGAAGAGCCGACGCCGCCACGGCAACGCCGCACCCCCGCCGCGCCGGGTCACCTTCGGGACCGGGCAGCCGAAGTTGAGGTCGATGTGATCGGCCAGGTTCCGCTCCACGACGATCCGCACGGCGGCGGCGGTGATCTCCGGGTCGGTGCCGTAGAGCTGGAGGCTGCGTGGCTTCTCGTCGTCACCGAACGCGATCATGCGCAGCGTCTTCGGGTTGCGCTCGACGAGCGCACGGGTGGTGATCATCTCGCAGACGTAGATGCCGCCACCCTGCTCGCGGCAGAGCCGACGGAAACCGACGTTGGTGATCCCGGCCATCGGGGCGAGCACCACCGGCGGCCACACCTGGTACGGCCCGAGAGTCAACGGCCGCAGCACGGGCATGGTCAACGCAGTCACCGCCCAAGTGTAAGGAACGGCCCCTGCTTAACGTCTGCTGCATAGGAAGGGCCCCCTGCTAACAAGACGCATATCACACCCGGCGACGCCAGACGGAGTTGTCCACAACCGGCGCGTTATCCACCGCGGCCGCCAACCAGGCCGGACAGAACCGGGCCCCGGCGGCATGCTGCGGCGATGCGCGACCTTCCACCCGAGCTGGCCACGACGACCGAGCGGCAACAGCAGATCGCGACCCGGGCTCAGCTACTCGCCGCCGGCTACAACGACATGTACCTCTACCGCCAGGCTCGACGAGGCCGGTGGCAACGCGTCCTACCTGCGACGTACGCCCTGGTCACCGGGGTCCTGACCGACGAACAGCGACGGATCTCCGCCGCGCTCTACGCCGGGCCGCAGGCGCAGCTCACCGGCTTGGCCGCGCTCACCTGGTACGGGTTCCGGCAGTTGCCCCGCACTGCCGACGTACACCTGGTGGTGCCGCACGAGGTGCGGCGCCGCTCGGTGGGATACGCCCTCGTCCGACGGGCTCTGGCGCTGGACGCCCGGCCCCGGTCAAGCGCGCTCTACCCGGTCTGCTCGCCTGCACGGGCGGTGGTGGACGCGGCCCGCGACCTCCGGGAGCTCCGCCCGGTGCGAGCCATCGTCGCCGAGTCCATTCAACGCGGCTTCACCGACCTCGGCACCCTGGACGAGGAGATCCGCCGGGCGCGGCGCAGTCGCACAGCGCTCATCAGGATGGCGTACGCGGAGGTCCTGGCCGGCACTCGGTCGGCACCCGAGGCGGAGCTGCGCGAATGCCTGGCGGGCAGCGCGATCCTGCCGGAGGTCCGGTGGAACCCGCGCCTTGGTACCAGCGATGGGGCGGCGTTGCCGACGCCGGACGGCTACCTGACCGACTCGGCGGTGGCGTTGGAGGTCGACTCACAGGAGTACCACTTCAGTCCGGGCGACTGGGCTCGGACGCTGGAGCGGCACAACGAGCTGAGCCGGCATGGTGTCCTGGTCCTGCACGTCACGCCAGCCCAGCTGAGGCAGCACCCGGAGCGCATCCGACGGACCGTCGAGGACGCCCACGAGTCCCGGCGGGGCGTCGGTCTCACGCTCCGGGTCCGCGTCCGGCCGGCCGTACCCGAGCCGGCGGCACCCTGATCGGGTACGCCGGCAGGCCGGTCGCGGAGACCGCAGACGTTATGAAGGGGCCCCTCCTATACCGCAGACGTTAAGAAGGGGCCCTTCCTTACCGCTCAGCAGCCGGGGAGGCGCTCGATCAGGTAGCGCTCGACCTGGTCCAGGGAGACCCTCTCCTGGGCCATGGTGTCCCGGTTGCGCACCGTCACGGCGTCGTCGTCCAGCGTGTCGAAGTCGACGGTCACGCAGAACGGGGTGCCGATCTCGTCCTGTCGACGGTAGCGGCGGCCGATCGCCTGCGAGTCGTCGAACTCCACCACCCAGCGCTTGCGCAGCAGTGCCGCGAGGTCCTTGGCCTTCGGTGACAGCGCCTCGTTACGCGACAGCGGCAGCACCGCCACCTTGACCGGGGCGAGCCGCGGGTCGAACCGCATCACGGTGCGCTTGTCCACGCCGCCCTTGGTGTTCGGCGCCTCGTCCTCGTCGTACGCCTCCAGCAGGAAGGCGAGCACGGCGCGGGTCAGACCGGCGGCCGGCTCGATGACGTACGGCATCCAGCGCTCACTCTTGGTCTGGTCGAAGTACGACAGGTCGACGCCCGAGTGCTTGCTGTGCGTGGAGAGGTCGAAGTCGGTGCGGTTGGCGACACCCTCCAGCTCGGCGAACTCGCTGCCGCCGAACTGGAAGCGGTACTCGATGTCCACCGTCCGCTTCGAGTAGTGCGAGAGCTTCTCCTTGGGGTGCTCGTACAGGCGCAGGTTGTCCGCCGACAGGCCGAGGTCGAGGTACCAGTTCCAGCGCTCCTGGAGCCAGTACTCGTGCCACTGCTCGTCGGTGCCCGGCTCGACGAAGAACTCCATCTCCATCTGCTCGAACTCGCGGGTCCGGAAGATGAAGTTGCCCGGGGTGATCTCGTTGCGGAACGACTTGCCGGTCTGCGCGATGCCGAACGGCGGCTTCTTGCGGGCGACCGTCTCGACGTTCTTGTAGTTGACGAAGATGCCCTGCGCGGTTTCCGGGCGCAGGTAGTGCAGACCCTCGTCGCTCTCCACCGGGCCGAGGTAGGTCTTCATCAGGCCGTTGAACATCTTCGGCTCGGTGAAGGTGCCCTTGTTGCCGCAGTTCGGGCAGTTCAACTCGGCGAGGGAGGTCAGCGGCTTGCCGTGCTTCTCGGCGTACGCCTCCTCGAGGTGGTCGGCCCGGAAGCGCTTGTGGCAGAACTGGCACTCGGTGAGCGGGTCGACGAACTCGGCGATGTGACCGGACGCCTCCCACACCTTGCGGGCCAGGATGACGGCGGAGTCGAGGCCGACCACGTCGTCGCGCTGCTGGACCATGGTCTTCCACCACTGCCGGCGGACGTTCTCCTTGAGCTCCACGCCGAGCGGGCCGTAGTCCCACGCCGATCGGGTGCCTCCGTAGATCTCGCTGGAGGGGAAGACGAAGCCTCGGCGCTTGGCGAGGCTGACGACGGCGTCGATACGGTCGGCTGGCATGTTTCCTCCTACGCCGGCTGGCGGTCGGCGGGGGCGAGATGTGGATGGAACGGTCAGTTCGGGACCACGGTACGACCACCGCGGCCCTGAGCCCAGCAGAATACCGGGGGCGGGTCAGCTGACCCCGCAGACCTCCACGCCCCCGGTCTGCCCGTCCTGGCCGAGGCTGACCTGCTGCTGCTCCCGGTCGCCGCCGGCGAGCGTCACGTCGACCGGCACGGTCAGGCTGGTGGTGTCGACCTCACCCACCCGGAACGCCGCGACCTGTGGTTCGGCGGCGGCGCGACGCTCGAACTCGGGTCGGGACTCTCGCCGCTGCGCGTCGTCGCAGAGCTGGTCGTACGCCCGCCCGTAGTCCCGCTCGACAAGCGCCTGGTAGTAGTCGCCGGTCACGGTGCGGGCCTGCTCCCGGATCGCCTGCACGCCGCTGACGGCCAGGCCGACGACGGCGGTGCCGCCCCCGCCACAGCAGAGCACCAGGGCGAGCGCGCCGACGCCGAGGCCGAGCCAGAGCCGGGTGCGGCGGCCCTCGGTGGGCGGCGCGGCGAACGGCGGAGCCACCCCGGGTCCGGGTGGCGGAGCGGGTGCGGTCATAGGAGCAGCGTAGTGTCCGCCGGCTCAGCGGTAAGGACCCGCAGCCCGATCACTCTGGGCGACGACCACCGCTCCTCCGGGCGGCGCGATGGCCAGCGCCTCGTACGCGGAGGGCTCGTCGACCGACTCGGCGAGCAGCGGAACGGCGCTGACCTTGACTTCGAAGGCGCCCAGCGCCCGCCGGTAGGTGCCGACCGACTCCCACTCGGTGACCAGTGACCAGTAGCGGGGGTCGTCGAGCGCCCGGACCAGTTGACCGCGCAGGTAGCCGGGGCGGGCGGCCAGGGCGGTGAGGGCGGCGTGCGCCCGTTCGGTGAAGTCGTCGGCGGCATCGACGTCGACCACGAACCGGTTGGTCACCAGCACCGGGGTTCCTCCTCGTAGAGTCTGTGGGATGCAGCGTACGCAGCGCCCTCTGCTGGCCCGTTTGGCCGGGGCGAACCCGACGTCGGTGTTCCTGCTCACCCTGGTGGTGGTGCTGGTGGCGTTCTTCACGCCGGGGGTGATCGGCGGGCTGCTGACGCTGGCGCTCGCCGCGGTCCTGATCGCCCTGTTGGCGACGACCTGGGCGGTTCAGGCGCCGCGGACCCGGCTGATCCGCCTGCTGATGCTGACCCTGTTGGTGACGGTGGGCCTCGCGAAGCTGCTCTGACATGCACTCATGCGTTTTTGACAATCATTATCGTTGCCACGGACAGTTGAGGGCATGACCAACCGCGCCACGTACCGTGTCCTGGCCGCCGCGACCGCCCTGCTCGCCCTGGGCGCCGGGGCTGGCTGCTCCACCGGCGACGCCGCTGGCGCCGACCCGCAACGAGTCGACGTGGTGGCCGCGTTCTACCCGCTGCAGTTCCTGGCCGAGAAGATCGGCGGCGACGCGGTCCGGGTGACCAACTTGGCCAAGCCCGGCGCCGAGCCGCACGACCTGGAGCTCAACCCGAGCCAGGTCGGTGAGGTCAGCGACGCGGAGCTGATCGTCTACCTCAAGGGGTTCCAGCCGGCGGTGGACGACGCCGTCGCGCAGAACGGCGCTGACCGGGCCTTCGACGTGACGAGCGTGCAGCCGCTGCTGGACGCCTCCGCCGGCGGGCACGACCACGAGGGCGAGGAGGGGCACGCCGAGGAGAGCGGCGGCAAGGACCCGCACGTCTGGCTCGACCCGACCCGGCTGGCCGGCATCGGCGACCAGCTCGCCCAGCGGCTCGGCAAGGCCGACCCGGACCACTCCGCCGACTACACCGCCCGCGCCGCGGCGCTACGCGCCGACCTGACGACCCTGGACGGCGAGTTCAAGACCGGTCTGGCGACCTGCCAGCGGCGGGAGATCGTGACGAGTCATGCCGCGTTCGGCTACCTCGCCGACAGGTACCAGCTCGACCAGGTCGGTATCACCGGGCTGAGCCCGGACGTCGAGCCCTCGCCGCAGCGGCTCGCGCACGTGATCGAGGAGGCGAAGGAGCACCAGGCCACCACGATCTTCTTCGAGACCCTGGTCAGCCCGAAGGTCGCCGAGACCATCGCCGGTCAGGTCGGCGCGAAGACCGCCGTCCTGGACCCGATCGAAGGGCTCGCCGCCGGCGGCAACGGGGACTACCTTTCGGTGATGCGTACCAACCTGCAGACCCTGAAGACGGCCTTGAGCTGCTCGTGACCGCACCTGTCATCACCGTCGAGCACGGGGTGGTCGGCTACGACGGCCGCCCCGTACTCCGGGACGTCTCGTTCACCGTGGCCGCCGGCGAGGTCGTCGCGGTGCTCGGCGCCAACGGCTCCGGCAAGTCCACCCTGATCCGCGCCGTGCTCGGGCTGGTGCCGCTCAGCGCCGGCTCGGTCACCCTCTTCGACCGGCCGTTGCGCCGCTTCCGGCAGTGGGCCCGCATCGGGTACGTCCCGCAGCGTCTGGGCGCCGGTGGCGGCGTACCGGCCACCGTCCGCGAGGTGGTGGCCTCCGGCCGGCTGGCCCGCCGGGGGGTGCTCCGCCCACCAGGTCGAGCCGACCGCGCCGCCGTCGACGCCGCGCTGCTCGCGGTCGGGCTCGCCGACCGGGCCGGTGACCCGGTCGCCACGCTCTCCGGCGGCCAGCAGCAGCGCACCCTGATCGCCCGCGCCCTGGCCGGCAGACCGGAGCTGCTGGTCCTCGACGAGCCCACCGCCGGGGTGGACGCGGCCAGCCAGGAGGCGTTCGCCGGGGCGCTACGCGACTTCGTCGCCGACGGCGGGACGGTGCTGCTGGTCGCGCACGAGTTGGGTCCGCTGCGGCCGGTGATCAGTCGGGCCGTCGTCGTTCACGAGGGTCGCGTCGCGCACGACGGCGCGGTGCCGGACCCGGCCGGACACCACGCGGAGCCCGACCACGACCACGTGCATCCGCACTGTTACGACGAGCCCGCCGGGTTGTGGAGCAACTGACGCATGGAACTCTTCCAGTACCCCTACATGCAGCGCGCCCTGATCGGCGCTCTGGTGATCGGCCTGGCGGCGCCGGCGCTCGGCATCTACCTGGTGCAGCGCCGGCTGGCGTTGATCGGCGACGGTGTCGGGCACGTGGCGTTGACCGGCGTCGGGGCGGGCCTGCTGCTCAACCGCTCACCGGTGCTGGTCGCGGTGATCGCCGCCACCATCGGCGCGGTCGCCATCGAGATCGTCCGCGCCCGCGGGCGTACCTCCGGTGACCTGGCCCTGGCCCTGCTCTTCTACGGGGGCATCGCCGGTGGCGTACTCCTGGTGGGTCTCTCCGACGCGACCAGCGCGAACCTCAACGCCTACCTGTTCGGGTCGCTGACCACCATCTCGCCTGCCGACCTGGTCACCATCGCGGTGCTCGGCGCGGCGATCCTGGTCACCATGATCGCGCTGCGGCCGGCGCTCTTCGCGGTCAGCCACGACGAGGAGTACGCCCGGGTCTCCGGCCTCCCGGTCCGCACGCTGAACCTGCTGATCGCGGTCGCCACCGCGGTCACCGTGACCATCGCGATGCGGGCCGTCGGCGTGCTGTTGATCAGCGCGCTGATGGTGGTGCCGGTGGCCACCGCCCAGCAGGTCACCCGGGGGTTCCGCAGCACGATGGCCGCCGCCATGGCGCTCGGGCTCTTCGCCGCCGGCTCGGGGGTCTGGGTGGCGGCTACGGCGGACACCGCTCCGGGTGCCTCGGTGGTGTTGGTGGCGATCGCGTCCTTCCTGGTGGTGGCGGTGGCCGGCGGTGTGTGGCGGGTGCTGCGCCGCCGGGCGACACCGACCGCCGCACCAGCACCGGAACCGCACGAGGTCGTGCTGAGTTGAGCCTGATCAGCGGGACGTCGGTGGTATTGGTTACCGTTGCAAGATGACCAGCGTGACGGGTTACGACGGGTTCGACGGGGCCAGCGAGCTGCTCCGCGCCCTGTCCGCGCCGATCCGGCTGGCCATCGTCAGCGAATTGGCCGGCGGCGAGCGGTGCGTGCACGAGTTGGTGGAGAAGCTCGGTGCCGCGCAGCCGTTGGTCTCCCAGCACCTGCGGGTGCTGCGCGGCGCGGGAGTGGTGCGCGGCTCCCGCCGGGGCCGGGAGATCGCCTACAGCCTCGTCGACGAGCATGTCGCGCACATCGTGGCGGACGCGGTCAGCCATGCCGGGGAGGGATCATGAGCGAGAGCAACGCGGCAGTGCGCAACACGCGGCAGCGCTCGGCGGTGAGCGCGCTGCTGGGTGAGATGGAGGGCTTCCACAGCGCCCAGGACATGCATGCCATGCTGCGCCAGCGCGGTGAGCGGGTCGGCCTGACCACCGTCTACCGCACCCTGCAGGGGCTCGCCGACGCCGGCGAGATCGACGTGATGCGTCCTCCGGGTGGCGAACACCTCTACCGCCGGTGCAGCGATGGGCACCACCACCACCTCGTCTGTCGGGCCTGCGGGCGCACCGTCGAGGTGGCCGGCCCGGCGGTGGAGAGCTGGGCCGACCGGGTCGCCGCGCAGCACGGCTACGCCGACGTCAGCCACACCCTGGAGATCTTCGGCACCTGCCCGGCCTGCGCCCGCTGACGGGTGCCGGGGCGTCGCCGTTCGTGACACGCTGTCCGGCGTGAAAATCTATGCTGATCGGTTTCCGACCGCCGTCCGTCAGGTGCTCACCGACCTGCTCGTCGTCGCCTGGGTGTACGCGGCGATCCGGGGCGCGCTGTGGCTGCACGACCTGGTGCAGAAGCTCGCCGTACCGGGGCAGAAGCTGGAGGGCGCCGGCAGTGGCCTCGCCGACAACCTTGCCGACGCCGGCAGCAAGGTCCGTCGGGTCCCGCTGGTCGGTGACGAGCTGACCGCGCCCTTTCGACAGGCCGCCGACGCCGCCCGGGGGCTCGCCGACGCCGGCCGTGACCAGCAACACCTCGTCGACCAGCTCGCGCTCGCCCTCACCATCGCGGTGCTGATCTTCCCGCTCGGCCTGGTGCTCTTCGGTTGGCTGCCGCTGCGGGTGCGCTGGATGCGCCGGGCCGGGTCAGCCGCGAAGCTGGCCGCCGGGCCGGCCGGCCGGGACCTGCTCGCCCTACGGGCGCTGGCCACCCAGCCGTTGGGCCGGCTGACCCGGATCGCGCCGGATGTGGCCGAGGCGTGGCGGCGCGGCGACGACGACACGGTCGACGCCCTGGCCGCGTTGGAGCTGCGCCACCTGGGCCTGCGGGGCCGAAGCCGCTGAGGTCTTGCGCCCACAGGTCACGACCGCGCTCCCCTGGGCCGCCACCGGCCCGCCTGCCGCCGCCACCGCCCCGCCTTGCACCGCCCCGCCTGGCACCGCCCCGCCTGGCACCGCCACCGCGTCACTTGATCAAGGGACGCACTGTTGGTCGGCGGTGCGCGTCCGCTGCGCCGGCTCGGGCCGGTGCGGTCGGGGCGGCTAAGGTCTTCGGGTGTTCTACTTCCTCGTCGTCATCGCCGTTCTGCTGCTCGGCTACGCCGCCGTCCTGGTCGCCTTCCTGCGGCGGGGTAAGAAGATCCCGCCTGCGGCGTACCTGGCCCTGGCCGGGCTCAACGGCCTGATCCTGGCAGGTGTGCTGGCCTGGGCGGTAGCCCGCTGACCGCTGGCCTCCGCTGCCACTGGCCGCCGCCGCAGTCCACCCCCCGCTGCCACTGGCCGCCGCAGTCCACCGACGCTGCCCGCTGACCCGCCACGGCCGCACCGCCACCGCCGCACCGCCCTTCCGCAGGGCACCCACGGTGATCCACTCCACGTCGGCGACGTAGGGGTATCGAGGCTGCGGGGTTACGGCTTCGGTGGGATGCGGCGGCGGACGTCGTCGGCGGTGGACGGGCCGGGCGTCCAGCGGGCCACCCAGGGCAGCTCGTCGGACGGGGTGATCACACCCTCCTCCAGGCCGGCGTAACGGCCGGCGAGGATCCGCTTCGCGGCGGCGGTGTCGACCGAGTCGGTGTTGTCCCAGAGCGCGGCGAACAGGGCATCGACCCGCACCCGTGCCTGCCGGCAGAACAGGTCGGCCAGCTCGACGTTCTCCGGTCGGGTGTCCCGTTCGGCGGAGGCCCGGACACAGACCGCGGACATCGCGAACAGCTCGGCGCCGATGTCCACCACACGCCCGAGGAACGCCTGCTTGCGCTCCATCTTTCCCTGCCAGCGTGACATCGCGTAGAACGTCGACCTCGCCAGCTTGCGGGACGACCGCTCCACCTGCCGCAGGTGCGCGGCGAGCGGCCCGAACTCGGCGTACGCCGAGGGGCTCTGTCCCCGGCCCACGGCGAGCGTGGGCAGCCACTTCGCGTAGAAGGCCCCGGCGCGGGCGCCGGCTCTGGCCTTGCGGCCCAATCCCGCGTCCGGGTCGATGATGTCGCCGGCCACCGACAGGTGGGCGTCGACCGCCTCCCGGGCGATCAGCAGGTGCATGATCTCGGTGGAGCCCTCGAAGATCCGGTTGATCCGCAGGTCGCGCAGCATCTGTTCGACGGCGGCCGGGCGTTCGCCCCGGGCGGCCAGCGAGTCGGCTGTCTCGTAGCCGCGCCCGCCCCGGATCTGGATCAGCTCGTCGGCGATCTTCCAGGCCATCTCGCTGGCGTACAGCTTGACCAGCGCCGCCTCGATCCGGATGTCGTTACGGTCGTCGTCGGCGAGCAGGCAGCAGAGGTCGAGCATGGTCTCCATGCCGTAGGTGGTGGCGGCGATGAACGAGAGCTTCTGCGCGACCGCCTCGTGCTCGCCCACCGGCCGACCCCACTGGACCCGGTCGGCGGCCCAGCCCCGGGCCACGTTCAGCGCCCACTTGCCGGCGCCCACGCACATCGCCGGCAGTGAGAGCCGGCCGGTGTTCAGCGTGGTCAGGGCGATCTTCAGCCCCTTGCCCTCGCCTCCGATCACGTTCTCGGCGGGGACGAACACGTCGTGGAACCGGGTGAGGCTGTTCTCCAGGCCGCGCAGGCCGATGAACTCGTTGCGCCGCTCGACGGTGATGCCCTCGCTGTCACCCTCCACCACGAACGCGGTGATCCCGCCCCGACGCCCCTCGGTGGCCGGCACCCGGGCCATCACCACCAGCAGCGTGGCCACGATGCCGTTGGTAGCCCAGAGCTTCACCCCGTTGAGCCGGTAGCCGGTGCCGTCCTCGGTCGGCTCGGCGGTGGTGGCCAGCCGGGCCGGGTCGGAGCCGACATCCGGCTCGGTGAGCAGGAACGCGGACACCTCACCGGCCGCGAGGCGGGGCAGGAAGCGTTGCTTCTGCTCGGCGGTGCCGAACATCTTCAGCGGCTGCGGCACACCGATCGACTGGTGTGCCGAGAGCAGCGCGCCGATCGCCGGGCTGACCGAGCCGGCAAGCATCAGCGCCCGGCAGTAGTGCAGGTTGCTCAGGCCGAGCCCGCCGTACTTCTGGTCGATCTTCATGCCGAACGCCCCGAGGTCGGCCAGGCCGTGGAACACCGAATCTGGAATGGAGCCGTCTCGTTCGACGGCCGCGCCGTCCACCTCGGAGGCCAGGAAGGTGCGGAACCGCCCGAGGAACTCCTCGGCGCGCGCGACGTCCGCCGGGTCGGACCGGGGCCAGGGGTCGATCAGATCGAGCCGGAACCGGCCGAGGAACAGCTCCTTGCCGAAGCTGGGTCGGTCCCAGGTGGACTCGCGGGCGGCCTCGGCGACCTGCCGGGCCTCCTTCTCGGAGACCTGCCCGGCTTCCGCGGGCAGTGCGGCGGCGGCACCGGCGGTGGCTTCGGAGTCGGGGCCGTCCGGTGCCGGTCGGCCGTTCTGCGTCGTGGTCACGGCTGCCCCCTCGAAGCTCGGTGCGGCTGCGTCGACGTGCGCGACTACCCGCCACGCTACCCCCGGTTGTTACCCAGGGGTAGCGCTGCGTGCAGATCGGCGGGCTCAGCGGCCGATGGTCGTGTCCGGGTCGTCGTCATCGTCGTCGATGTCGTCCTCGCCCCAGTTGCGCCGGGCGAACGGCAGGGCCACCCAGAACGTGAGGAACCAGATTCCGGCCAGGGCGCTGAGCACGAAGGCGATCGGCCGGTCCAGCACGAAGTCGGTGATCAGCAGCACCGCGCTGACCATCGCGATCAGCATGAAGGCCAGGCCGCCGGTGGCCATCCGGTGCGCGAACCGCACCAACTCCGGCTTACGTCCCTGCCGGAACAGCGCCCGGTGGAACGCCACCGGCGAGATGATCAGTGCGGTGGCGGCCGCCGCCGCGAGCAACGCCACGATGTAGACGTCACGCTGGAACTCGGTGGTCTCGCTGAACCCGCTACTGAACGGCAGAGTGAGCAGGAAGGCGAAGAGGATCTGCACGCCGGTCTGGGCGACCCGCAACTCCTGCAGCAGGTCGGCGAAGTTGCGCTGCCAGCGCTGCTTCTCGGTCTCCTTCGACACGCGCTACCTCCGGTGAGACGCTACTGCCGGCGGTCCCGGCCGCCGGCAGCAACGCCAATGCCCCACCCGGCCGAGCGCGAAACAGGTTCACGACACCTGCCGTTCATCTCGGGGACGCATTCGGCCCCGGCGGCCGGGCGAGGCACCGGCGACGGGCCCAGGACCGGCGCCGGCCTCAGGACCCGCGCCGGATCCGACCCGCGTACCGAGCTTCCAGCTCCGTGTTGTGCGCGTCGCCATCCGGGATGTTCGCCGACAGGTAGACCGGCGGTCGATCCCCCGTCGCCAGCAACCGCGCCACCACCTCCACGGTGACCTGCTGGGCCAGCAGGGCGGCGGTGATCGAGGAAACCGCACCGACCGCGCCACCGCCCGGCAGCGGGAGTGTCGCGTCACCGTACGGCGCACCGTTGTCGAGCACCACGTCGGCGAGGTCGCCCAGCTTACGGCCGGACGGATGGCGGGAGGTCATCCGGCCGGAGTGCTGCACCGAGGTGATCGCCACCAGCCCGTGGCCGCGTTCCTTGACCAGTGTGGCGAACTCCACCATCGCGCCGTTGACCCCGGAGTTCGAGGCGAGCACGAAGACGTCGGTGGGCCGCACCGGGGCCAACTCGTAGAGGCGGTGCGCCACACCCGGGTCCCGTTCCAGCATCGGACCGAGCCGGTCGGCCGGTTCGCCACCGAGCAGCACCAGGTCGCGCAGCGCGATCCGGTTGGTCGGCACCAGGCCACCCGCCCGTCCGGCGATCTCCATGGCCAGGGCCTCCGAGTGCCCCGTGCCGAACGCGTGCACCACCCCGTCGGCGCGTACGGCCTCGGCGACCAGGTCCGCGGCCCGGCCCACCGCCTCCCGCTGACTGGCGGCCACCCGCCCGATCGTCTCGGTCACCACGGCCAGGTAGTCCTCGGCACTCACCGTCATGCGTCCTCCGTCGTCCGGTTGCGGGCCAACCAGTCAACCGCGCCCCCCGCCGAGCATGTCGACCAGGGTGCGCCCGGCCAGCGCCGGTTCGGCGGCCGGCCCGGGCACGCCGACCAGGCGCCGGCCGTCCGGCCCGGTGCCGTCCAGCGCCACTCAGGCCGTTCCGCCGGCTCGGGCCAGGATCGCCTCGGCGAGCGCACCCGGTGCCGCGTCCGGAATCCAGTGACTGACGCCGGCCAACTGCACGAAGCGGAAGTCCCCGGTGACGTTCGCCGCGCACGCCTCGGCGGCGGTCCGGCCGATCGCGACGTCCCGGTCACTCCACACGTACGTGGTGGGCACCGCCACCGGGCCGACGGCGGCCAGGTCGGCGCGGGACATCGCCCGGTACCAGTTCAGCGCGGCGGTGAGCGCCCCCGGCTCACGCATCGGGTCGGCGTAGCGGTCCACCCGGGACCGGTCGCCGACCCCGCCGAGCAGTTTCCGCAGCGCGGTGGCGTGCCAGGCCAGCAGCACCTTCTCCGCCTTGTCCGGCTTACGGAACAACGCGATGTACGACGACCGGGCCTTCTGCTGACTGTCGTTGGCCAGCGCGTACGCCATGGCCGCCGGATGCGGCACGGAGACCGCGGTCAGGGTGCGGACCCGCTCGGCGTGCCGGGCGGCGACCGCCCAGGCCACGACCGCGCCCCAGTCGTGCCCGACCAGGTGGACGGCGTCCAGGTCGAGGGCGTCGAGCACGGCCACCACGTCGGCGACCAGCTCGGGAATCCGGTAGTCGGCCACCGCCGTGGGCCGCGCCCCCGGCGAGTAACCGCGCTGGTCCAGCGCGTACGTGCGCAGCCCGGCCGCGTGCAGCGCCGGCACGACGTCGTCCCACTCACCGCTGTGCTGCGGAAAACCGTGCAGCAGCAGAACGGGTACGCCGTCCGGCGGACCACCGACGGTTACCTCGAACGTGAAGCCTCGCGCGTCGATCCGCATGATCGGAAGCCTACCCAGCCGACGCCGGACCGACCGTCCGCCGCAGGTCAGCGGAGCCCTGCTGGGTCGGCGGCCCCGGTCGGTGTTAGCGTCAGCGAGACAACTTCACATCCGACAGGGGAGCGCACAGCGCTGAGAGTGCGGGCACGCCCGCAGACCCTCGAACCTGATCTGGGTAATGCCAGCGCAGGGAGTTCGGTCGACCTCCAGCCGCGCCGCAGTCCGGTGCCACCGGGCGCGGCGTGCGTCTTCTCCTGGTTCTCTCTTCGTGAACTGGGAGCACAGCATGGACAACACCACCAACCGTTGGCGGACCATCGACATCGTGGTCGCCTCGGTGATCGCTGTCGCCTTCGGCGTCATCTTCTGGGCGTGGGGCCTGGTGTGGAGCGCCACCGAGGGCGCGTTCGCCTTCTTCCCGCCGGCGCAGGCGCTGCTCTACGGCGTCTGGCTGATGCCGGCCGTGCTCGGCGGTCTGGTCATCCGCAAGCCCGGCGCCGCGCTCTACTGCGAGACGGTCGCCGCCGTGCTCTCCGCGCTGCTGGGCAGCCAGTGGGCCGGCACGGTGATCCCGCAGGGCATCGTGCAGGGCGTCGGCGCGGAGCTGGCGTTCGCCGCCTTCCGGTACCGGTCGTTCCGGCTGCCGACCGCGCTGCTGGCCGGCGCGCTGACCGGTCTCAGCGCCGCGCTGTTCGACTTCTTCGTCTGGAACGTCGAGACCGAGCTGACCGGCTACCGAATCCCGTACGCGTTGATCACCATCGTCAGCGCCACCGTGGTCGCCGGTGCCGGCGGCTGGCTGCTGACCAAGGCCCTGGCCAACACCGGTGTCCTGGACCGCTTCCCGGCGGGCCGGGACCGCGCCCTGATCTGACCCCGCAATGGTGTTGATCAAGAGGTTTGCGTCAGGAGACCAGCCTCCGTCGACGCAAACTTCTTGATCAACAAGGCGGGCTGGGTGGGAGGGGGTGGGTTGGTGGGCGGGGTACTGCTGCGGGGGTTCGGGTGGCGGCACGCCGGACGGCGAGCCTGGGCTCTGCGCGGGGTTGACCTGCGGGTGGAGGCCGGGGAGCGGGTTCTGCTGCTCGGGCCGTCGGGAGCCGGTAAGAGCACCCTGCTCAGCGCACTCGCCGGGCTGCTGCCGGAGGACTCCGGCGAGCAGGAGGGCACCGTCGAGATCGACGGGCTCGACCCGCGCAAGGGTCGGGAGCGGGTCGGCATCGTCTTCCAGGACCCGGAAACCCAACTGGTGATGGCCCGCTGCGGCGACGACGTCGCGTTCGGGCTGGAGAACCGGGGAGTGCCGGACGACGAGATCTGGCCCCGGGTGGACGAGGCGCTGCACCGGGTCGGCTTCCCATACCCCCGCGGCCGCCACACCGCCGCGCTCTCCGGCGGGGAGCAGCAACGCCTCGCCCTGGCCGGCGCGCTGGCCCTGCGCCCGGCGCTGTTGCTGCTCGACGAGCCGACCGCCAACCTCGACCCGGCCGGCGCGAGTCTGGTCCGGCAGGCCGTGACCCGCGCGCTGGACGCCGACACCACGCTGATCCTGGTCGAGCACCGGGTCGCCGAGGCGCTGCCGCTGGTCGACCGGGTGGTCGTCCTGGAGCCGGGTGGCGGCGTCCGCGCGGACGGCACGCCGGAGGCGGTCTTCGCCGCGCACGGCGCCGCCCTGGCCGCCGAAGGCGTGTGGGTGCCGGGTCACCCCATCGCGCCCCGCCCGGCCGCCGCCGGCCCCGGGGAGCTGTTGCTCACCGCCGACCGGCTCGGCCTGCCGCCCCGGCTGGCCTCCACCGACCTGGGGGTACGCGCCGGCGAGGCACTCGCCGTCCGCGGCCCCAACGGTGCCGGCAAGTCCACGCTGGCGCTGCTGCTCGGCGGGCTGCTCCGACCGGGCACCGGGCGGGTCACGGCGTCCGCCGAGTTGGCCGGCGCGGACCACCGCACTCCCCCGCACCGCTGGCGTGCTACCGCCCTGGCCCGGCGGATCGGGTCGGTCTTCCAGGACCCGGAGCACCAGTTCGTCACCAGCACGGTCTTCGACGAGCTGGCGCTCGGCCCGCGCCGGACCGGTCAACCCGAGGCATCCGTCAAGGAGACCGTGGCCGGGCTGCTGGAACGGCTGCGGCTGGCCCGACTCGCCGCCGCCAACCCGTACACCCTCTCGGGTGGTGAGGCGCGGCGGCTGAGTGTGGCGACGGCCCTGGCCACCGCGCCACGCCTGCTGATCTGCGACGAACCCACCTTCGGCCAGGACCGGCGGACCTGGCGGGAGCTGGTCGACCTCTTCGCCGACCTGCGCGACGCCGGGCACGGCGTGGTAGCGGTCACCCACGACGCGGACTTCGTCGCCGCGCTCGCCGACCGCACCGTCACCCTGCACCCGGCCCCGGACGGCGACCGATGATCAGCATCGAGCCGATCGCCGCGCCCGACGCGCCGTTGGCCCGCCGCAACCCGGTGGCGAAGGTCGCCGCCGCACTGGTCTTCTCGTTCACCCTGCTGGCGACCCTGGACCCGGTGGCCCCGGCGATCGCCATCGCCGTCGAGTTGGCCGTGCTGCCGTTCTTCGGCATCCGCTACCGGGTGCTGGCCCGGCGGGCCTGGCCGTTGCTGCTCAGTGCCGCCGGCATCCTGGTCACCCTGGTGCTGTTCGCCGCCGACCGGTCCGGCCGGGTCCTGCTGGACGCGGGCCCGGTGCTGGTGAGCACCGGTGTGCTGCTCACCGCGCTCGGCCTGGTGCTGCGGGTGTTCGCGGTGGCGCTGCCCGGTGTGATCGTCTTCGCGACCACCGACCCCACCGACCTGGCCGACGCGCTGATCCAGAATGCGAAGGCGCCGGCCCGATTCGCCATCGGGGCGTTGGCCGCGTTCCGGCTGGTGCCGCTGCTCGGTCAGGAGTGGCAGATGATCAGCATGGCCCGGCGGGCGCGCGGCGTCGACGCCGGTCGCAACCCGGTGGTGAAGTTGCGCCTGTTCGCCTCCACCGCGTTCGCGCTGCTGGTGGGGGCGATCCGTCGAGGCACCCGGCTGGCGGTCGCAATGGACGCGCGCGGCTTCGACGCCGGCACACCACGGACCGTCGCCCGCCGGCAGCACTTCGTCCTCGCCGACGGGCTGCTCATCGTCGCGGCGGTCGCGTTGGCGGGTGCCGCCCTGACGGCGAGCGTGCTGCTCGGCACCTTCCGCCCGCTGATCGGCTGATCCCGGACCCGCACTGCCCATGCGCCTGCGGCGAAGCATCGTCGGAGTCGCATGTTCGCATGTCCGCCGTATCAGGGACACTCGGCGTTCCCCTGGCCGGACGAGATTGTTTCGCGGACAAATCTCATGATCCGACTGGAGCAGTCAATGGGCCACGGCCACGCGTATCACCACGATCACGACGTCGTCGGGGGCGGGGGTCTGCCACCGGCGCTCGACCAGTCCGTCCCGGACACCGAGCTGGCACCCGCCGACCTCAGCCGGCGCGGCTTCCTCCGCAACGCCGGTCTGCTCGGTGCCGGCGCCGCCACCACCGTGCTCGCCGCAGGAACGCCCGCGTTCGCGACCGGCAAGGACCACGACCACGACCACGGCCCGGGTGGCGACCACGGCAGCACCGGCGAGTTCCAGTGGCTGGCCGGCGACCACCACATCCACACCCAGTACAGCTCCGACGCCATGTACCGGGTCATCGACCAGGCCCAGCACGCCAAGGCGTACGGCCTGGACTGGATGGTCGTCACCGACCACGGCAGCGTCGCCCACGCCAAGATCGGCGTGGACAAGGTGAACCCGGACATCGTCGCCGCCCGCGCCCAGCTCAAGGACCTGCTGATCTACCAGGGCCTGGAGTGGAACATCCCGGCCGCCGAGCACGCCACCGTCTTCGTCCACCCGGGACGCAACGAGGTCGCCGTCCTCAAGGAGTTCGAGAACGCCTTCGACGGCAGCGTCAAGAACGCTGGTGACAACACCCCGGCCAACGAGGCACTCGCCATCGCCGGCATCAAGTTCCTTGGTGAGGCGGTTCGCAAGCGCCGCGTCGAGGGCGCGCTGTTCCTGGCGAACCACCCGGCCCGGCGGGGCATCGACTCTCCGCACGAGATCCGCGCCTGGCGCGACGCCGACCCGAGCGTGGCGATCGGCATGGAGGGCGCTCCCGGCCACCAGGCCGCCGGACTGCCCGGTGGCGGCCGTGCCCGTGGCTACTACGACAACAACCCGTCCCCCTCCTCGTTCCCCGGCTACCCGCTGGAGAGCTACCGCACCTGGGGCGGGTTCGACTGGATGACCTCCACCGTCGGTGGGCTCTGGGACAGCCTGCTCGCCGAGGGCCGGGCCTGGTGGATCAGCGCCAACTCCGACTCGCACGTCAACTACCTGACCACCTCCCAGCGAGGGCCGGACGGCAACTTCGACCTCAACGGCAAGCACAACGACCCGGTGTACGGCCCGCTGAACACCACCGCCGGCGACTACTGGCCCGGCCAGTACAGCCGTACCCACGTCGGAGCGAGTTCGTTCAGCTACCGCGCCGTCATGGACGCCCTGCGGGCCGGCCGGGTGTGGGTGGACCACGCCGGTCTGATCAAGGCCCTCGACGTCCGGGCCCGGGTCGCCGGTGACCGGCGCCGGGAATCGGGTACGCCGCTCGGTGGTGTGCTGCGGGTCAAGCGCGGCACGCGCGTCGAGGTGACGATCGACATCGACCTGGCGGACACCCCGAACTGGTCGCAGTTCGTGCCGGTGCTCAGTCGGGTCGACGTGATCGCCGGCAAGGTGACCGGCGCGGTCGCCGACAAGGACGCCTTCACCGCCCCCGACACGAAGGTGGTGAAGTCCTTCGAGGTCGCCAAGGGCACCGGCAAGGTCTCCTTCACCTACTCTTTCGGCCGGGTGGACGAGCCGTTCTACCTGCGGGTCCGGGGCACGGACGGCAAGCGCAGCCAGCCGGGTCTGATGGGCGCGGGAGTCGACCCGTTCGGCCCCGCGCTGGACGTCACCGGCGCCGCGGACCCGTGGGAGGACCTGTGGTTCTACGCCAACCCGATCTGGGTGCTGCCGCTGTGATTCTGGGCCTCAGCCTGGGACATCGGACGGTGCGGGAGGCCGAGCACTGGCTGACCGACCAGTTCGGCTCACTCGACCTGCCGGACCTGGTGGCCTGCACGCACCTGGTCACCGCGCCGTACCCGCACGTGGCGCTCAGCCTCGCCGTTCCGGTGGCGACGGACCGGCTGGCCGGGCTGCCCACCACCCCGCCGGAACTGCGGGCAGCCGCCGACCGGTCGGCGGCCGAACACGCGGCCCGCAGGTCCGGTCGGGCGGTGCTCTACCCCGGCGTCGCGCGGATGGTCGGCACGCTGACCGTCGGAGAGGTGGTCGACGTGAGCGCCATCGAGCGGGTCGTGCTGCTCGGCGGGGCGACGGCGGCGCCCGAGGTGCCGCTGGACACCCGGGGTTACGTCCGGCCGCAGTGGCGCGACGGTCATCTGGTGCTGGTGGCGATGCCGCACCACTCGGGGGGTGTCGCCCCGTTCGAGGTGCCCGACCCCACACCCTGCTGCGCCGATCACTGAAGCCGGCGTGCGGTCCGGCGCCGTGGGCGACGAACCGCACACCGGGGGCGGCGGTGGATCATCCGACCGCCTGGTTCACCGGTCAGCTCCGCCGGAAGGCGTACCGGCGGGGCTGACCGGCCCGCTGGCTGCCGCGCCCGGCGGCGGACCTGCCGTAGGTGATCGGCGGACCGGCCTTCGGCGGTGCCGGCCGGACCTGCGGCTCAGCGCCCGCGATGGGCAACGGCGGCACCGCAGGCAGGACCACCACCTGGTCCAGGTTGGCGGGCGTCAGATCCTCGACGCTGGGCGCGGCTTCCGCGGTACGGGACTTCTTCGGGTTTCGCCTGGTGGGCATCCTGGCCTCCTTGTCGGCGAGCGCTCGGCCGGCGCACGACGACCGGGGCGGTCGTGGCGCACCGACGACGGCGCGGTCGCGGCTGAACGAGGACCGGGCTGGAGATCACCCGGTCCTGGCGGACGGATCGGACCCGGATCGACCACGACGGCCGCCGTCGTAGCGACGGTGGCGAAGAATGCGGACGCCCGGGAGCGCACGGACCGCAGCCTGGGGCTGCGTGCCGGCTCGGAAGTGGGGCGTCAGTTACGCATGTCCGTACCCTAGCCACCGCCCGACCGACGCGCAGCCGTTTTTACTGGCACGATCGACCCATGCTGATCGCGTTCTCGATCACCCCGCTCGGCGGTGACGAATCCGTGGGCGACCTGGTCGCCGAGGCGGTGCGGGTGGTCCGGGCGTCCGGCCTGCCCAACCGGACCGATGCCATGTTCACCACCGTCGAGGGCGAGTGGGACGAAGTGATGGCGGTGGTGAAGCGGGCGGTCGACGTCGTCGCCGCGCGGGCGCCCCGGGTGAGCGTGGTGCTCAAGGCCGACGTCCGGCCCGGGGTCACCGACGCGCTCACCGGGAAGGTCGCCCGGATCGAGGCCCGCCTCGCCGAGGGTTGACCGGCCGCGCCGGCCGCCACCACCATCGGCAACCCGGCCGCCACCACCGTCGGCGTCTTTGCCGCCACCCCGAGTATCAGAGGGTGGATCACTGGTCCCGGATCGGCCCACATCGCGATAGGTTCGAAACGCCAATAGCAGTGACGAGAGGTGGCGGCACGGATGGCTGAGCAGGCGAGGGCACAGATCGGTGTGACCGGGTTGGCGGTGATGGGTCGCAACGTGGCCCGCAACCTGGCCCGCAACGGCTTCACGGTGGCGGTGCACAACCGGTCGCCGGAGCGCACCCGCAGCCTGGTCGCGGAGCACGGCGACGAGGGCACCTTCGTGCCGGGCGAGACGATGGCCGACTTCGTGGCGTCACTGGAACGACCGCGCGCGGTCATCGTCATGGTCAAGGCCGGTGCGCCCACCGACGCGGTGATCGACGAGTTGGTGCCGCTGCTGGAGGAGGGCGACATCATCGTCGACTGCGGCAACGCCCACTTCGCCGACACCCGCCGCCGGGAGGAGGCGCTGCGCGCGCAGGGGCTGCACTTCAGCGGCACCGGCGTCTCCGGTGGTGAGGAGGGTGCGCTGCTCGGTCCGAGCATCATGCCGGGCGGCTCCGCCGAGTCGTACGCCAAGCTCGGGCCCATGTTCGAGAAGATCGCCGCGCAGGTGGACGGTGTCCCGTGCTGCATGCACGTCGGGCCGGACGGCGCCGGGCACTTCGTCAAGATGGTGCACAACGGCATCGAGTACGCCGACATGCAGCTCATCGCCGAGGCGTACGACCTGCTGCGGGCCGGTCTGGGCGCGGAGCCGGCGGAGATCGCGGAGATCTTCCGCGACTGGAACAACGGCGAGCTGGAGTCGTTCCTCATCGAGATCACCGCCGATGTGCTCGCACACACCGACGCGGCGACCGGGCGGGCGTTCGTGGACATCGTGCAGGACCGGGCCGAGCAGAAGGGCACCGGCCGGTGGACCGTGCAGAGCGCCCTAGACCTGGGCATACCGATCACCGGGATCGCCGAGGCGACCTTCGCCCGCTCGCTGTCCGGGCACGTCGACCAGCGGGAGGCGGCCCGCCGGGCGTTCCCGGACGCGGGTGAGAAGTGGCAGGTCACCGACCGGGACGCGTTCGTCGAGGACGTCCGCCGGGCGCTGCTCGCTTCCAAGATCGTCGCGTACGCGCAGGGCTTCGACCACATCCGGGCCGGCAGCCAGGAGTACGACTGGGACATCGACCTCGGTGGCACGGCGACGATCTGGCGGGGCGGCTGCATCATCCGGGCCCGCTTCCTCGACCGCATCCGCGAGGCGTACGACCAGCAGCCCGACCTGCCGACCCTGCTGGTGGCACCGTATTTCGCCGAGGCCGTCGCGGCCGGCGTGCCGAGCTGGCGACGGGTGGTGGGTGACGCGACCCGGGCCGGTGTGCCGACGCCCGCGTTCTCGTCGTCACTGGCGTACTTCGACGCGCTACGCGCCGAGCGGTTGCCCGCCGCGCTGATCCAGGGCCTGCGGGACAACTTCGGCGCACACACCTACCAGCGGGTGGACCGGGACGGCTCGTTCCACACCACCTGGGCCGCCGACCGCACCGAGTCCCCGGCGTAACAAACCCACCGCCAACGGCCCACCGCCCCCCGGCCCCGGCCCCGGCCCCGGCCCCGGCCCCGGCCCCGGCCCCGGCATGATCGTGCTCGATCCATGATGTAGTGGCCCCCCCTTGCGCGGAGGCCACTACATCCATGTTCGAGCAGGATCACGCGAGACGACGGGTGGGCGCGCGGGCACCCGTCAGCTGATCGTCGCGTGCATCTCCCAGACGAGGATCTCGGCCGGTTCGTCGGCGGTGACCCGTCGGCCGCCGGTCATGGTCAGCCGGGCCGCGTCGCCGGTGCCCAGTGGCCCGCTGCCCTCCAGGGTGACCGTGCCGTTGGGCACGTACAGGTGCACGAAGGGCGCGTCGGGGATGGTGACCTCGTCGCCGGGGGCGAGTCGGGCAGCGTGCAGCGTCGCGTACCGGTTGCGGATCCGGATCGCGGACGCGCCGTCGTAGCGTTCCATCCCGGAGGCGATCGGCACCAGGCCGCCGCGCAGCAGCTCGTCCTCGATCTCCAACTGCTCGTAGCCGGGGTCGACACCCTGCTCGTCGGGGAGCACCCACATCTGCACGAAGTGGACCGGGTCGCTGTGCGGCTCCTGGTTGTCGAGCCGCCAGGCGTCGTTCTTCTCCGAGTGCAGGATGCCGGTGCCGGCGCTCATCCGCTGCGCCAGCCCCGGGTAGATCACCCCGGAGTGCCCGGTGGAGTCCTGGTGCACCAGCGAGCCACGGAGCACCCAGGTGACGATCTCCATGTCCTGGTGCGGGTGGGTTTCGAAGCCGGCACCCGGTCGAACCACGTCGTCGTTGTTGACCAGCAGCACACCGTGGTGGGTGTTGGCCGGGTCGTAGTGCCGGGAGAACGAGAACGAGTGGTGGGAGTCCAGCCAGGAGATCCGGGTGGTGAAGCGGTCCGCGCCACGACGGACGTCGACCGCGGGGGCCGGAGCGGTCACCAGGCACGCTGCCCGGCGTCAGGGGTCGACGGCGCCCAGGTCAGGGCCGGCTCTCCGGAGGCCAGCTCGGCGATCTCGCCGGAACGGAGCTGCGGTGTGTGGCCGAACTCGGCGCAGTGCTGCTCGGCGATCTCGGCACAGATGTCGGCCACCTGCTCGCAGATCGGGTCACCCAGATCGGCCGCGTTCAACGCCATGATCATCTTGAACCGGAGATCCCGCATGCGCACTCCAACCGCCGTCGGCCCGCCCTCTCCGGACCCTACCCGCCGCCAATCCCCACCATCCGGCGAAACCCCCACCCCAACCCCACCCCCGAGCGCGCCGATCATGGAGTTGTGGTGGTGAACAGAAGTCGCGAAAGCACCTGAAAAGGCCACCACAACTCCATGATCGACTGGGTCATGGGCGGGTGGGCGGGTGGGCGGGTGGGTGGCACGTGGCACGGCGCCGCCCGCGGGATCGCGGGCGGCGCCGGGGAGATCGGGCTCAGAAGAAGCGGCGGCGCTTGGCCTTCTGGGGGCGGATCAGGTCGGCGCCCTTGGTCAGCAACCGGGTCGCCCCGGAGGGACCACGCCGGGCCTCCAAGCTGTGGCTGAGCTTGCGCGCGCCGGCAGCCGCCAGCGGCACGGCGATCGCCATCACCGCCCACTGGGCAATGCGCTTCTGGATCATGTGGGTTCACCTCCGTCAGTGGCTTCTGACGTCACTGATACCCAGAGTGACGTGCGGGTAAGCGCGTCAGCCCAGAACCGGGGCGACCGGATTGGGCAGCGCGCCACCGAAGCGCCGGTCCCGCTGCGCGTACAGCTCGCACGCGTACCAGAGGTGGCGGCGGTCGAAGTCGGGCCAGAGCGTGTCCAGGAAGACCAACTCGGCGTACGCGGTCTGCCAGAGCAGGAAGTTGGAGATCCGCTCCTCCCCGGAGGGGCGCAGGAACAGGTCCACCTCGGGAATCTCCGGGTGGTACAGGTACTTCGCGACGGTCTTCTCGGTGACCTTCGCCGGGTCCAGCCGGCCGGCCGCCACGTCCCGCGCGATCGCGGCGGCGGCGTCGCCGATCTCGGCCTGCCCGCCGTAGTTGACGCAGAACTGCAGGGTCAGCGTCGAGTTGCCCTGCGACATCTCCTCGGCGGTCTGCAGTTCGGAGATGACGCTCTTCCACAACCGCCCGGGTCGACCCGACCAGACCACCCGGACTCCGAGGTCGACCAGCTGGTCACGGCGGCGACGGATCACGTCCCGGTTGAAGCCCATCAGGAACCGGACCTCGTCCGGCGAGCGCCGCCAGTTCTCGGTCGAGAACGCGTACGCCGACAGGTAGGGGATGCCCATCTCGATGGCACCCTCGATGGTGTCGAAGAGGCTGTGCTCCCCCGCCTCGTGCCCCTTGGTGCGGGGCAGTCCGCGGTCCTTGGCCCACCGACCGTTGCCGTCCATCACCACCGCCACGTGCCTCGGCACCGCCTCAACGGGCAGCGCCGGCGGCCGGGCGCCGGACGGGTGTGGGGTCGGGGGCGTCGGCTCGCGCCGGCTGGCCTTCTTCGATCGGATCACTCGGTCACTCCCTGTTCGCACCGTCCGCCCCGGCCTCGACGTCGCCGCGTGGCCGGAGCACCACGACCCCGGTGCCCTCCGGCGGCGAGGCCGCGCCGACCGCCGAGGGACCCCGGTCGACCAGCGGCAGCGAGCGTAGCGCGCGCTCCAGGTGCCACTGCAGGTGAGCCGCGACCAGCCCACTGCACTCCCGGCGTACCCCGGTGTCGGTGGCGTCGGCGAGCACCCAGTCGCCGGTGGTCAGCGCGGACATCAGGTCGATGGTGGCCGGCGCGGGGTGGGCCGCGCCGGGTGGTCGACAGTCCGGGCAGACCGCCCCGCCGGCGGGCACGGAGAACGCCCGGTGCCGACCCGGGGTGCCGCAGACCGCGCAGGCGATCAGTGCCGGCGCCCAACCCGCGAGGGCCATCCCCCGCAGCAGGTACGCGTCGAGAACCAGGGTGGTGGCGTGCTCGCCCCGGGACAGCGCCTTCAGCGCGCCCAGGGTGAGCTGGAACAGCCGCAGCGACGGCTCCCGCTCCACCGGGGTCAACCGCTCGGCGGTCTCGGCGATCGCACTGGCCGCCGTGTAGCGCGGGTAGTCCCCCAGGAACCGTTTGCCGTACAGGTCGATGCCCTCGACCTGGCTGACGGTGTGCAGAGAACTGCCGTGGTTGCCCTTCGGATCACCGGCGAGCTGAAGGTCGACGTGGCCGAACGGTTCCAGCCGTGCGCCGAACTTGCTGGTGGTGCGGCGGACCCCTCGGGCCACCGCGCGCAGCCGGCCATGTCGACGGGTGAGCAGGGTGATGATCCGGTCGGACTCGCCGAGTTTCTGCACACGCAACACCACCGCGTCGTCGCGGTAGAGCTGTCGGCGGTACCCGGCCATCGGGCCATTCTCCCTCGGGGTGGGAAATCAGGGTTGGTTCGGGGTGGAGGCGCGGATGAACCCCGATGCGCGTGGCTCGTCAGCGGTCGTAGCGTGCTGAGCATGGCAATGCAACCGACCACCGGCGGTCTCCGTCGTCGCGCCGCCGCCCCCGTCGCCCTGGGGCTGGCAACCACCCTCATCGTGCTTGCCGGGTGTGACAACCTGGCCATGCGTCGGCTCGACTACGACGACACCGAGCCGGTGAAGATCACCTCGATCCGGGTGCTGCCGGGGGCCGGCGACGTGATCGTCCGGGGCACCGGCACGGCGGCGGAGGCGCGGATCAAGCGGGTGGTGCGCTACCAGGGCGGCGAGCCCCGGGCCCGGTACGAGATCAAGGGCAGCGAGCTGGTGCTGGACACCGACTGCGGCGACCGGTGCAGCGTCTCCTACGAGGTGACCGTGCCGGAGGGCGTGACCCTGCAGGGCGAGTCCGGCTCCGGTGACGTCGAGCTGAGCCGGGTCGGCACGGTGGATCTGCGGCTGGGCTCCGGCGACGTACGGGTCGTCGGCGCGTCCGGCGCGGTCGGAGTCGAGACCGGCTCGGGCAACATCGACGTGAGCGAGGTGAGCGGGGCCGTACGCCTGCGTGCCGGATCCGGCGACATCACCGCACGGCGGCTCGGTGGCACGACGGACGCCGAAGCCGGCTCCGGCAATGTCACCGTCGAGCTGGACAAACCGGCCGCCGCGCGGGCGCACGCGTCCAGCGGCGACGTGATGTTGCTGGTGCCGCCGGGCAGCTACCGGGTGCGCTCCGGCGCGGGGTCCGGTGACGCCCGGGTCACCGTCGCCGACGACCCGGCCGCGTCCCTGGTGCTCGACGGTTCAGCCGGCAGCGGCAACGTGACGATCAGCCAGCGTTGACGTCGACCGTGGTCGGCTCACCGGCCGACGACCGCTGGGCCGGCACCACGGCCCGGTCGAGGACGCGCCCGGGCGGCCGAGCACCGGGGCGGGCGCTCGGCCGCGCAGCGTCGGGGGCGGGCACCTCGGCCGATCGCCTCGGACCACCGGGGATCAACTCCGGGCGGCGGCGGGCGGCGACGTCCTCGACCCAGCCGACGGCCAGGGTGACCAACCCGACCAGCGCGAAGACCAGCAACACCCGGATGGCCAGCCCCACCGGATCCCGGTGGGACCAACCCACCACGTCGACCAGCGGGGTGAGCGCCACCACGAACGGCATGTGCCAGAGATAGATGGTGAGCGCCCGCCGGTTGACCACGGTCACCGCCCGGTCGGCCAGCCGGCGTCGACTCAGCCAGGCCACCCCCGAGGGAGCCCGACCCAGGACGACCAGGATGAACGCGGCCGACCAGAGGGCGTTGCCCAGGTGGTTGTCGTTCAGGTCGTACCCCCGTGACCCGGGATGCCCCACGATCCAGGCGCCGCCGCCCACCGCGAGGGCGAGGGCCACCGGGTACAGCACCCGGCCGGAGAGCCGGCGCAGCATCCCGGCATGGTGGGCGAAGCCCAGCATCCACGCTCCGAAGTAGAGCCCGAACTCGCGCAGCACCGGTGGCGCGGGGTAGATCCCCGCCTCGATCGCCACCAGGAGGAGGTACGGGGCGAGCAGGGTGGGCAGCGGGGCACGTCGGAACAGCCAGTACGCGACAGGTGAGGCGAGCACGAACCACAGGTAGTCGCGCAGGTACCAGATGACGCTCAGTGCCAGCGCACCCCAGTTGTTGGCCGGCGGGTCGGCGATCGGGAACAGCCACAGCAGCACCCGGGGGCTCACCGGCATCCCGGTGAGCAGCATGGCGGGCACGAAGACCGCCGCGAGCACCCACAGCGACGGGAGTAGCCGGCGCAGTCGACGCCCGACCGCCGCCGGTCCGGAACGGGTCAGCGACGCGGCCATCAACGAACCGGCCAGCGCGAACATCACCGACATGGCGGGGAAGACGAGGGTGAGGGTCGCCCAGCCCGTGACGTGGTAGACGACCACTCGGACGATGGCCAGGAAACGGAGCAGATCAAGGTACCTGTTGCGCATCAGCCTGCATCTCGGTCGGGGACGCCGGGCGTCTTTCCCCTACCCTGCGCGGTGCCCGCGTGAAACGGGCGACACCCCCGACCAAACGTGAATCTTTCCACCGACACGACCGAAGACGATCATGAGGTACGGCGACAGCCGTGCCCGCGCCGGCCGGCCCCCGATCGGCCGGCCGGTCGGTGCGGTGGGATCAGAAGCCCAGCTTGCGCAGCTGCTTCGGATCGCGCTGCCAGTCCTTCGCCACCCGCACGTGCAGGTCGAGATAGACCCGGCTGCCCAGCAACTCCTCGATCTGCCGACGGGCGTTGGTGCCGACCTCCTTGAGCCGGCTCGCCCGATGACCGATGACGATCGCCTTCTGGCTGGGTCGCTCGACGTACACGTCGGCGTAGATCTTCATCAGTTGACCTTCGGGGATCATCTCCTCCACCACCACGGCGATGGAGTGCGGCAGCTCGTCGCGGACCCCCTCCAGCGCGGCCTCCCGGATCAGCTCCGCGACCATCACCTGCTCGGGGTCGTCGGTCAGCATGTCGTCCGGGTAGAGCTGCGGCGACGGCGGCAGGTAGCCGGTCATCACGTCGACCAGAGTGTCCACCTGGTGCCCGGAGACCGCGCTCACCGGCACCACCGCGGCGAACTCCCCCAACTCGCTCACCGCGAGCAGTTGCTCCGCCAGGCGGCGCTTGTCCACCAGGTCGGTCTTGGTGACCACCGCCAGCACTGTCGCCTTCAACTCGGCCAACTCGCCGGTGATGAACCGGTCGCCGCGCCCGACCGGCTCATCCGCCGGGATACACAGGCCGATCACGTCGACCTCCGTCCAGGTGGACCGGACCAGATCGTTGAGGCGCTCGCCGAGCAGCGTACGGGGGCGGTGCAGACCCGGGGTGTCCACGAGCACCAGCTGCGACTCCGGGCGGTGCAGCACGGCCCGGATGACGTGCCGGGTGGTCTGCGGCTTGTTCGAGGTGATCGCGATCTTGGTGCCGACGATGGCGTTGGTCAGCGTCGACTTGCCCGCGTTGGGCCGACCGACGAAGCAGCCGAAACCGGCTCGGTACGGCCGTGCCTCCGGGTCCTGCACGGGGCTCACTGAGTCACCGTGCCGAGAACCGTGCCGTCGGGAGCGGCCACGTGGATCGGGGCGTCCACCGCGAGGTCGCGCACCGCCGCGTACCCGGCGCCGTCCAGCGTCGACGCCTCGGTCACCACCACCGCGGCCTCCAGCCGGCTCGCCCCGGCCGCCACCGCCGACGCGACCGCCAACTGCAACGCGGTGAGGGTCAACGAGGGCAGCGCGACGCTGGCCGCCGCGTACGTCCGGCCGTCCTGATCCCGCACCGCGGCGCCCTCCACGGCAGCGACCCGCGCGCGGGCGCCCCGGGCGAGGACGACGAGCTTGCCGTCCTCGGCGCTGAGCGCGGCGGACGCGATGGGGGTGGGCTGGGCGGCAGGCGCGGCGGGTGTGTCAGGCATCGGCGGATTGCCTCTCGTCGTCTCGGTAGTTGTCCGTGTCGTCCCCGGGGTCGGTGTGCTCGCCGCGCCCCGCGGTGTCCTTCTCGTGCCGCCCCGCGCTGCCCTGCTCGCCGCGCCCCGCGGTGTCCTGGTCGTGGCCCGGCTCGACCCTGCTGACCAGGACGGTGTCGATCCGGTTTCGCCGGCCGGTGGTGCCCTCGGCGACCAACCGGAGACCGGCGACCTCGGCCTCCGCACCGGGGATCGGCACCCGCCCCAGCGACTGGGCGAGCAGGCCGCCGACCGTCTCCACCTCGTCGGTGGGCAGATCGGTCTCGAACATCTCGCCCAGATTCTCCACCGGCAGCCGGGCGGTCACCCGCACCGAGGAGTCCGCCAGACGTTCGACGGGCGGGCGTTCGACATCGTACTCGTCGGTGATCTCACCGACGATTTCCTCCAGGATGTCCTCGATGGTGACCAGACCGCCGGTGCCGCCGTACTCGTCGACGACGATGACCAGGTGGTTGCGGGCCGCCTGCATCTCCGACAGCAGGTCGTCGACCGGCTTGGACTCCGGCACGAAGGTCGCCGGGCGCATCAACTCGGCCACCGGCAACTGCTCGGCCTGCGGGTCGCCGCCCCGGGAGCGGCGGATCAGATCCTTGAGGTAGAGCACACCCAGCACGTCGTCGACACTCTCGCCGATCACCGGAATGCGGGAGAAGCCGGAGCGCAGGAAGAGCGCCAGCGCCTGCGCGAGCGTCTTGCCCTCCTCGATCCACACCATCTCGGTACGCGGCACCATCACCTCGCGGGCGATGGTGTCGCCGAGCGCGAAGACCGAGTGGATCATCTGACGCTCGCCGTGCTCGACCACACCGCGCTGCTCGGCCAGGTCGACCAGCTCCCGCAACTCCACCTGGGTGGCGAACGGCCCCTCCCGGAAGCCACGCCCCGGGGTGACCGCGTTGCCGATCAGGATCAGCAACGACGCGAGCGGGTTGAGCGCCCGGCCCAGCCAGCGGACCATCGGCGCGACCGCCCGACCCACGGCGTACGCGTGCTGCCGGCCGATGGTGCGCGGCGCGACGCCGACCACCACGAAGCTGACCACGGTCATCGCGCCGGCGGTCACCAGCGCGGCCCGCCAGCCGGCACCGAAGCTGTCCACCGCGACCAGCGCCACCAGCGTGGTGGCGGTCAGCTCGGCGAGCAGCCGCAACAGCAGAAGCAGGTTCAGGTGCCGGACGACGTCACCGGCAACGGCCTGGAGGGTCCGGGCGCCACGCACACCGTCGCGGGCCAACTCGGCGGCTCGGGCCGGCGAGACGGCGGCGAGGGCCGCCTCGGTCATCGCGATCAGACCGGCCAACACCACCAGGCCGGCCGCGAAGACGATCAGCTGCAGGTCGGGTAGGCCGGCGGTGGCACCGGCCGCGAGTAACGGAGGAGTGGACATCACTGGGTGCGGGTCGACCGCCAGCTGGCCAGCAGTCGGGCCTGGAGCCCGAACATCTCCCGCTCCTCCTCCGGCTCGGCGTGGTCGTAACCGAGCAGGTGCAGCACCCCGTGCACGGTGAGCAGGTGCAGCTCGTCGGCGGGCGCGTGCCCGGCGGTCGCCGCCTGCTTGGCCGCGACCTCGGGGCACAGCACGATGTCGCCGAGCAGGGCGGGCTCGCCGCCGGCCGGCGCGGACTCACCCGGGCCGTGGTCGACGCTGCCCTCGTCCATGGGGAAGGCGAGCACGTCGGTCGGGCCGTCGCCACCCATCCAGTGGTGGTTCAGCTCGGTCATGTATTCGATGTCGACCAACAGCACGGACAGCTCGGCGAGGGGGTTGACCCCCATCTCGTCGAGGGCGTGCCGGGCGACGGCGAGCACGGCGTCGGTGTCGACGTCGACACCGGACTCGTTGGCGATCTCGATGGACAACTGCTTTCCTCTGCTTTAGCGGCGGCGGGCGGCCCGGCCGCCCTGGGCGGGTCGCCCGGGCACGGCATGGACGCCCTGCGCCTGCTGGTTCTCCCGCTCGGCGTCCCAGCGGGCGTACGCGTCGACGATCTCCCCGACCAGCCGGTGGCGGACCACGTCGGAGCTGGACAACTGGGCGAAGTGCACGTCCTCGACGTTTTCCAGGATCTCGCGGACCACCCGCAGACCGCTGGTCGTCCCGCCGGGAAGGTCCACCTGGGTGACGTCACCGGTGACGACGATCTTGGAGTTGAAGCCGAGCCGGGTGAGGAACATCTTCATCTGCTCGGGCGTGGTGTTCTGCGCCTCGTCCAGGATGATGAACGCGTCAGAGAGCGTACGGCCCCGCATGTACGCCAGTGGCGCGACCTCGATCGTCCCCTGGGCCATCAGCTTCGGGATCGTCTCCGGGTCGAGCATCTCGTGCAACGCGTCGTAGAGCGGGCGCAGGTACGGGTCGATCTTCTCGTTGAGCGTGCCGGGCAGGAAGCCCAACCGCTCGCCCGCCTCGACCGCCGGCCGGGTCAGGATGATCCGGTTGACCTGCTTGGCCTGCAACGCCTGGACGGCCTTCGCCATCGCCAGGTAGGTCTTGCCGGTGCCGGCCGGGCCGATGCCGAAGACGATGGTGTTCGAGTCGATCGCGTCGACGTAGCGCTTCTGACCGAGGGTCTTGGGTCGGATGGTGCGCCCGCGACGGGAGAGGATGTTGAGCGTCAGGACCTCGGCGGGCCGCTCGGCGCTGCCCTG
This sequence comes from Micromonospora sp. WMMD961, assembly GCF_029626145.1. Taxonomy (NCBI): domain Bacteria; kingdom Bacillati; phylum Actinomycetota; class Actinomycetes; order Micromonosporales; family Micromonosporaceae; genus Micromonospora; species Micromonospora sp. WMMD961. The sequence goes on from NZ_JARUBJ010000002.1 coordinate 5,829,640, forward strand.
CTCGAGCATGCCGACGGTACGCCGGACGGCGTCAGTGGTCAGGGTCTCGCCTTTCTCGATGAGTTCGAGCAGCTCACTGAAGACCCGCTCGGCGAGGGCGTTGTCCGCGGGGTCACCGGTGATGGTGATCTCGTTGCCGCGAACGTGCACGTCACTGTTGACCGAGCGTTCGACGAGTCGGAGGATCTCGTCGCCTGCGCCGAGCAGATTGACCATGATCTTCGAGTCGGGCACGGTGATCCTGGTCTGCACCCGGGGCGGGCCGGGAGGTGGGGTGCCGGTCATAGGTCGGGCCGAAGGGCCCTGCGCCACCTGCTCTCGATCTCGGCGCCGGCCTGCTGGCTGGCGTGCGGACGTTACACCCATCGTATCCGTTCGACGCGGGCCGCATCGCGCCCATTTCCGCTGGCCGCGATCAACGCCCGGCCCGGAAGTCGTACCGGTCGAACGTCTCCTGGTGGCGGGTGAACCGGTACGTCGCCCAGTGCATCCGGACCACCGTGCCGGCCTCGTCCCGGGTCAGCCGCAGCAGCTCACCGGCCTCCCGCCCGGATGCCGTGCGGAACACGTCCGGCTGGTCCGGTAGGGGCACGAAGATCGCTGGCGGGCGGCCGGCCGGATCGCCGGTCCCGCGCGCCCGCAGCGAGCCGTCATGCCAGGAGAAGACGTACTCGGAGCCCTCGCCCCACCAGCGGCCGAGCACGCCCCGCAGGGCCGCCGGCGCGGGTGCCCCGGGCCGCCATGGCTCGATGTCGGCCGGGTCGTGCTCGACCGCCGCGCCGAGCAGCCGGTGCGTCAGGTCGAACAGCTCGGCTGCCGTACCGGACGAGCCGAGCACCGCGGCGCCCATCGCGCCGGCCGTGCCGTCGCCTCCCCTCCGTCCGTACACACCGGCGAGGAAACCGGGCATCGCCCCGTCGTGCCCCACGTGCATCACCCGTTCCCCCTGCGGGATCAGGATCAGCCCGAGACCGAAGCCCGCGCCCCAGAGCGTCTCGTCGGTGGTGGTCACGGGCCAGCGCATCTCGTCCAGCGTCGCGGTGGCGAGCACCGCGCCGGCCGGGTCCAGCGCCGCCGGGTCGGCCAGGAACGCCGCCCAGCGCGCCATGTCGGTAGCGGTGCTCCAGAGCTGCGCGGCCGGGCCGACAGCGCCGAAGTCGGTCGGCGGCTCGGGGTGCGCCTCGTCGGAGTACGCGTCGACCAGGAACCCGGTCGCCGCCGTCGGTCGGGGGGCCACTGTGGTGTCGGTCAGCCCGAGCGGCGTCAGGATCCGTTCGGTGAGCGCCCGCTCCCAGCTCTCGCCGCGCAGCCGGACGACCAGTCGACCGAGCACGGCCATGCCCAGGTTGGAGTAGTGGAACCGGCGGGCCGCCGGCAACACCCGCTCGGCCCGGTCCAGCTCTGCCACCAACTGGTCGGCGTCCGGGGCGCGCAGGCTGTCCCACACGTCGCCGAACGGCTCGCGTTGCAGGCCGGCGGTGTGCGACAACAACCGACGCACGGTCAGTTCGCCGTGTGCGGGCAGGTCCAGGTGCCGACCCACCGGGTCGTCCAGATCCAGCAGCCCGTCGTCGCGGCACTGCAGGATGAGCGTCGCGGTGAAGGTCTTGGTGACCGAGCCGATCCGGAACTGGGTGTCCGGCGTCAACGGGCTGTCGGTCCCGGTCTCGCCGACGGTGCAGCTCCAGAGCGGTCGGTCGGCCCGGTGCAGCGCCACCGACACCGCCGGAACCCGGGCGTCGGCCTGCACCCGCCGGACGAGTCGGCCCAGGTGCTCGTGCACGCGACTGTCCGGCTCGCTCACGCGAGGTCCCGGGCGAGCATCGGGCCGAGCGGCGCACCACCGAGCAGGTGCGCGTGCACGTGGAACACTTCCTGCCCACCGTACGCGCCGGTGTTGAACATCAACCGGAAACCGTCGCCGAGCAGGCCCTCGTCCTCGGCCACGGCGGCGGACGTCGCCAGCACGTCGGCGGCCAGAGCGGGGTCACCCTGGGCGAGCGTGGCGACGTCGGCGTAGTGCTCCTTCGGAATGACCAGGACGTGCACCGGCGCCTTCGGGTCGATGTCACGGAAGGCGAGCGTGGTGTCGGTCTCCCGGACCACGGTGGCCGGGATCTCCCCGGCGACGATGCGGCAGAACAGGCAGTCGGATCCCATCGGGGCAGTGTAAGGAGGGGCCCCTTGTTAACGCCTGCGGTATAGGAAGGGGCCCTTCCTTACATCGGTGGGGGCTGAGGCACGATGGCCGGCATGACGGATCGGGCGGTACTGGTGACCGGAGCCTCGCGTGGGATCGGCGCTGCGATGGCGCAGGCGTTCGCGGCCAGCGGTGACCGGGTGGCGATCCACCACCGCGACTCCGCCGACGCGGCCGAGGAGGTACGCGCGCGCCTGCCCGGCGCCGGGCACGTGGTGGTGCGCGCGGACCTCACCGACCCGGACGCGGTCCGGGCCATGGTCGACCGGGCCGCCGAGCTGCTCGGAGGGTTGGACGTCCTGGTCAACAACGCCGGGACGTACGGCGACCGGGACGACCCGCACCCGATCTTCGGCGCCTCCTACGAGCACTGGCAGAAGCGCTGGCGGCAGGTGTTGGAGACCAACCTGACCGGTGCCGGCAACGTCACCTGGTGCGCTGCCCAGCACATGCGCGAGCGCGGCGGGCGGATCGTCAACGTCTCGTCCCGGGGTGCGTTCCGGGGGGAGCCGGACCAGCCGGCGTACGGCGCCAGCAAGGCGGGGCTGAACGCGCTGGGTCAGTCCCTCGCCGTGGCGCTCGCGCCGTACGGCATCGCGGTCGCCACCGTCGCGCCGGGTTTCGTGGCGACCGACATGGTGACCGAGCACCTGCGCGGTGAGCATGGCGCGGCGATCCGGGCACAGAGCCCGTTCGACCGGGTGGCCCGGCCGGAGGAGATCGCCGCCGCGGTGCACTGGCTGGCCGCACCACAGGCCGAGTGGGCCTCCGGCACCATTGTCGACCTCAACGGCGCCTCCTACCTGCGCAGCTGACGTCGACGCCGCCGGCAGATCACCCGGCCGGGGAGGTTGTTGGCGGCTCGCGGGCGGGTAAGTCCCATCGACATGGCCGACTCCGCGCTGCTGGACCTCACCGCCGACTACCGGGTGGCCGATGGCCACGACGACGACCCTGTCCTGCTCCGCCCCGACGGCACCGCCGTCGACACCTGGCGCGAGGACTACCCGTACGACGAGCGGCTGGACCGCGACGAGTACGACCGCGACAAGCGGCTGCTCCAGATCGAGCTGCTGAAACTCCAGGACTGGATCAAGGAGTCCGGCGAGCGGCTGGTGATCCTCTTCGAGGGCCGGGACGCGGCCGGCAAGGGCGGCACCATCAAACGCTTCATGGAGCACCTCAACCCGCGGGGCGCGTCGGTGGTGGCGCTCGCCAAGCCGGACGAGCGGGAAGCCGCCCAGTGGTACTTCCAGCGGTGGCTGGCGCACCTGCCGGCGGCCGGCGAGGTCGTGCTGTTCGATCGTTCCTGGTACAACCGGGCCGGCGTGGAGCGGGTGATGGGCTTCTGCAGCCGCAAGGAGTACCTGGAGTTCCTGCGCCAGGCCCCGGAGCTGGAACGGATGCTGGTGCGATCGGGCATCCGGCTGGTCAAGTTCTGGTTCTCCGTCTCCCAGAACGAGCAGCGCACCCGGTTCGCGATCCGTCAGGTCGACCCGGTCCGGCAGTGGAAGCTGTCTCCGATGGACATCGCCTCGCTCGACCGGTGGGACGAGTACACCGAGGCCAAGGAGGCGATGTTCTTCTGGACCGACACGGCCGATGCGCCGTGGACGGTGGTGAAGAGCAACGACAAGAAGCGGGCCCGGCTGGAGGCGATGCGGCACGTGCTGCACCGCTTCGACTACGCCGGCAAGGACCTCGCCGTGGTCGGCACACCGGACCCGCAGATCATCGGAAACGCTGGGCTGGACCTCGGGCCGGAGGAGGAGGTCGTGCCGGTGTTTCCGAGACCCTGAACGGTCACCAGCGGCCGAGGCGGGCGGCGAGCACGCTGAGCGCCGCCACCCCGGCGGTCGAGGTACGCAGGACCGACGGCCCGAGCCGCACCGCCCGGCCGCCGGCCTCGCGGAACGCGGTCAGCTCGGCGGGGGCGATGCCGCCCTCGGGGCCGACCACCAGGACGATCTCACCGGCGCTGGGCAGGTCGGCGGTGGTCAGCCGCTCGTCGGCCTCCTCGTGCAGCACGAACCCCGCAGCGGCGCCGGCGATCCGACGGGCCACCGTGGCGGTGGACTCGTCCGGCGCGCCGGCCACCACCGGCAGCCACGGCCGGCGGGCCTGCTTGGCGGCCTCCCGGGCGGTCGCCACCCACTTTTCCCGGGCCCGTACGCCCCGGTCACCGCGCCACTGGGTCACCGATCGCGACGCCGCCCAGGGCACGATCTCGTCGACGCCGACCTCGGTCATCGCCTGCACGGCCAACTCGCCCCGGTCGCCCTTCGCGATGCCCTGCACGGTGACGATGCGGGGGACCGGCGCGTCCGCGTACCCCCGGGAGGTGAGGGTGACCTCCAGGCTGCCCCGGCCGACGGCGGTGACCACGGCGGCGGCCGTGCCGCCCCGACCGTCGGCGAGCAGCAACTCCTCGCCGACGCGCAGCCGCTGCACGGTGGCCGCGTGGTGTCCCTCCGGGCCGTCCAGGGTCAGCGCCTCGCCGGTGGGCAGCGCCTCGACCAGGAACAGCGGTGCGGACACCTCAGGCGTGCCCGTTGAACGCGTCGCGCATCCGGGAGAAGAAGCCGCCCTGCTTGGACAGCTCGGCGACCTCCTCGCCACGGGTCTTGGCGAAGTCGCGCAGCATCTTCTCCTGGTCCGGGTCGAGCTTGGTCGGGGTCCGCACGTCCAGGTGCACGTAGAGGTCACCCCGGCCGGTGCCGCGCAGGTGCGGTACGCCCCGGGCACGCAGTCGCAGCGTGCTGGCCGGCTGGGTGCCGGCCTTGACGTCGACGGTCTCCTCGCTGTCCAGGGTCTTGATGGTCAGCCGGGTGCCCAGTGCCGCCGCGGTCATCGGCACGGTGACCCGGCAGTGCAGGTCGTCACCCTTGCGGGAGTAGACGTCGTGCGGCCGCTCGTGGATCTCCACGTAGAGGTCGCCGGCGGTGCCGCCACCCGGGCCGACCTCGCCCTGCTGGGCCAGCCGGATCCGCATGCCGTCCTCGACGCCGGCCGGGATCTTGACGGTCAGCGAGCGGCGGGTCCGGACCCGGCCGTCGCCGGCGCAGGTGGGGCACGGGTGCGGGATGGTGGTGCCGTAGCCCTGGCACACGGTGCACGGCCGGGCGGAGACCACCTGCCCGAGGAAGGTGCGCTGCACGGACTGCACCTCGCCCCGGCCGGCACACGCCTCGCAGGTGGCCAGGTGGGTGCCGGCGGCCGTGCCGGCGCCGGAACAGGTGGTGCAGAGCACGGCGGTGTCGACGGTGATCGGCGCCTCGACGCCGAACGCCGTCTCGTGCAGGTCGAGTTCGAGTCGCAGGATCGCGTCGGCGCCCGGGCGGGTACGCGGACGCGGGCCACGGGCGCTGCCCCCGGCACCGCCGAAGAAGGCGTCCATGATGTCCTGGAAACCGACGAACGGGCCGGCGCCACCGGGCCCTCCGGGGCCTCCGGCACCGCCGCCGCCCGGGGCGAGCGGGTCGCCACCCAGGTCGACGATCTGCCGCTTCCGGTCGTCCGAGAGGACCTCGTACGCGGCGTTGATGTCCTTGAACTTCTCCTGAGCCTCCGGGTCCGGATTGACGTCCGGGTGGAACTGGCGCGCCAGCTTGCGGTAGGCGCGCTTGATCTCGTCATCGGAGGCTTCCCGGCTCACACCGAGAATGCCGTAGTAGTCCCTGGCCACTGCGTTCCGTGTCCTCATGTTCGTCTCGCGTTGCGCCGGTCGGCGGCCGCAGCCGGCCGCATCGGCCCTGACCAATCAGTTCTGGGCCAGCAACTCGCCCACGTAGCGTGCCACGGCGCGCACCGTGGCGATGTTGCCGGGGTAGTCCATCCGGGTGGGGCCCAGCACCCCCAGGCCGCCCAGGATGGTGGCGCCCGGGCCGTACCCGGTGCTGACCACGGAGGCGGCGCGCAGGTTGTCGAACTCGTTCTCGTCGCCGATCAGCACCCGGGTCGTGCTCGGCTCGGTCTCACCGATGAGCTTGAGCAGCACGACCTCCTCCTCCAGGGCCTCGAGGATGGGCCGCAGGGAGCCCTGGAAGTCGAGCAGGCCGCCCCGGGTGAGGTTCGCGGTGCCGGCGAGCGCGATCCGTTCCTCGTGTCGCTCGACAAGCGTCTCCAGCAGGACGGTGGCGAGCGTCGTCATCGTCGGACGCAGCTCGGTCGGCGCTTCCTCGACCAACGCCTGCACCAGCGGTGGCGTCTCGGACAGCCGGGCGCCGGCGAGCTTCTCGTTGATCAGTCGGCGCAGGTCGGTGACGTCGTCGGCGGACACCGGCCCGGGCAGTTCCACGAGTCGCTGCTCCACCCGGCCGGTATCGGCGATCATGACGAGCATCAGCCGGGTGGTGGAGATCGGCACCAGCTCCAGGTGCCGCACCGAGGAGCGGGCCAGGCTCGGGTACTGCACGACCGCCACCTGCCGCGTCAGCTGGGCGAGCAGCCGCACCGTGCGGTGCACCACGTCGTCGAGGTCGACCGCGCCGACCAGGAAGCGCTCGATGGCCCGACGCTCGGCCGGGCTGAGCGGCTTGACCCGGGACAACCGGTCGACGAAGAGTCGGTAGCCACGGTCGGTGGGCACCCGGCCGGCACTGGTGTGCGGCTGCCGGATGTAGCCCTCTTCCTCCAGCACGGCCATGTCGTTGCGGACCGTGGCCGGGGAGACGCCGAGCTGGTGCCGCTCGACGAGCGCCTTGCTGCCGACCGGCTCCTGGGTGGAGACGTAGTCCTCGACGATCGCGCGGAGCACGGCGAGTTTCCGGTCGTCGAGACCCATCCTCCGCACCTCCTGATCGGTCGTTGGCCGCCGGCTCTCTGGGCCGGCCGCACCGTCCTGGCACTCGACTGTAGCGAGTGCCAGTCTACGTCGGCGTGCCCGCCGACGCGATGATCAACGACGGCCCGTCGGTGCGGCCCGCGCCACCCCGCCGGACCAATTGGCCCACATCGTCGGGCGGTGTTGCTCTGGTGCGGCGTTGCCCGGTGCCCCTACCGTGACATCCATGACTGAACCTCCTCGCCCTCCCGGCGCGGGTGACCCCGGCAACTACCCGCCGGAGCCGACCTCCCCGGGTTCGCCCCCGTCGGCCGAGCCACCCACCGCACCACTGTCCGGGGCACCCGGCCCGGGCGGCTATCCCCCGCCCGGTGGCTATCCGCCGCCCACCGGTGACCAACCGCCGTCAGGTGGCTACCCTCCGGCGGGAGGCTACCCCCCGCCCGGCGGCTATCCCCCGCCCGGCGGCTACCCGACCGGTGGCGCGTACGGCGGCCCCGGCGGCGGCTACGCCAACAACGAGGACAAGACCTGGGCGCTGGTCGCGCACTTCGGCGGCGCCGCCGGCATGATCATCAGCGGCGGCGTGCTCGGCTGGATCGCCCCGCTGGTGGCGATGCTGGTCCGCGGCAACCAGTCCCCGACCGTGCGGACGCACGCCGTGGCGGCACTCAACTTCCAGCTCATCTGGTCGATCGTCGGCCTGATCGGCTGGGTGCTGTCCTGCATCCTGATCGGCTTCATCGGGGTCATCGCGGCTGTCGTCCTCGGCGCCGTGTTCGGCATCCTGGCTGGGATCAAGGCCAACGAGGGGCAGTTCTACCGCTACCCGCTCTCCGCGAGCTTCATCAAGTGACCTCGGGCCGGCCGCTCCCCCGGCCGGCCCGCCCGCTCAGGGCAGCAGGTCGCGCACGACCGCGTCGGCGAGCAGCCGTCCGCGCAGGGTGAGCACCGCCCGGCCGGCCGCGTAGTCCTGGGCGGCCAGCAGGCCGTTGGCCAGCGCCCGCTCGGCGCCGGCCCGGCCGCTGGCGTCGAGCACCGCCAACGGCAGCCCGCTGGCGAGCCGTAGCCGCAGCATCACGTCCTCCATGTGCGCCTCGTCGGCGGTGAGCACCTCCCGGGCGAGGCCGGGAGACGCGCCGGCGGCCAACCGCTGGGCGTACGTCGAGGGGTGTTTGACGTTCCACCACCGCACCCCGCCGACGTGGCTGTGCGCCCCCGGCCCCAGCCCCCACCAGTCCGCGCCGGTCCAGTAGAGCAGGTTGTGCCGGCACCGGGCCTCGTCGGTGCGCGCCCAGTTGGAGACCTCGTACCAGGACAGCCCGGCCGCGTCGAGGGCGGCCTCCGCGGCCAGGTAGCGGTCCGCGGCGACGTCGTCACTGGGGTACGCCAGTTCGCCGCGTCGCATCCGGGCGGCCAGTCGGGTGCCGTCCTCGACGATCAGGGCGTACGCGCTGACGTGGTCGACTCCGGCGGCGACCACCTGCTCCAACGAGGCGGCGAAGTCCTCGGCCCGCTCCCCCGGCGTCCCGTAGATCAGGTCCAGGTTGACGTGCTCGAACCCGGCGTCGCGGGCTTCCAGCGCGGCGGCGGTGGCCCGGCCCGCGCTGTGTTTGCGGTCCAGGATCGCCAGCACCCCCGGCGACGCGGACTGCATGCCCAGCGAGATCCGGGTGTAGCCGGCGGCCCGCAGCAGCTTCAACGATTCCGGGGTGACCGATTCCGGGTTGGCTTCGGTGGTCACCTCCGCGTCGGCGGCCAACCCCCAGGTGCGGTCGATGCCGTCGAGGATGCGGGCCAGGTCGTCGGCGGGGAGCAGGGTGGGCGTACCGCCGCCGACGAAGACGGTGTCGACCCGGGGCGGTGGGCTGTCGCCCAGCACCCGGGCGGCGAGCGCCAGCTCGGCCAGGACGGTGTCGGCGTACCCGTCGCGGCTCGCGCCGCCGCCCAGCTCGGCGGTCGTGTAGGTGTTGAAGTCGCAGTAGCCGCAGCGACTGGCGCAGAACGGCACGTGGACGTACACGCCGAAGCCGCGCGCGCCGACCGCCGTGGTGGCGGTGGCGGGCAGCGATCCGTCGACGGGGACGGTCTCACCATCTGGAAGGACGCCGGGCATGGCCACTAGTGTGCCCGGCATGACCTCTCCCGACGTCCTCGTGCGGGTCGCCACGGCCCGTGGGGTGACCACCCTCACCCTGGACAGCCCGCACAACCGCAACGCGCTCTCCACCGGCCTGATGACCCAACTGCTGTCGGGGCTGGCCGACGCGGTCGCCGACGAGTCGGTCCGAGCGATCGTGCTGGACCACACCGGCCCGGTCTTCTGCTCGGGTGCGGATCTGAAGGAGACGGCCGCCGCGTACGCGAGCGGGACGGTGCCCGCCGGGATGCTGGGTGACGTGCTCGCGGCGCTCTGGGAGTGCCCGAAGCCGGTGCTGGCCCGGGTTGGTGGGCCGGCGCGGGCGGGCGGGCTGGGCCTGGCCGCCGCCGCCGATCTGGCGGTCTGCGCCGACGAGGCCACGTTCGCGTTCACCGAGGTGCGGATCGGGGTGATCCCGGCGGTGATCTCGGCGACCGTGCTGCCCCGGCTGCACCCGCGCGCCGCCGCCGAGCTGTACCTGACCGGGGACACCTTCGACGGGCGGCGGGCCGCTCAGATCGGCCTGGTCACGGCCTCCGTGCCGGCCGCCGAGCTGGACGCCGCGGTGCGGAGCTACTGCGACTCGCTGGTGCGGGGCGCTCCCGGCGCGTTGGCCGGGGCGAAGGAGCTGCTGCGCCGGCCGGGCACCGCCGAGCTGCGCGCTGACCTGGCGCGGCTGTCCGCCCTGTCGACCAGCTACTTCCTCTCCGACGAGGGGCGCGAGGGCGTCACCGCGTTCCGGGAGAAACGATTGACTCGATGGGTGGCCGCTCTGGACGGCTGAGCGTTCCGGCTGGCCCGGCCGGCTACTGGTGACCGGGTGGGCGCCGCCCGGGAGCGGCGGCGCCCACACCTCGGTCACCACGCGGTCGCGCCGCCGTCGACCGGGTAGTTCGCCCCCGTGATGTAGGAGGCCCGGTCGGAGGCCAGGAACACCACCAGTTCGGCGACCTCCTCGGGCTGGGCGAACCGCTTGAGGAGCGTCTTGCCGGTGATCGCGTCCCGGGCCGCCTGGTTGTCACCCAGGTCGCGCTCGCTCGCCGGGCTGACGATCGGGCCAGGGCTGACGGCCACCGCGCGGATCCCGTGCGGCGCGCCTTCCAGCGCGAGCTGTCGGGTCAGGCCGATGACGCCCGCGTTGGCGGCGGTGTGGCCGACCATCGGGGGGACGTGACCGGCGATCATGCCGGCCATGGAGGCGGCGTTGATGATCACACCACCACCGCGTCGCACCAGGTGCGGCCAGGCGAACTTCGACACGAAGTACGGGATGTCGAGTTCGCCGGTGATGGTGTAGCGCCAGTCCTCGACCGAGAAGTCGGGCATCGGGCCGAAGCGCAGTGCCGCGGCGTTGTTGTAGACCACGTCGAGCCCGCCGTAGGCCGCGGCGGCGTCCTCGACGAGGGTGCGCACCTGCTCCGGGTCGGTGAGGTCGACCGGCGCGATGCCCGTCATCTCACCGCCGGCGCCGCGGACGAGTTCGACCGTCTCGTTGTTGCCGTCGACCTGGATGTCGGCGCCGACGACCTTGGCGCCTTCCCGCGCGAAGATCTGCGCGGCGACGCGTCCCAGACCGCCGCCGGTGCCGGTGACGAGTACGACCTTGCCGTCGAGCGTCCCCATGGAAATCCTCCTTGCTCCAGGACCGGTCCGACCGGTTTCCCCGATCGGGCGGACCACCAATTGACATGTCAACCGTAGTAAGTCCTTGACCGGTCAACCGCTTCCCGGGGAAACCGAGACCGTGACACGCACGACAGGTCCGACAGGCACCACGCAGGGCGCTGGTGACCGGCCGGCGAGCCGGACAGCAGATGTCCCGATTTTCGCCGGGCCGGACCGTGGCAGAGAGCCATACCGGCAGGTGAGACCGGGCCCAAAGCGGGAATGTCCCGATCGGCACGCCTCGGCAGAGCCGGTCCCGAACCGCTCAGACGACCCGGAGAGGCCCGCGGGGGACGTACGCTTGTCGGACTGTCGATCTGGGGGTGTGGGTGCGAACTCGGGCAGCCGTGGCGGGTGGAGTGGTGCTCATCCTCGTCGCCGTGATCGCGATCTGGCTCGTCGTACGGCAGGTCGGTGACCGCCTCCAGTTGCCGCTGGCGGCCCGCAAGTGCACCGTGCAGGCCGACGGCCGGGTCGCGCTCGACGCCGACCAGATGGCCAACGCGGCGACCATCGCGGCGATCGGCGCCCAGCGCGGAATGCCCGAGCGTGCCGTGGTGGTCGCGCTGGCCACCGCCTACCAGGAGTCCGGGCTCCGCAACCTCGCCGACGGCGACCGCGACTCGGTCGGCCTGTTCCAGCAGCGGCCGAGCCAGGGCTGGGGCACCCCGGCGCAGATCCGCGACCCGCGCTACGCGGCCAACCGGTTCTACGCGGCACTCAAGAAGGTGCGCGGCTGGGAGAAGATGCGCGTCACCGATGCCGCCCAACGGGTGCAGCGCTCGGCCTTCCCGGAGGCCTACCAGAAGTGGGCCGACGACTCCGAGGTGCTCAGCCGAGCGCTGCTGGGAGACGCCACCGGAGCGGTCGCCTGCACGGTGGGGCGCACCCCGGTGATGCACGGTGCGGCGGCGGCCGCGCAACTGACCCGCAACCTGGTGCTGGACTGGGGGCTGAAGGGCACCGACCCGACTGACCCGACCAGGCTGGCGGTCACCCCGGGTGACCAGCGCGACGGCTGGCGGTACGCGCACTGGCTGGTGTCCCACGCCCAGGACCACGGTGTGAAGCGCGTCCGCTTCGGCGACCTGGAGTGGACCGCCCGAGCCGGCACCTGGGGCCGGGCGGACGGCGAGCAGAGCCCTGCCGGTCAGGTGGTGGCCGAGGTGTTCAACGAGGGTTGACCGACCCGGATCTCTTAACCGGCAGTCACCGCACAATCGGGCAAATGCCCAGCAATACCCCTATTGATCACAGCGAACTCACTCTGCGCAGTTTCCCCGCTGCGTGGGGTCCCACTGCGGACCACGCATCGAAGACGCCCTCCCCGAGGCCACAGCCGTCGCGTTACGATCGGCGGCCTGTGCCATGCCAGAAAAGGATTCACCTCATGGGGAGGGGTACGACGCGGTGTTCGATTACGGCGACCGGACCGGTTACGAACCGATCAGCGACACTGACCGCAAGGAGTTTCACGAGCAGGGCTTCCTCCTGCTGCGCAACGTCCTGACGGAGGACCACCGGGCGGCGCTGGAGGCGGCGGTCGACCGCGTCTACGCGGAGGAGCAGGCCAAGGGCACCACCAAGAAGGACGGCACCCTGCACCTGCTGGGCTTCCTGGAGCGCGACGAGCTCTTCGGCGAGCTGCTCACCCACCCGATCGCCTTCCCGTACATGTGGGGGCTGGCCGGCTGGAACATCTACACCCACCACAACCACCTGGACGTCACCCCGCCGGCCGCCGAGCCGGAGAAGCCGTACTGGGGTTGGCACCAGGACGGGTACCGGCAGAACTCCGACCCGGAGACGATGGACCCGAACCTGCCCCGACCGATGTTCTCGCTGAAGGTCGCGTACGTGCTGTCGGACCTCTCCGAGACCGGCCGCGGCGCCACCAAGGTCATCCCGGGCAGCCACCTGTGGAACTCGCTGGACCGGCCCAAGGACCTCAGCGTGCACAACCCGGACCCGGAGGGCACGGTGGAGATCACCGCCAACCCGGGTGACGCGTTCATCTTCGACCGCCGGCAGTGGCACTCCCGGTCGACGAACCTGTCGACGATCACCCGCAAGATGCTCTTCGTCGGCTACACCTACCGGTGGATCCGTCCGCTGGACGAGCTGCACCCCGACGTGGATGGCGAGTGGTACCGCAACCGCACCCCGGTCCAGCGCCAGCTGATCGGTGAGGGCACCCACACCGCCAACTACTGGGGCATCAACTGGGACGGGTACGTCGACGACGAGATCCCGCTGCGCAAGGAGCTCAAGGAGCGCGGCCTGCTCGACCGCAACATCCCCTGGCTGCGCTGACCGTAAGGAAGGACCCCTTGCTATCGCTTCTCGCATAGCAAGGGGCCCTTCCTAACCGCTGCGGTGCGACCGGTCGAGCACTAGCCGCGGGCGGCGAGGCGGCGGCGGACCTTCTCCCGGATCGGCTCCGGCAGGTCCTCCGCGTCGAGCAGCCGAGGTAGCAGCTCCGGCTCCAGACTGGTGGCCCGGAACACCTCGCCGATGGTCACCCCGTGCGCCGGTCGCTCCACCACCTCGACCGGGTCGCCCGCGCCGATCTCCCCCTCGCGCAGCACCCGCAGGTAGGCCCCGGGCGACGCCCGGACGGTGAACCGCTTGATCAGATCCGGAACGCCCCAGAACCCGGCGAACGTGGTGCAGGGCGTACGCGGCTTGGTGACCTGGAGCAGGGCGGAACCGACCTGCCACTGCTCGCCGATCACCGCACCGGTCAGGTCGACCGCGTACGTCGTCAGGTTCTCCCCGAAACCACCCGGCGGCACGGCCCGACCCAGCTCGGCCGACCACCAGGTGGCGTCCTCCTCCGCGTAGGCGTAGACCGCCTGGTCGGGACCGCCGTGATGGGCGCGCTCGCCGATGAAGTCACCGACCACCCCGTCGACACGGACCGGCACCGGGCCGTCCACCGGCCGCTTGTCGATGCCGCTGCGACCGCTCGCGTCGCCGGCCCACTCCGCCTCGGTCACCACGCCGAGGTTCACCGCTGCCACCCTGCCCGTCATGGCCGTCAGCATAGGTCGGGTGGCCGGGACGGGCCGACCCACGGCACTCGCCCGACCACACGGCAGTGGTTGGCAGATCCCGGCCCGCCCGGCGTGGGGTCAGCCCTTTACCGCGCCGGCCACCAGGCCGGAGACCATCCGGCGCTGCACCAGCAGGAAGAAGATGATCACCGGCAGGGTGAACAGGGTGGACGCGGCCATCACCGGCCCCCAGTTGGTGTCGTCGCGGCCGAAGAAGAAGGTCATCGCCACCGGCAGCGTGTAGCTGCCCTGGTCGTTGATGAACGTCAGTGCGAAGATCAGCTCGTTCCAGGCCGTGATGAAGGAGAAGATGCTGGTGGCCACCAGGCCGGGCGCGACCAGCGGGAAGAGGACCCGCCGGAAGGTCTGGGCGCGGCTCGCCCCGTCGATCGCCGCCGCCTCCTCCAACTCCTTGGGCACCGCGGCGACGAAACCGCGCAGCATCCAGACCGCGAACGGCAGCGAGAAGCCGAGGTACGTGAGGATCAGGCTGGGCAGGGTGTTGTAGAGCCCGAGCCGCTGGATCATCAGGAACAACGGGATGACCAGCGCCTCCAGCGGGATCATCTGCACCACCAGCAGCATGATCAGGAAGCTGGTCCGCAGCTTGAAGCGGAACCGGGCCACCGCGGTCGCGGCCAGCAGGGCGACCAGCCCGCTGAGCACCACGGTGGAGACGGCGACCAGTGCGCTGTTGAGGAAGAAGTCGAGGAAGCTCACGCCGGGGATCAGGTTGCCGGTCAGGATCTCCCGGTAGTGCGCCAACGTCGGATGGGCCGGCACCGGCTGCGGGGTGGCCGAGAAGATCTCGTTGCTGGGCTTCAGCGAGGTCGAGATCATCCAGTAGACCGGAAACGCCGCGAAGAGCGCGACCAGCAGCCCGGCGGCGTTGAGGGCGACCTTCTTCACGACTCGTCCTCCTGCCTGAGCACCATCCGGACGTAGAAGCAGGTGACCACGAGCAGGATCAGCGTGAGGATCACCGCGATGGCCGCGCCGAGCCCGTACTTCGGGGGCGGAGAGAAGGCTTCGGCGTACGAGTAGATGGCGAGCATGAACGTCGGCCGGTCCTGGGTGCCGCCGGCCAGCACGAACTGCTGGGTGAAGACCTTGAAGTCCCAGATGGTGGAGAGAATGATCAGGATCCCGAAGACCGGGCGCAGCAACGGGAAGGTGATCTTCCAGAAGACCCGCCACGGGCTGGCACCGTCCACCCGGGCCGCCTCGTGCAACTCGCTCGGCACGCTCTTCAGGCCGGCGAGCACGCTCACCGCGATGAACGGGAACGAGTGCCACACCACCACCAGGGTGAGGATGGCGAAGAACAGCAGCGGCGAGTTGAACCAGCCGTAGCCGGTCCAGTCGCTACGGCCGAACAGGGCGTTGGACAGCCCGTCCGGCAGCGCGTTGAACAGCCAGGTGACCAGGCCGCTCGTGTCGTCGAAAATCCACTTCCAGACGATGGTGCCGGTCAGCGCCGGGGTGGCCCAGGCGAGCATCACGCAACTGGCCACGAAGGTCGCCATCCTGCGGCCGAGCCGGTTGAGCAGCAGCCCGACCAGGGTGCCGAGGACCATGGTGAGCAGCACGTTGGCCGCGGCGAACAGGACCGTGTTACGCAGCACGGTCAGGAAGAACGGGTCGGAGAGGATGTCGGCGTAGTTGCCGAGCCCCACCCACGGCCACTCCCGGTCGCCGCGCAGTTGCCGGACGTTGTTCAGCCGGTAGAAGGACATCACCACCACCTGGCCGAGCGGCCAGAGCAGCAGCACCCCGATGATCACCAGGGCGGGCAGGAGCAGCAGGTAGGGCAGGCGGTCCACCCGGCGACGCCGCCGCGCGGGGTTCTCCCGCGCGGCGGCCGCCTCCGGCACCTCGGTCAGCGTGGTCACTTGGCGTTGAGGATGCTTTCCATCTCACCGGCCGCGTCGGCGGTAGCCTTCTCGACCGTCTTCTGACCCTTCATGACCGAGCTGTTCATCGCCTGGGTCACCGTCTTCGTCCGGCTGACCTCCACCCACTTCGGGGTGAGCGGCGTGAGCTTGGTGTTCTGCATGGTGGTGGCGAACGCGGCCATCACCTTGTCGTTGGCGTAGGTGTCGCCGGCGACCAGATCCTGGTAGACCGGGAAGAAGCCGAGGCTGCTCGCGAAGCTCTGCGCGTTCTTCTTGTTCAGCAGCACGGTCAGGTAGTCCCAGGCCAGGTCCTGACGCTCACTGTCCTTCCAGATCGCCACGTCCGAGCCACCCGCGAAACCGGGCGCGGCCTTGCCGTCCGGGCCGGGGATCGGGAACGTACCCCAGACCTTCTCGATCTCGGGGTTGTCCTTCTTGATCGCGCCCTGCTGCCAGCTGCCGGCGAACGCCATCGCGGCCTTACCCGTGGCGAACTGGGTCCGCGCGTCGATCTCGTTCCAGCCGGCGGCGGCCGGCGGGGCCACCTTGTGCACGGTCACCAGGTCGGTCCAGTACTTGACGGCCCGCTGCGCCTCCGGAGTCGTGTAGCCGGACTTCCAGCTGCCGCCCTGGTTGCTGGCGATCTCTCCGCCGGCACCCCAGAGGAAGGAGTAGAAGGGCAGCTCCGAATTGCCCGGCAGAGCGATGCCGTAGGTGCCCGGCTTCTTCGCCTGCACGGCCTTCGCCACGGTGACCAGGTCGTCCCAGGTCTTCGGGGGCTGCACGCCGGCCTCGGCGAACCAGTCGGTGCGGTAGTAGATCGCGCGCACCCCGGCGTACCAGGGCACGCCGTACTGCTTGCCGTCGAGCTGCGCGTTGCGGACCAGGTCGGGCAGCAGGTCCTTGCCGTCGGCCCAACCGGCCATCCGACCGCTCACGTCGGCGAGCGCCTCCTGGGCCGCCCAGCCCTGGGTCTCGGTGTTGCCCAGCTCGGTGATGTCCGGTCCCTCACCGCCGGCGAGCGCCGCCTGGAACTTCTTGGGCGCTTCCAGCCAGGGGATGTACTGCACCACCACGTCGGTGTCGGGGTGCTTCTGGCGGAACTCCGTCTCGACGGAGTCGAGGAAGGTGTTCTGCGCCTCGCCGCCCTCGCCCATCATCCAGACCGTGAGCTTGCTGTCGTCAGCCGCATCCTCACCGGAGCCCCCGCAGCCGGTCAGCACCATCGCGGCCGAGGCCACCATGGCGGTGACCGGGGCCAGCCGCTTCCACCTGTTCACGCCACTTCTCCCCTCGCGCCGCCTGGAACTAACCTTCTCCGCCGCACCCTAGTACGGAGATTTCCTTTACGACAGTGGGCGGGACTGGCCGAAGCGTGGCGACCGTACCGCAGCGGCCCGACCAAGGGCGTCCCGGCACCGGGTCGAAGTCGGGCACACCGGCACGAAAGAGCGCCCGGCCGAGGCCGGGCGCTCTTTCGGTTGGTGCTGTCCTGTCAGTGCTGTCCAGCCAGGTGATGCGGGGTCGTTATCGGGTCACGCGGCGGCGGCCACCCACACCGGCCACCAGCGCGACCGCGATCGCCGCGACGACGACCTGCACCAGCAGCTCGCCCCAGTCCACACCAGCGGTCTCGGTCGCGATCCCGATCGCCCGCGCCAGCACGGTGCCCAGCAGGGCCGCGCCGACACCGATCAACAGGTGCAGCCAGATCGGCATGTTCTGGCGACCCGGAACCACCAGGCGGCCCAGCGCGCCGACGATGAGACCAACAACGATCGCAGTGATGATGCCCCACACGGTGAGCTCCACGGCCACCCTCCCTCAAAGAATGTCTGACACACGATGTGTGTGCGCTTCCTGTCGTGACGGATAGATGCCCTACCCAACGAAAATCCAAACCGACTTCGCGCACCAAAGGATCACGACCTGGCCGACAAGGGCACGTTCCATCGGCCCGACTGGGCGGATTCAGGCCACCCTCCGCCACGATCGACAGTTCGGCCGGGCCGGAGGTACCGGGACGGCCCGACTTCACTGGAACCCCGAGTCGATCACGGTTGCCGTCGACGGATCAGGCCGAGGAACTGGGCCGGCGACCACCACCCCATCCGGGAGGAAGACGCCGAGGGGCGCCCAGCCTGTCGGCTGGGCGCCCCTCGGAAGTGTCGCGGTGTTACGGCAGTGCTGGTGTCATCGGGTGACGCGGCGGCGGCCACCCACACCGGCCACCAGCGCGACGGCGATGGCCGCGACGACGACCTGCACGAGCAGCTCGCCCCAGTCCACACCAGCGGTCTCGGTCGCGATCCCGATCGCCCGCGCCAGCACGGTGCCCAGCAGGGCCGCGCCGACACCGATCAACAGGTGCAGCCAGATCGGCATGTTCTGCCGGCCCGGGACGACCAGGCGGCCCAGCGCGCCGACGATGAGACCAACAACGATGGCGGTGATGATGCCCCACACGGTGAGCTCCACGGTCGCCCTCCTTCTAAGAATGTCTGACACACGATGTGTGCTTCCTGTCGTGACCGCTAAGTTCCCGACCGCCCGAAGAACCAAACCGACTCACCAGGAAACAAGCGGCAGCCGTCAATGCCGCAGGGCTGCGTCGGTTGGCCTGGGAGCGCGTCCATACAGGTCAGCGGGTCTGCGGCCGGTTGCCCCACCGAGGAGTTCAGCCGAAAAAATTCTCCGCCGGCACGTCGCCCGGGCCGGAAAGACCGAGCGAACGAGAGACACGGCGCTACCGGCGCGGCCCGGCACACGCGGACCAGTGGCCAGGCGGGCGTGCAGCGGCACGACGTGGCCCGGAGCCCGGGAGGCCCAGCGCGGCCCCGGCACGACGCGGCCCGGCGCGCACCAGCGTGGCGCGCGCCGGGCCGGCATACCTACTTCTTGGGGGCCTTGCCGTCGCCGGAGTCGGAGGAGAGGGCGGCGATGAACGCCTCCTGCGGCACCTCGACCCGGCCGACCATCTTCATCCGCTTCTTGCCTTCCTTCTGCTTCTCCAGCAGCTTGCGCTTACGGCTGATGTCACCGCCGTAGCACTTGGCGAGCACGTCCTTGCGGATGGCGCGGATGGTTTCGCGGGCGATGACCCGGCTGCCGATGGCCGCCTGGATCGGCACCTCGAACTGCTGGCGCGGGATCAACGTACGCAGCTTGGCGGCGATGGTGACGCCGTAGTTGTACGCCTTGTCCTTGTGCACGATGGCGCTGAACGCGTCCACCGGCTCGCCGTGCAGCAGGATGTCCACCTTCACCAGGTCGGACGCCTGCTCGCCGGAGGGCTCGTAGTCCAGTGAGGCGTAGCCCTTGGTGCGGCTCTTCAACTGGTCGAAGAAGTCGTAGATGATCTCCGCGAGGGGCAGCGTGTAACGCAGCTCCACCCGGTCGGCGGAGAGATAGTCCATGCCGAGCAGGGTGCCGCGCCGGCCCTGGCAGAGCTCCATCACCGCGCCCACGTAGTCGTTGGGCGTCAGCACGGTGGCCCGGACCACCGGCTCGTACACCTCGGCGATCTTGCCGGTGGGGTACTCGCTCGGGTTGGTCACGACGATCTCCGCGCCGTCGTCGGTGATCGCCCGGTAGACGACGTTCGGAGCGGTGGAGATCAGGTCGAGGTTGTACTCACGCTCCAACCGCTCTCGGATGATCTCCAGGTGGAGCAGGCCGAGGAAGCCGCAGCGGAAGCCGAAGCCGAGCGCGCCGGACGTCTCCGGCTCGTAGTCCAGGGCGGCGTCGTTGAGCTTGAGCTTGTCCAGGGCCTCACGCAGGTTCGGGTAGTCGGACCCGTCGATCGGGTAGAGGCCGGAGTAGACCATCGGCTTCGGGTCCTTGTAGCCACCGAGCGGCTCCGCCGCCGGCCGGCTGTTGATGGTGACCGTGTCACCGACCCGGGACTGCCGGACATCCTTCACGCCGGTGATGAGGTAGCCGACCTCGCCGACGCCGAGCGCCTCGGCCTTGACCATCTCGGGCGAGATGACGCCGATCTCCAGCAGCTCGTGCACGGCACCGGTGGACATCATCTTGATCCGGTCGCGGGCGCTGATCCGGCCGTCGATGACCCGGACGTACGTGACGACGCCGCGGTACACGTCGTACACCGAATCGAAGATCATCGCCCGGGCGGGCGCCTCGGCGTCGCCTACCGGCGGAACGAACTGCCGGACGATCTCGTCGAGCAGGTGCGGGACGCCCTCGCCGGTCTTGCCGGAGACCCGGATGCAGTCGGCGGGGTCACCACCGATCAGGTGGGCCAACTCCTCGGCGTACTTCTCCGGCTGGGCGGCCGGCAGGTCGATCTTGTTGAGCACCGGGATGATGCGCAGGTCGTTCTCGAGGGCCAGGTAGAGGTTGGCCAGGGTCTGCGCCTCGATGCCCTGCGCGGCGTCGACAAGCAGCACTGCGCCTTCGCACGCGGCCAGCGACCGGGACACCTCGTAGGTGAAGTCGACGTGCCCAGGAGTGTCGATCATGTTGAGCACCGCGTGCTCACCGGCCCGCTCACCCTCGCGGATGGTCCACGGCATGCGGACGGCCTGGCTCTTGATGGTGATGCCGCGCTCGCGCTCGATGTCCATCCGGTCCAGGTACTGCGCGCGCATCTGCCGGGGGTCGACCACACCGGTGAGCTGCAGCATCCGGTCGGCCAGGGTCGACTTCCCGTGGTCGATGTGGGCGATGATGCCGAAGTTCCGGATGCGACCGGGGTCGGTGGAACCAGGGGCGTTCGCGCCGGGATCGAGCTTCGGTGGCACAGCGGTCCGTTCTGGTCGGCTGACGTGAACAGGCCGGCGCGCCGCCGACCCCCTCTATGTTCCCACGCCGCCGGGGTACGCCCACTGCGCGGGCGATGGATCGGTCCCGAGGACCCTTCACTCCAGCGGCGGCTCGACGAAGAGCGCGGCCAACCGGGGCAGTCGTCGACGGGCCTCCTCCTCGTCGTCGAAGTCCCAGAAGTCGTTGAGGTCCGGCGTCCGCACCGGGTCACGGTCCGCCGGCAGTTCGGTCGCGGTGGCCTTGCGGTACGCGTCCCAGGGCACCGACAGCATCCGCTCGGCGGAGAACTCCTCGCCGCTGAGCGAGGCCGCCCGCACCTGCGGCAACTCGGCCAGCGAGTCCGGTTCGGCGACCGCGCGGGCGAAGACCGCCCGCCCCTGGGTCATCAGCCAGCCCCGGAAGTGCTCGAAGCCGTCGGCCGAGGCGCCACCGTTGATCAGGTACGCCGCGCCCCACAGGTCCGCCTTGTGCGAGGCGGCCAACACCCGCGTCTGGTGCCGGGCGTACCCGACGATGTCCTCCGGATCGCGCTCGGCGAGCAGGGCGACGGCCCGCGCGGCGACCGGCCCGGGCTCTCCCCCGCCGCCGGCCCGAGCCTCGTCGATCAGCTGCCAGAAGTCCTCGGTCCTCATGGCTTCGCAGTCTGGCAGTGTCGCCGCGCGTCGCGCACGCACCCCGGGGCAGCATGGTGTGGTGTCCTCTCCCCCGTTGCCGCCGGTGCCCTACCACGCCAGTGCCCAGCGACCGTCGTGGTCGACGCTGCCGGCGACGCTGCGGGCCGCGGTCGCCGACCGGCTCGGCGCGCCGGTGGTCACCGCCCGGGTCGCCGGCGCGGGCTTCACCCGCGGCTTCGCCGCGGTGCTCCACACCGCCGCCGGTGGCCGCGCCTTCGTGAAGGCGGCACCCGCCGCCGAGCAGCCGCACCTGGTCCAGTGGTACGCCCGGGAAGCGGCGATCCTGGAGAGGCTGCCGGCCGACCTTCCGGCGCCCCGCCCCCGATGGACCCTGTACGAGGCCGGCTGGTTCGTGCTCTGCAGCGACGCCGTCGACGGCCACACCCCGCGCCTGCCCTGGGCGCCCGCCGAGCTGGACGCCACCCTCGCCGGGTACGCGGAGGTCGCCGCCGCCCTGGCCGACCCGCCGGCCGAGTTGACCGCCCTCGGCCTGCCGCACCTGGCCGACCTGGCCCGCTCGGACATCCTCTGGTGGGAGGAGGTCGCCGCCGGCCGGGAGCCGACCCCGCCACTGCCCACGTCGGCACGGGGCCGGTTGCCCGAACTCGTCGCGTTGGAGTCGCTCCTCCCCCGGTACGCCGCCGGGGCGACCAGCCTCGTCCACGGCGACCTGCGGGTCGACAACGTGCTGATCGGCGCGGACGGCCGAGCCTGGTTCTGCGACTGGACCTGGGTCTGTTCCGGGCCGGCCTGGTTCGACCTGGCCGGTCTGCTGCTCACCGCGTACGCCAGCGGGCTGGACGCGGATCGGCTCTTCGCCGCGCACCCGGCCGCCGTCGGCGCGCCCCCGGACGCGCTGGACGCGACCCTGGCCGCGTTGGCCGGCTACTACCTCACCGGCGCGGCGGCGGCACCGGTGACGGCTTCGCCACACCTACCGGCGCACCAGCGGTGGAGCGGCGAACAGTCGCTCGACTGGCTGTCCCGACGCCAGGGCTGGAGGTGACACCGCCCGAGCCGTTTTGGCTCGTCCCGGGCGACCTGGTAACCTGGCTCTTCGCGCAGCGGTGACGCATGTTCGTCACCCAGCGCACAAGCTGACCAACCCGAGCTATCAAGACGAGGCTGTCGCGTGGCGAACATCAAGTCCCAGATCAAGCGCAACCGGCAGAACGAAAAGGCCCGGCTGCGCAACAAGTCGGTCAAGTCGTCGCTGAAGACCGCCGTCCGGAAGTTCCACGAGGCTGCCGAGGCCGGTGACGTCGAGAAGGCGACCGCGCTCATGCTGGACGCCTCGCGCAAGCTGGACAAGGCCGTCAGCAAGGGCGTGATCCACTCCAACCAGGCCGCGAACCGCAAGTCCGCGATCGCGAAGCGCGTGGTGGCGCTCTCCGCCTGACGACTTCACCGTCAGACTGATTCGGAAAACCCCGGGCCCCAGGCCCGGGGTTTCCGTGTGTCCGCAGTCCGGCTGAATGCCGAGGATCCGCCCGGGCGGCGGGCTCAGTCCGACGGGTCGGCGCGGCGAGTGGGCGGCACCGAATCTGCGGCGATCACCACGCCGGTGACGCTGTGCGAGATCCACTCCACCTGGGCTCGCCCGACCGCTGGCTCCATCTGGCGGCGGAATCGGTCCCGTTCCTGCTCGGGCACGAGCGCCGCGGAACGGACCACGATCGCGGCCACCTGGTCGTTGAGTTTGACCATCGCCGCCACCACGACCGGCAGCACCAGCACCGCCCACCAGGTGACCAGTTCGGCGAGGGCGAGCAGCACCGCCAGCGCGATGGCGCCCTCGAAGAAGACGAAGCACAGCACGCCGCCGGGGTTGACGAACCGCAGGCCGAGGATTCGGGCGTAGAGCGGCCGGTACCGCTCCTCGTCGACGGGAATGGTCGCCCATGCCGGGCGGTTCGCCCTCGTCACCTGGTGCTGCCCTGCCGGGCCGCCGCGACGGAGAAGACCGCGCGTTCCAGGGCGTACGCCCGGTCGTCTGAGCCGCCCTTGACGGCCGCGTTGCACTCGGCGGCGACCTGCATGGCCCGGACCAGGCCCTCCGGGGTCCAACCGCGCCCCTGCCGCTGCGCCCGCTCGATCTTCCACGCGGGCATGCCGAGGCTGCTGGCGAGCTGGTACGGGTTACCCCGCCCGGCCGACGCCACCCGGGCAACAGTGCGCACGCCGTCGGCCAGTGCGTCGGCGATGGGCACCGGGTCGACCCCGACGTGCAGGGCCCAGCGCAACGCCTCCAGCGCCGCCGGCACGTCACCGACCATGGTGGCGTCCGCCACCGTGAAGCCGGTCACCTCGACCCGGCCCCGGTAGTAGCGGGCGACCGTTTCGGCGCTGATCCGCCCGTCGGTGTCGGCGATCAACTGGGAGCAGGCGGCGGCCAGCTCGCGTAGGTCGTTGCCGATCGCCGCGATGAGTGCCTCCGCGGCGTCGTCGGTGCACTTGCCGCCGGCTCGGCGGATCTCGTCCCGGACGAAGGCCACCCGGTCGCGGTGTCCCTTGAGCTTGGCCGCCGGCACGACAGTCGCGCCGGCCGCCCGCAGCCCGTCGGCGAACGCCTTACCCTTGGCGGCACCCAGGTGCAGCACCAGCAGTTGGACGTCCGGGTCGGGATTCTTCGCGTACGCCAGCAGCGCGGCGACCAGGTCCTTGCGGGCGTCCTGACCGGAGCGCAGGATCAGCAGCCGCCGCCCGCCGAACAGCGAGGGGCTGAGCATCTCGGCGATCTCGCCGACGGTGAGCGCAGCGGCCTGGTATTCGCGGACGTCCACCTCGGGGTCGACGCTGCGAACCTTCGCGACAGCTTCGGTGACCGCGCGCGTGGCGAGCAGCTCCTCGTCACCGAGGACGAGCAGAATGGGGGCGAGGCTGGCGGGGGTCACGCCGCCCATATTCGCACGCCCCAGGGCGGGATCGTGCCTGCTCATTCGGGGCTTGGTCGGCGCAGCCCGCACACAACGCAAATCCCGACATCTATCTCAATTGCCTTTTAATTCGCAAGTCCGGCGGGGCTGGCCCGCCTCTGAGCTGGGCAGGTCAGAAGTCTCGGCCGGCCGGCGCCCCTCGGTGGGCCACCGCGAGGCCGTTCCCCGTCCGAACCGCTGCCAGGTCGCCATCGGTGTCGGTACGTAACACCCGGGCACCGCCCCTGCTCAACCGGCTGAGCAGCCCAGGGCTCGGGTGCCCGTAGGTGTTCCCCTTGCCCACCGGCACCAGCGCGACGGCGGGCCGCACCGCGTCAAGGAACCCGAGATCCTGGTACGCCGAACCATGGTGGGCGACTTTCAACACGTCCGCCCGCAACTGGTCGGGGGCCGCCCGCGCCACCATCGCGTGCTGCTCTTCGGCCTCGGCGTCTCCGGGCAGCAGGATCCGCACCCCGGCCACCGTGGCGCGCAGCACCAGGGAGTTGTTGTTCGGGTCGGACCTGGTGCCGGCCAGCGGGTACGGCGGGCCGAGCACCAGCAGGTCGACCCCACCCACGGGATGTCGAGCTCCGGCGACTGTGGTCAGCAGGGCCGCCCGCCCGCCAACGGCCGCCGCCCGGACCAGATCCCGGCCACCCTGCGGGTCCGTCGACGACGGTGTCAGCACGGCGCCCACCTGCCGCCCCCGGAACACCCCCGCCACGCCACCCACGTGGTCGGCGTGGAAGTGGCTGATCACCAGCAGCGGCACCTCGCGTACGCCGAGCCGGCGCAGGCACCCGTCCACAGCGCCCGGCTCCGGCCCGGCGTCCACCACCACGGCACGGCCGGGGGCGACCGGCAGCACCACGGCGTCACCCTGACCCACGTCGCAGACCACCACCACCCAAGCCGGTGGCGGCCACCCGGCGAGGAGTAGGCGCACCGGAAGCGCACCGAGCACCGCGGCGACGCCGACGACCGCCACCAGTCGCCGTACGAGTGGCCGACGCACCGCGACCAGCAGCGCCACAGTCAGCGCGGTCAACAGCAGAGCGCCCGGCAGCCCGCCCAGCCACGGCAGGGTGCCGCCGGGCAGCCCAGCGCCCTGCCGGGCGACGACCACCAACCACCAGGCCGGCCAACTCGCCAGCCAGGCGAGGAACTCGGCACCGCCCGGCCAGATCGGCGACACCATGGCCGCCAGCACGCCCAGCACTGTCGCCGGCGCGATGGCCGGCACCGCCAGCAGGTTGGCCGGCACCGCGACCAGGCTCAACATGTTCGAGCGGACAACCCGTTCGATAAGAAACTGCCCCGGTCGGAGTGGGGACTCCGCCGGGGCGTGACGGACGCTGGAGGTCCGCCGTGAACTTGAAGTCTATCACTGTCAGGGTCGGTGCGCGATGAGCGTCGAGGCCCTGACCTGGGCGTTCAACGAAGCCCCGGACGTGCGGAAGTGCTGCGTCCCGGTCCTGCTCGGACTGGCCAACCACGCGCACGCCAACGGCAAGGGGGCGTACCCCGGCCAGAAGCTCCTGGCCCACTACGCCCGCAAGACCGTCCGCGCCACGCAGGACTGCCTGAAGCACCTCCTGGAGGACAAGCTGATCGCGCGAGGCGACCAGCGGCACGTTGCCTACATCCCGGCCGACCGCCGGCCTGTGGTCTACAACCTGGCGATGCACCGCAAGCGGGAGGTGCCGGTCGACCTGCTGCCCGAGGCAGAGCCGGTGTCGGGCAAGGCGGCTGCCGTGCCGGACATGCACGAGGAGCCCGTCCAGGAGCCCGCGGGCGAGCCGGAAGTTGAGCCGGCACCGCCAGCACGCCCGGCGAAGGTGACCGGCCTGGCGGCCTTCAAGGCGGCCCGGCAGAAGCTCGACGAGAAGCGAGGCGCGGCCAACCCGCCGGCCAGCGGAACGAAGACCTGCCGCACCCACCGGGGCCAGCCGGCCCACAACTGCACGCCGTGCAAGAGCGAAGCGCTGGGAGGGGTGAAGTGATGACCGAGAAGACTCCTACCGGCGGGCGCGTCGAGGGCGCTATCCAGGTCGGCATCCTGCTCCTCGTCGGCCTGACCGCGATGGCGGCCAGCTTCACGCACGTCCACGACTGGACGATGAACAACTCCCCCGCCGGCACTCCCGACGCCTTCGGGTGGGCGAACGCCGTGATATCCGAGCTGCTGCCCACGGGCTCGCTCCTGGAGATCCGGCGTCGCTCCCGCCGAGGCAAGTCGATCGGCTTCCCGGTGGCCGTGCTCCTCGGGTCCACCGCCTTCTCGCTCACGGCGAACCTGGCGGGCGCGGTACCGACCATCAGCGGGTGGCTCGTCGCCGGCCTGCCGGCGGTGGCGTTCATGGTACTGACGAAGATGGTGCTGGGCGGTCTCGCCAGCAAGGCGGTACCGGTACCAGATGAGGTACCGCTGAAGGTGGCGTCGGAGGTACCGGTTCGCAGGGTACCGAGCCAGCCGGTACCGGTACCCGCAGCGGTACCGGCCCGACCTGCACCGGTACCCAGTACCTCCGAGCCGGCCATCGTGGTACCGGGCCCCGAGCGGAGGGTGCGGAAGGCCGGTACCGGTACCGCCGACGACGAGGTACTGAAGGCCAAGCTGAAGGACGTCATCAAGAACGAGCCGGCGAAGGTACTGACCCGCGCCGGTACCCCCGGCGTGAAGCTGGTGGCGGCGGCACTGGGTACTGGCCCAGACCGCGCCCGCCGGCTCATCGCCGAGCTGGACCAGGTACCGGTACCCGCATAGGGCGAAGCGGGCCAGCTTGTTCAAGGCTGGCCCGCTTCACTCCGCTCTACGCCCGGTGGGCCGCCCACTCGCAAGTCCAGGCCGCGAGGTCGTGCACCCATCCCTCGCCGCCCTGCCGGGACTTCATGGCCCACTTCGAGGCGTTCCTTGATGCGAAGTCGTCCAAGACCTCGGGGTCAGCCTCGGCCCAGGCCGGGAACTGAGCCAGCCAGTCTTCCGCCTGCTCGGGGGTGTGGCCGCTGCCGATCAACCACTGGACGAGCAAGGCCAGCTCGACCCACGGTGCCGCCCTCGTCGCGTACGCCCAGTCGACGACTCGCATGCCGCTCGTGGTGACGATCAGGTTGGCCGGGTTCAGGTCGGAGTGGATAAGCGTGCCGCCGTCCGCCTCGGGGCGGCTGAAGCCGAGCCGCGTCTCCGGCGTGAACCACGTCCCGGGTCGGGCCTGATTCTCCTGAAGCCCCTTCAGCGCCACTCCAAGCAGTTCGAGATCCGTGCTGCCTGGCGAGAGGTTGGCGTGAGGGCCGACAAGAAGCTCGGCCCCCACCACCAACCACCCGTCACGCTCGAAGTGCCACAGGATGGCCGGCGGAAACCAGTCGACAGCCCTGGTAGCCGACAGCTCGTAGCGCAGTGACCGGACCTCCAGATCACCCGAAGCCGCCTTGACGAAGGCGCTGCTGGTCGAGCCGATGACGGCCGACGCGATCTCCGCGTGGTTGCCACTCGAAGCCGGGTACACGTCGATGATGCCGCCGACCAACTCGGCCACGCCTGCCACGACAGCGTCAGGCAGGACGATCCAGTCACTACGCATGGCTACCCCTCTGTCACTTACTGCCGGGCTGCGGCGGGTTCGGCGGGCAGCAGGACTCGGCCTCGCCGTACCAGAATTCCATGTCGACCCGGTAGCCGGTGGCGTGCAGCGCCGCGAGGGTGAAGGTCTTCGCGGTGCCGTCCATCATCCCCTCGGTCAGGATCGGGATGTGGTGGATGAAGCCGCCGGAAATCTGCTCGCAGGCGGCGAGGTACGGCACGGTGTGCTTCAGCGAGGAGTGCCACACCGCGTCGATGGGCAGGGTGGGCACGACCCGGCCGATCGAGCCGTCCGGCAGCGGCATCCCGAAGTCCGGGTTGTCGACGTTGTCAGCGTGCGCCTTGAGGAAGATCAGGAACTGCTCCACCGCGCGCTCGGCGTAGGTGCGGGTGACGTGCTGGTCGACGGCGAAGTGGTCGACCAGCTTGCCGAACGTCTCGCGGTCGATGAGGGTTCGGGCGTCCTGGGCGGCCCTACTCGGGTTGGTGACGTCAATACTCAAGACTCCTCCTTCAACCGGTGCGGAGAGGGGTTCTCCGCTCTGGTGGTGCCTTGTGCGCCCGCTGGTGGTCGCTTGGCCAGGGCGACAACCATCGGGAATCTATGACCCGCCGGCCGCCTTCGGGGCCTCGATTGCGGGCCTGCGGTGCGGGCCCCAGCCGACGAAGCGCGCGAACAGGTCAGTCGGGTTCGGTCCGTCGTGCGGGTTCAGGTGGTAGAGATCCTTGGCGGCCTCGTAGTACAAGCCGGCCAGGTAGATCGTCAGGCCAGCCGTGTTGTCCTCGAACTCGGCCTTCAGCCGAAGCCGGGCCTCACCGCAGGGCCAGTGCTGCCCGTCCGCTCGACAGAACCACATGGGGCGCATCGGAGTGTGCGGCGTCCTCTCGGCGTGCGACTTCGGGAGATTGGCCGCCGGGCCACTACGCGGTGGGGCGATCAGCTCGCTGAGCTTGGTCACAATTCCTCCTGCTGCCTTCGGGTCACCAGCTCGGCGGCCAGCGTCCAGTTGATCTGCGTAGGGGCGTTCCAGATCGTCCAGGTGGGGTTGTACTGCGGGATGAAGCCACTGGAGAGGGGCGCATCGAAGCGAGCGATTGGCCGCTCGGAAGTGCCGGTCGCCCGTTTCGGCTTGCGAGCGGTGCGGCAGGAGGGGCACGCGCACTGCCGCCCACTCAAACGGAAGCGCTTCGATCGGTGCGGCCTGTGCCTTGGTTGGGCCAGGTCGGCATCGTCGTCGTCCACGAACGCGCCCCTCCTGCCTGCCTACGGAGTCCAGGCCGCGACATACTCTTCCCCTCCACGACCCGGACTCCGATTCCTGGGAGCGGGCCGCTCCACCACGGGGGAAGTGGAGCGGCCCCGGCGGATCGCCCTACGTCTAGGGGGACCGAGGCGTATCCGCTTGCTGACAGTCTTGTGAGGACACCGCTACTCTCGGAAGACGTTCGCGCTGGTCCTGGTGATGGTCTGGTGGGCGCGGGCCGGATCTGGTGACACTTGGTGATCTTGGTGAGACTCTGGAGAGGCATGGAACGCGAGCAGACGGACGAGATGATTCGCGCCCAGCTCCGCAGGCAGCGATCGTTGACCGGCATGAACCAGGACGAGTTCGGCAAGCGGGCGAACTACTCGGGCTCGACCGTGTCCGCAGTGGAGACGGGCACTCGGGCGCTGGACCTGCCCTACGCTCGCCGCGCGGACGAGATCCTGGAGACCGGTGGGCTGTTCGAGTACCTGTTGAGGGGACGGCAGCGCGACGTGCAGCCGAGCTGGCTCAAGCACTGGCTCGAAGCCGAGCGCGCCGCGAAGCAGCTCAGGTACTTCAACCCGACGCTCATACCGGGCCTGCTCCAGACCGCGAGCTACGCCCGATCGGTGCTGCGCTTCGACGACACCCGCCCCGAGGAGGAGGTCGAACAGCAGGTCGCCTCCCGGCTGGAGCGCCAGGAGATCCTGCGGCGCGAGCGACCTCCACAGGTGATCGCGGTCATCGACGAGTCCGCCCTACGCCGGCAAGACCCGATCATGGCCGAGCAGCTAGCGCACCTGCTGAAGATGTCCGAGCTGCCTCACATCCACGTCCACGTGATTCCAGCCGCCGCCGGCCTGCACGTTGGACTGTCCGGCCCGCTGGCCTTGGCGATGCTCGCTGATGGTTCGTGGGTCGGACACCTGGAGAACCAGCTTGCCGGTACTCCCGTGGATGTTGAGGATGGAGTCGCTACGCTGATGGCGAGATGGGAGAGCGTGAGAGGCGTCGCCCTCCCGCACAACCTGTCGGTCGCCCTGTTACAGGAAGTAGAGAGCCAGCATGGACCTCACTAACGCTCGATGGAAGAAGTCGACCCGCAGCGGCACGTCCGGCGGCGACTGTGTTGAGGTGGCCGACAACCTGCCCGGCCTGGTTGCCGTCCGCGACAGCAAGGACCCGGCTGGCCCGGCGCTCACGTTCGACCCGCAGGCCTGGAAGTCGTTCGTCAGCTTCGCCAAGCAGTCCTGAAGCAACGCAGAAGAGGCCCCTCAGCGCGATGCTGAGGGGCCTCTGTCGTTACGGGGTGACTGAGCCTCGCGGGCGGCGATCTGATCGAGTACAGGGCCCAGGGGCCAGCCGCGCTTCATCGCCCACGAGAGCGACCGGGCGTACCTGGTGAAGACCACGAACACGCCCGGCCGATCGCTCATGCCGGCAGGCTACCGAACCGGGCAGGCCCCGGTCGCGCACTCCTCGTCGATGCCGTCCGCGATCAGCGTCGCCTGCGCCGCCTCGTACTCGGCTTCGGTGATCGCCTCGTACGGTGCCTGCGGTCGGCTGCCGTTGTCCGGCATGATCGTCGTGCCCTTGAGTTTCGGCAGCCACCGGGCGATGGTCGCGGCGGCCTCGTCGAGGTCCATGCCCGGCTTGATGTTGGCCGTGAAGCTCACCGCGTTGTCGGCGTACTCCGTCTGGTACATCGCCTGGAAGGACAGCATCTCGTCGAGGGTTAGCTCACCGCTGCTCTGGACCAGGTCGATCGCCTCGTACTTGCTGTAGCCGAGGTCTTCCACCTCCTGGAGCAACGATTCCTTGGTGGGGAACTCGACGACTGCCGTGTTGCCCGAGGCGTCGTAGACGCAGGTCTCCACGGTGAAGCCCTGCTCGCGGAAGCTCTCCACCGTCGCCCGCTGGGCGGCGTCAGCCAGGCTGAAGCGGACCCGGCGGATGAAGAACCGGTGCATGATCGGGTGGATGCCCTCGGTGGTGCCGGGCAGCTTGGCGATCGTGCCGGTCGGCGCAACGGTCGTCACCTTGACCGGCTCGGGGATGCGCAGCTCGAAGGCGTACTGGCGGGCTGCCGCCCGAACCTCGTCCTTCATGTCGCGCAGCTCCTCGCGGAGCCGGGCGATCTTCGGGACCACCGCGTACGGGTAGCCGCGCTTGGCGTAGAACGCCTGCACCCCGAAGTGGCCGACGCCGATCCGGCGCTCGCTCTCCATGACCTGCTTCTGGCCGGCGTCGAGCATGTCCCCGTGAGTGGCGCGGATGAGGAAGCGGGTCATCAGCCGGTGCGCCTCGTCGAGGCCGAGCCAGTCGACCGGACCGCCCCGCCGGATCGGCGCGAAGGCGTTCAGGTTGACGTGGCCCAACACGCACGCGCCGCTCTCGGGGAGCGGGATCTCGCCACACGGATTCGTGGCCACGATCTGGTTGATCTCGCCGATGCTGGAGTAGTCGCTGTTCCAGTAGCCCGGCTCGCCGTCCGTGAGCGCAGCCTCGGTCGCCAGGCGGTGGATCTCGACCGCTTCCAGGTCGTCGTTGACGAGCCCCTGCACGAAGGCGTCGTCGATCTCGATGGACAGGTTCGTCGTCCAGTGCAGGCCCGAGTCACGCTTCGCGGCGATGAAGTCGCGGATGAACGGGTCGCGCCAGTGCACGATGCTCATCCGCGCCGAACGCCGGTTGCCGCCCGACACCACGCACTCAGCGATGGCATGGTCGATCTCCATCGCGTCGAGCGGGGTCACCATCATCCCGTCGAAGGGCAGTTCCTCGGCGCGAGCGTCGGCCCGGTTCAGCACCTCGCTCGTCCGGTGAAGGAGCTGGGCGAACGGAGCCGGGCCGGAGGCGGTGCCGCCGAAGGTCTTCAGGCGCGAGCCCTTGCACCGCACCCGCGACACGTCGTAGACGCGGTTCTCGTGCTTGACCGGGTCGAGGGTCATGTAGGTGTCGATCAGGTCGACCAGGGCGTCAGCCCAGCCCTCGCGGGAGTCCTCCACCTCGAACGCGCCGGCCCAGTCGGAGTCGTACTCCTCGGAGAGCAGGCCCGCGGCCTTCATGTCGGCGTAGTCCTGGTGCATCGGGTCGCAGACGATGTGCACGCGGAGCTGCCGGTTCGGCGGGCCGAACTTCGTCAGGAAGCGGGAGCTGTAGTTCGCGCCCACTCCCCCGCCCTCCATGAGCCGGAGGAAGGCGAAGCGGAAGTGTTCGGACAGCTTGTCGCCCTGCCAGCCGGCGACGTGGCAGTTGAAGAGGAACTGCCGGCCGCTGACACCAGTCGCCCAGAGGTGCCGGCCCGCCGGGATGACGGCGAAGCGCAGCATGGCCCGCTTCAGTCGCTCGTACTCGTCGACCACCTCGGCGGACCAGGTCGCCTTGGGCCCGTAGACCAGGGCCATGTTGCCGGCCGCGACTCGCTCGACGGTGTCTGGCCACGCCTCCTTGCTGCCGTCCGGCTGGGTACGGGAGTACGTCCGGTCGTAGACCACCTCGCCGGTCGGGCCGAAGGTGAAGGCGGAGGGGTTCAGCTCGATGAAGCTCACGGGTTGGTGTCACTCCCAGATGTCAGTATTGCAGTATCGTCGATGCCTTCGTGCGCGTCGCCGTTCAGCTCAGCCACCAGGTGACCGACCGCGGTCTCGATGCGGCGGGTGATGACGGATCGGTCCACCGCCTCATGCCGTGCGATCTCCCGGTGCGTCCAGTCCAGCCCGTACTGCATGAACAGGGCGCGGCGCTGCCTGAAGGTCAGCGGCACCCGCCGCCACGCCGCGTGGATGTCTGCCAGGTGCGCGTACAGGGTGTTGCCGAGCTTCGGGTTGACCGTGGTCTTGCGGACCGAGGGGTCGCAGCACGCGCAGTCCTCCTTGGGCGTGCCGTCTCGCTTGGCGTGGATCTGGCAGCCCTTGATCGGCTGCGGTGCCTCGGGGTTCTCCATGCCGTAGGCGAAGTCCTTGTCCCAGATGGCGGGGAGAAGCCGCTCGACCAGGGCGCGGTCGTAGCTACTCATCGGCACCCTCACGGGTCGCCGCGTAGGAGTAGGTCTTGACCGCCCGGCCTGCCTCCGACTCGCTCAGGTTGAGCAGCCGGGAGTACAGCCGGTGCGCCAGGAGCGCGATGTCGACGACGAAGGCCCCATCGACGATCACGATGTACTGGCTGACCGAGTTGGCGTGCGTGGCGACCCAGATCAGGGCCTCCTGCCGCATGTCGTCGTATTCGACGACGCCGCCCCGGTCGCGGGTGACGCGGGCCGCCGCGACGCTCGCGGCCTTCTCGACTCCGGCGAGCTGGGCCAGTTGCCAGCCGTACGCGATGTAGTCGGGATCGCTCACCGAACCACCTCCTTCAGATTCGTGTTGCCGTCCTTGGTCACCGCGACCACCAGGCCCGGCGCTCCGGTGGTGCCCTTGGCGTGCCGCCACCAGGTGGACTCGGACTCCATGGCCGGCGGCTGGATGAACGTCCGCGGGCCGTCCGTGTCGATGAACTCGTGATGCAGGTGGCCGGCGACCAGCAGGTCCGCCTGGTGCATGGCGCTGGCCTTGTTGAACGCCTGCCCGCGCCACCACTCCCAGTGCTTGCCGGGCCGCCACTGGTGGCCGTGGGCGTGGGTCACGACGGTGCCGGCGACGTTGAGCGTCACGGTCAGCTCGTCGGTCTCGGGGACGTAGAACTCCACGTGGCCGAACTGCTCGGGCGCGAGCTTGGCCGCGTCGGCGACCGCGATCAGCGACTCCGTGTCCTGGCTGTCGTCGTACCGGGTGACGCCGCCCTTGCCGAACCGCACGCTCTCGCCGTGGTTCCCGGGGACGGCGGCCATCGAGACCCGCTCCGCCATCGGGGCGAAGGTCAGCAGGGCGTGGAGCATCACCCGCCGCGTCAGCCGGATCTGTTCGGTCAGCGTCAGCGGCGTACGCCAGACGTTGGCCCCGCCCTGGCTGACGAAGCCCTCGATGTGGTCGCCCAGCCACCCGACGTGGATGTGGCCCAGCTCGAAGCGGGAGCTGTACTCGGAGTACAGGTCGGCCGCCTTGTTCAGGCAGTCGATCGTGCGATCCAACGTGCCCGCTGCACCGTCACCGTCGATCTTGCCGAACTGCATGTCGCCGAGCAGGACGAGGAAACCGTGATCGCCCTGCGGCCGGCTCTCGTGGACCAGGCCCTCGTACGGCTTGATCGCGGCGAACAGCTCGTCCAGGTTCGGGCGCTCGGCCTCGGGCGAGCCGGCGCGGGTGTAGGTGTAGCGGGCGCTGACGCCGGTCTCGCCGTTCGCCATCGTCCACTCCGACGAGCGGAAGCCAGACGCCACCCACACCGCAGGGTCGAGGCCCTGGCTGCGGAGGTGCGCGGTCGCGGCGTCCTCGGTGACATCCTCGGCCGGGCCCCGCACGGTGACCTGAGCGGTGTCGCCAGAAACCTCTACCTGCTTGGTGAAGTGGCGCTCGGGATCGAGGCCGCCGCCCGGCAGCGCCGTGACGGTCGGCTTGGCCAACAGCTCGTCGAGCAGTTCGTTGCTCACTGGTTGAATCGCTCCTGCCTGGCGAGTGCTCGCCGGTACGTGCGGATCGTGGAGGCGGAGACTGGCGTGCCGGCTCGGTGGAGCCAGTCGGCCAGGTACTCCGCGGGGGTGGAGCCGAGCAGGTGAGGCAGGAAGGCCGCCCGGGTCGCGTCGTTCATCGCGTCCCAGGCGGCCTTCAGCCGTGGTCCAGGTCTGCCCGGCAGCTCGGCCGGGTCGCCTTCGGTCATGCGTCGCTCGCGGCGACGATCCGGTGCACGACGCCGCTCGCGTCCACGATCAGGTCTGCCGTGTCAGTGAGGGCGAACGCCTGCAACCGTGCGACGACCTCGATGGCCTTCGGGGGCTCGGTGATCTCGCTACCGAAGAACTGCCACCAGGTGAGGCCGTCGTCCTCGCCGTCGTCGTCGTCCCAGGCGAAGTCGTCGCGGATGTCGCGGAACCGGGCGAGCTGCGGTACCAGCTCAGGGAAGTGGCGCACACGCACC
This sequence comes from Micromonospora sp. WMMD961, assembly GCF_029626145.1. NCBI lineage: Bacteria > Bacillati > Actinomycetota > Actinomycetes > Micromonosporales > Micromonosporaceae > Micromonospora > Micromonospora sp. WMMD961. Next base: position 5,864,604 of record NZ_JARUBJ010000002.1, read on the forward strand.
AGCGCGAGGTCACCGTCCTTCAGCTCAGGCACCGAGGGCCCGCCGCTTCCGACTGGCCTCGTAGGCACCGATGACCACGGCGGCCAGGTCCAGAAGCTCGGACTCCCGGGTGTCGTCGTCGGTCTGCGAGAGAGCGATGTAGGCAGAGCCGAGGATCACGCCATCCCAGGCGTACATGTGCCGGTTGGCCCGGTACCGGTTGTTCTGCGCCCAGCGGTCCGCCTTGGGCTGGTACTCCTCGGCGATGGGGAACCCGTCCGGGTACATCGGCGCGTCCTGGAGGCTCGGCGCGATGCCGCGCAGCCGCTCGCGCCGTTGACGCAGCCGGAGGAGCGTGTTCTCGGTGACCTCCAGGCCGTTGTCAGTCCACAGCACGGAGGCCAGCTCCAGGAACTCGTCCTCGGTCATCTCTTCGTCGCTCACTGGCTGTTCCCCCTCCAGGCCGTGCGCAGGGCTTCCACCCCGCCGGCCAGGTACGTATCGGTGACATCGCCCTGCTTGAGGTTGATGCCCTTGGCTTGCCGCAGCGCTCGGGTGACTCGCTGCGTGAACTCCGCGCCCGCGTCGTCGGGGTCGCCCCAGACCCAGATCCGGCTGAAGCCGGCGAGCATCCGGCGGTGCCGGCCCTTCCAGTTCTTCGCGCCCGGAGCGGCCACCGCGTGGACGCCGAGCTTGTGGCGCAGGATGACCCGGTCCAGCTCGCCTTCGGTCACGTGGATCTCGTCGCCGGCCTGGTGGATGGAGTCGACGCCGTACATCCGGGCGGACTCGCCGGCCACCGTGAGGTACTTCCCGTGGCCGAGGGCTCGGTGGTCGTGCTCCTGAAGGCAGCGGAAGCGGATCTGCACCGGCCTGCCGTCCTTGTTCAGGTACGGGATGGACAGCCAGCCGACGAACCGGCCGTGTCCGGGCAGGGGGTCAAGTACGACGCCAAGACGGGCGGTAACCGCCTCCTCCTGGCCGATCCCTCTTGCCAGCAGGTACCTTGCGACGTCCGCCGTAAGCTGACCCTGATAGGCGCTGGTCGCTTCCTCCAGAGCTTCCCGCTGCGAATCCGACAGAGGCCGCAAGGGCTCTTGCTGCTCGATAGTCGATCCCCTCCTTCTCCATGATCAGCGTGTAGCTGTCGCCCCCCTTGCCGCAGGAGTGGCAGTTCCACAGGTCTCGGTCTGTGTTGATGGACATCGACGGCGTCCGGTCCGCGTCCTGAAGCGGGCACGGCACCATCTGCGAGACCCGCATCGGGTTGTAGGGCACCTCGTAGTGGTCGAGCACCGCCGTGAGGGCCGGGCGCTCGTCGCTCACTGGTGGCGCACTCCGAAGAACTGCTCGATGGCTTCGATGGCCTTGCCGCCGATGAACTCCGGCTCGTCGCCGTGGGCGAACTCGTGGAGCGCGTCGTCCTCGAAGGCGCGGTACGCCTTGATCTCGTCCCAGAACTTCAGCTTCACGAGCGCCCCAGTCCCAGGAACTCGCCCAGGGTGGTGAGCACGTAGGCGTCGCGCCAGTTCATGCCCTTGCGCTTCACGACGGCGATGCCCTGCACCGCGCTGCGGTCCAGGCCGCGATGCTTGGCGAAGTGTCCCGCCTCCAGCACCGCCTGGCGGACGAACTCCGCCGGGTGAAGCACGCCGGCCTTGGCCTCGATCACCACGAACTTCGGCGGAGGCGTCAGGGCCCACGGGTCGCGGATGACGTGGTCGCCCTCGTCCTCCTTGCCCGTGAGCACCAGGCGCTCGACGTCGAGGCCATCGCCTCGCAGCCCGTTGCGTAGGTCGCTCTGCCAGCGGGCACCGTTGGCCCGGTTGCGCTTGTTGCGCGCAGCGACGTCGGTCACTAGCTCACCCCCTGAAGCATCCGTCGCTGCATGGGCGACTCGGCGTGGAACATGGTGTAGTCGGGCTCGGCGTGCAGAACCGCGTAGCTGCGGGCGGTCGGGTCGCATGGGCCCATCCGCTGCTTGATGCACGCGATCCGGTACGTCAGGTCGTTCGGGTCCAGCGCCACCGAGAGCGACAGCTCCGGCTTCTCGCTGAGGCCGCCCTTGACCTGGTCGCGCGACGGCGGAGCCCACGGGTCGCTCTTGGCTTCCCAGCTCTTGTCGCTGGCGTGGTGCATAAGGATCACGGTCGAGCCAGTGGCGCGGGCAAGCTCCGTCGCCTGCGACATCACGGCCATCTGCTCCGTGTAGTCGCTCTCGGCGTTCTCGAAGTCCATGAGGTTGTCGAAGACGATGACCTGCGGGTAGGCGTCCCACAGCTCGACGTACGCCTCCAGCTCCTCATCCACCTGCCGCCAGGTGATCGGCGAGCCGAACGAGAAGGTGATCGGCACGTCGGTCAGGGCCTTGACGTACTTCTCTGGGTTGACCGCCATGCCGGCCTCTACCTGCTCCGTGGTCTCGCGTACCGCCATGGAGGCGAGGCGAGACGAGGCGGTGAAGGCGCTCATGTCGGCGCTGAAGTACAGCGTCGGCAGGCGCATGTGGGCGGTCCAGTAGAGGGCAAGGCCACTCTTCTGCGTGCCGGATCGGCCGGCGACCATGATGACCTGACCGTGCCGGGGCCGGACGCCTCGGTCGTAGAGAGCCTTGAACGCGGGAACGCGGGGCAGCTCCTTGCCGGCCTCCGCGTGCAGGGTGAGCGACCTACCAGGGGTCAGCACTCGGTGTGTTCCTCCTTCCGTGAGAGCGCGGCCCAGAGGGCGGGTGTCGAGCTACGAGGCCGAACCTCACGCCCGACACCCGCCGGGGCAGTCACTCGAAGGAGGGCATCGCGCCGGACGCCAAGGCGTCCGCGACGGCGCTCTCGCGCTTCTGGTAGTAGTCGCCGACCTGCGACTCCACCTCGGGGGCGACGTCGCGGAAGACGTAGCCCGAACCGTTGGCGGTCGGGATGCGGCGCAGGATTCCGACCATCGCGCCACCCATGACCTGCTCCAGGGTGGAGGTCAGCATGCCGTGGACGAACTTCGCGTCCTTGATGACCTCGCTGGGCTCGCCCTTCTCCAGCGCCTCGCTGTTGGCGAAGATCGTGACGTCGGCCGTCACCTCGTCGCGCAGGGTGGTCTTGCCGTTGTAGGTGTTCGAGACGCCCTTCTGGATGCGCTTCGGCTCGACGAGCAGCGCCAGATCGGTCATGTGGTCGGACACGCGGAAGAACGTGCCGCCGGAGAACGAGGACGGCTTAGCGAACTGGAAACCCACTGGTTGAAACTCCTCGGGTAGAACGGATGTCAGCCTTGCAGTATCGGGTCGAGCAGAAGAACGGTCAGGCGATCAGGGCGCGGATCTTGTCGGCAGCCTCGGCGTTGCGGTCGGCCTGCTCGTCGGCGTGCAGCGCGAGGTCGTTCAGCCGCTCGACCTCGGCGCGGACCGCGATGCCGATGGCGGCCTGCTCCTCGGAGGCGCGCTCCAGCTCGGCGGCGGCAGCCTCGAAGGTGTTGCGCGCCCAGGCAGCCGAGGCGGCAGCCGCGTTGACCCGGTCCTCCAGGGTCGGCTGGGCGTCGGTGCTGGCGTCGGTCTGACGGAAGGCCAGAGTGAAGGCCACGGTTGGGGTACCCCTGTCTCTCAACGGTTGATGCATCGGACCGGCGCGTCGCCGGCCTTGGAGAACGACCACAGGCCACATGGGGCCTTGGCCCAGACCGTGGCGCTACACACGAGCACCATCAGCAGGACGAGGCTGGAGATGAACGCGCCGAAGCGGTCGCCCTTCACTTGCCGCTCAGCGCCTTGCCCTTGGCCTTCCAGGCGTCCATGACCGCGGCGTCCGCGAAGGCGGCCTGGTTCTCGGCCCAGATCCGCTGGAGCGACGGGACGTCCTCCGCGTTCTTGATCAGGGCCAGGAGCGGGTTCTCAGCCGGCACGGCCGGCGTCGACTGGGCCTGGGCCCACGGGTCGCCGCCCGACTTGGCCGGGCTGCTGGTGTTCCAGGGCGGCGAGTCCTGCTTGCCCTGCGAGAGCACCGTCCCGCCGAGCTTGCCCGCCACGTTGCCCACGCCGTGCGCGATCGTCGTCGCGTTCACGACCACCTCGTGGAGGCTGAGGTCGTTGTGCTGGTCGTACGGGATGCTGAAGTAGTCGATCAGGTCTTCACGCACCTCGTGCGGCTGACCCTTGAAGACCGACCAGGTGTCCTGGTAGCCCTTGCCGTGCTTGATGGTCACGGTGACACCGCGACCGCCCGGCTCGCTTGCGACACTCACTGGTTGTCGCTCTCCCCTCTCTCGTGTACTGCTCTATGTTAGCCTTGCAGTATCTCCGCGGCAAGCTGATGTGAGCTATGCCATCCTTGCAGTATCAGCCCGCAGAGAAGGGCTGCATGACCTTCGTGCGACGCCACTCCCTGACCTTGCCGGCCAGCTCGACGCCACGCCAGCCCTCGGCCAGGTTGATCCAGTAGACGGTGCACTGTCCGGTGCCCGCCGGCAGGTGGACGATGAGCCCCCAGCGCTGGTTGACGTTGGGCAGCTCGGAGTACGCGGCGGCTGCCTGCTCCGCCGTGAATTCGGTCTTCTTCCAGGCGGCGAAGGCGACCTCGTCCTCCACGTCGACCGGGAAGCGCGACGGGTCGTAGAGCTTGCCCCGGCTGTAGTCGGCGAGCTGCATCGCCATCTTCTGCGCGCCGTACTCGACGCTGCCGGTCTTCAGGTCGGTGATCAGGTTGCCCGCCGGCTCGCCGTCAGGGTCCAACCCGTCGTACTCCGACACCCGGTCAGGCGTGCCGGCCGTCTTGTTCTCGTCGACCACCACCGCCTGCTCGATGTGCTTGACGTCCAGCATCGCCGTGGCGATCTTGTAGGCCGCCATGTCGCGGACGTCTGCCTCGGAGCAGGCCGGGAGCGCTTCGCCCCGGTCGACGTACTCCGACAGGTCGTGCAGGTGCGAGCCTCGGTCGGCCTTGTTCTGCTGACCCGCCGTGGCCTTGGCCCTGGCGGCGACCTGTTTGTAGACCTTCTTGTCCTCGCTGTCGTCCGGGTTCAGGCCCATCACGCGGTTGAGCATGGTGGGCTGGAGGGCGACGCCGGCCAGGACGTACCGCTCGTCGTAGTGGCCGAGGTTGGACTTGTCCTCCAGGCAGTCGATGTACGTCGTGACGCGGGTGTACGCCTTCGGCTTGCCGCCGCCGATCGGGACGATGAGCGGCTGCTTCTTGCCGTTGCGGGGCAGCTCCATGATGGAGGCCCGCTCGATCTGGCCGAGCTGACTCGGCCGCGCCAGGACCGCCGTCACGCGGCCTCCATCGTGGACGGGGCGAACCAGTAGCGGGCGGACCGCTCCACGATCTCGACCGGATGTTCGTGCACGCGAACCAGGCCCTCCCTGGCCGCGATGTCGTACAGCCAGGTGACGTGCCAGGCCCCGGAATCCGGCAGCAGGTCGCCGTAGTAGGCGAAGTTCTCGTCGTCCTGCACGAGGACGGCGAGGCCGTCCGGGGTTTCCTGGCGCTTGGCGGTGGGGGTGGTGATCTGCTGGTGACTCACTCGGGGTGTTACCTCCTCGGGGGCCGCTCGATACTGCAAGGATAACACGGCCCCGTTGCGCTTGAACTGGTGGTGCCGGACACACCTCGGTTACGTGCCCGCTACCGGCCGCAGCCGGCGAGCCGACGCTACAGGTGTTCGATCTTCGCCGTCCAGCTTCCTGGACGGTCGTTCAGGAAACTGGACGAACGGATGACCTGGGGGTAGGGTCACCCCCGCAATCAACCCCAGGAGAGAGGCATCGTGCCGATTCGTAGGAACATCGCTGTCGCGGATCATGCGCTCGGCCGGCTCATCGGAGCCCGGCTGGCGGATGGCGACAGCTACGGAGACATCGCCGAACGGGGCGGCGATGCTCTCTCGAAGTCGCGGGTGCATCAGCTCGCCAACGATCCACAGCCACCCATGCCGAAGCGCGACGTCATGGAAGCCTTGGCCCGATCACTGGGCCTTCCGTATCGCGCCATACTGCGGGCTGCGGAGGAGGCGGCCGGCTTGGCTGACATCCACGTCTATCACGATCTAACGCCGGATTCGGATACAGAGATCATCATCGCGCACAGGGAGCCACTGTCACCTGAACGGCGCGCTGACGTTGCCCGAAGGGTCGAGGAGCTATTGCGCGAACTCCCTGATGAAGCGCATGATCGGTGACCCTAAACACTCTCAACAGTTGATAGAGCAAACAGTTTCGTCGATAGAATCCCTATCGGTTAGTCCCGTGCGCGGGACTACCGCCACCCCCACCCCCTGGCACAAGGAACCACGTGAGAGTTATCCAAGCGCACACCGGAGCGCCGGTCGTGCCGGTCCCTCAGCGAGGGGTCATCTACGTCGACCCGGCCCTCAGCCATGAGACCGTGGTCCGACTCATCCAGCGGTCACTTCCCTTGGCTCACCCGGACGCCATCGCGCACTGGGTGGAGGCGACCATCCCTACAGCGGAGCCACTGAACGGCCGGCGGGCCACCAGGCGGACCGTGGGTCGGCGATCGGTTGGCGCACATCGCCAACCCGTCGTCACCCTGTCCGACCGGGTGCTTGGCGCGGGCAAGCAGCTTGCCGGGCTCGTCGCTGCGGCGACGCTCGGAATCATCATCGCGCCGGTGGTGGCCGGCGGAGGGGCCATCCCGGCGTCAGCGGCAGAAGCGTGGAGCAATCCCGTCTTCAGCTCGGTGCAGACCGGCTCGGACTGGTCCTGCTCGGGCACCGACAACGCGGACCTGGTTGCTACCTGCGTTGCCGGCGACGGCGCGGTCATGCACGTCGAGGCGTGGGTGGGGCCGGACAGCCTCACCTTCATCTTCGACTACAACGACCCGAAGACGAACCAGCACCACCGCAACAAGATGAAGGTCTTCAGCAGCCCCGATGGCGTGGACGCCATGCGCGCGTCGGGCGGCAAGGGCGAGGGGCTGTTCCCGAACCTCATCGCTGGTGAGCGGTGGGCTCTGTGGGGCAGCGACCGCGTCCGCATCAACCGGTGGGCCCAGGGGCTCGGCGCAACCGTGGTCGTGCCTGCTGACATGACCGAGGCGGCCTACGCGATGGGCCTGATCGTCAAGCCCGGAGAGGGCGGAGAGCCCCGCAACCTGGAGGCGCTGAAGACGGTTCCGATGGAGCTGCGCTCCGCCGTCGTCAGGATCGTCACGGGTGACGAGAGCTTGCCCACGACGGTCCTCGATCCGCTCGACGAGGCGGCCGGCGTCACCCTTCCCGTCGCTCCGCCGCCGACGAAGCCTGTCCTGGTGCCGGACCAGCCGGCGGACAGTGGCCCCGTGACGGAGCCGCCGGCTTCGGACCCGCCGGTCGTCGAGCCTGATCCGCCGGTCATCCAGCCCGTGCCGGACTCGCCCACCAGTCAGCCCGCCACGCCCCCGACGACCCCTCCAGCCGAGCAGAACCCGCTTCCGCCCGCGGAGACGAAGCCGCCCGTCGAGACCACGCCGCCGGTCGAGACTCCGCCCCCCGTGGAGACGACTCCGCCCCCCGTGGAGACGACTCCGCCAGCGGAGGATGAGTCCCCGGTCGAGGCGGACCCGCCTGCCGAGGAGGCACCGGTCGAGGATGCGCCTGCGGACAGCGAGCCGCCGGCCCAGGACGAGACGCCGGCCGCGGAACCAGAAGCGCCAGCACAGGACGACCCACTGAGCGACCCGATCGAGGTGCCGGAGGACGAGCCGACGCCCACGCACGACGAGGTCCGCAACGAGCAGCAGACGGACCCGCCGATCTTCCAGCGGGTCGCCGCCAGGCACTCGGTACTGGCTAACGCCGCCTGACGCTAGACGCGAAGAAGGCCCCCGGCATCTCTGCTGGGGGCCTTCTGCATGAGGGGTCTGAGACAGGGTTAATCATCGGCAGCTCGCCGCCTACGGGCTGCTGCCTTCGTGGGCTGGCGGACAAGGCCGTTCCCGTCTTGCGCTTCGCGCGGGATCAGGTGGAAGCCCTCCTCGGTGTCCGGGTCGTAGTGCACGACGGCGTTGTTGTCCGCCAGGTCGCGCAGGAAGCCGTTCACCCGAACCTCTGCGCTGGCGTTCAGCCGCTTGCCGGCGCGACGCCGCCCCTCCTGGCGCAGGCAGTAAAGGTAGTAGTTGTTCCGGTGCTTCCACTCAACCGACCACGGCACCAGCTCGTTGTCGGCGACGGCGCGAGCCTCCAGGCCGTGCTGCCGGCGGAAGTAGGACCAGCCCGAAGCGCTGATCCTGATCCCGTACTTCCGCTCGTGCTCCTCCGTCATCCAGGCGTATGTCTTGCCATCTTCGATCCAGCGCTTCGCCTCGTCGGCGTTCTGGATTCTCGGCCGTGGTGCCACTTCAGGTGCCCCCTTGTTAAGTCCTGCCTGAAAATACGATCAGCGCTTCGCGTAACGCCGCATGTTCAGGTTACAGCTTCAGGCGGATACTGCAACCTGAGCATAGCGATGGCTATCGTTTAAACGCAAGCCGTTCCGTGCCTGCTAAGGTTCCAGCGTCCGGTTTCCGCAGGGTGATCAAGGGGGTTGCAGTGGCGATCATCGAGGTTGAGGTCTGCGACACATGCAAGAACCCGAAACGCCCAGTGAAGGCATACAGCATCGAGCGTGACGGTCAGAAGGTTACGACCGTCAGGTGCACCGTAGATGGCAGGGTCTTCGAGCAGGTCTTCCGCGACGCGGAGGCTGCGGCTGAACCCACCCCCACGGCGCGGCGGCGAGGTGGACGCGGAGTCAAGACGCTGGAGCAGATCGAAGCCGAGAAGGCCCGCAAGAACTAGGCAAGACGAAGCTAGCGCCCCACCTGCGATGAGCAGGTGGGGCGCTTCGTGCTTACTCGCTGGCGTCGGACAGCCAGGGGACGTACTTGTCGATGAACGCCTTGACCGGCGCGGCTTGCATGGCGAGGGTGACCAGCCGTGCGCCAGTGGCGATCGGAACAGCCACCGCCACCAGGGCGGCGTAGGTCTTCGCGTCCACCTTCCCGACCAGCATCTCCAGGGCCACCGGTACGGCGACCATCAGGACGGCGCAGGCGGACACGAAGCTCTGGAAGGCAGTGCGTATCCGGCGCTTCCGGCTGGCGTCCGGGGTCTCCGGCGCAGCGTGCGAGGGAACGTAGGTGTCGGTCACGGGTGGGTGCCTCCTGATCAGAACTTGCCGGTGTTCAGGCGCTTCTGGAGCGCCTTGACGGTGTTGGACACGGGGGTCGAGAGCAGGCCGTCGACCGGGACGCCCAGGTAGCGCTGGAGGTAGCGGGCGGTCTGGTAGCGCCGGCCGTCCTGGCGGATGCCGTCGCCGTCGACCACCAGTCGGGCACCGTGCGCGTTCAGGTGCCGCTGCACCGCCTTCACCAGGGCGGATGGCTTGCTGATCACGCCGTCAGCCTCGGTGCCCATGATCTGCTGCCAGCGCTTGATGGTGGCCGGGCCGAGCTTGCCGTCCACGACGAGCTGCGCCGGCTTGGCCGGAGGCTTCGCCGGGGGCTTGGTCGGAGTGGACGCCGGCTTGCCGACGAGCTTGCCGCCCCGGGCCAGGTACGCGGCCAGGGTCTCGCCCGACAGCACGGAGAGCAGGGCCAGCTTGTTGTCCTTGCTGGTGTTGAACTCGCGCAGCTCGGACAGGTGGATGTGCCACAGGTGGCTCTTGTCGGCGCTGGTGGACTCGGTGCCCTTGGCGAAGTCCCAGCCCTCCACGCCGCCGTCGTTGTCGGTCTGGCCGAAGAACTCCCGCCAGCCGGCCATGCGCGGGTCCTTCGCCTTGCCCGCCGCGTAGAGCCGGTTGCTGTACTTCTTGATGATCGTGTAGTTACCGCCCTGAGCAGACTTGCTGGTGATGTCGATCGCCGACGCCTTGTCGCTCGGGCCCTTCTTGTCCGCGGCGAGCTGCACGCTGTAGTCGCTGCTCGGCAGGTTCTTGCGCTTGTTGTGGTAGCCCCGCTTGTCGGCGTAGATGCCGGCCAGAACGAGATCCTTCGGCTCCAGGGCGACGATGTCCTTGGCCAGTTGGCCCATCGAGTCGTCGTAGTGCTCTGCCACTGATCAGACCTCCAGGTCAGGGGTGACGACCCGCGCGATGCCGGCAGCCGCGATCAGGCGCGAGCACTCATGGCAGGGCGGGTCGGTGATGTAGAGGACTGCTCCGCGGCTCGCCTCGAAGCCGGCCCGGAGAAGGGCGTTCGCTTCGGCGTGCACCGCGACGCAGTTGGAGTACGAGGAGTCGGCGGCGAGCTGGTCGTAGCTCAGCCGGCCGCGCGGGCACGCGCCCGCGGTCAGGCAGCCAGGCACGCCGGACGGGGCACCGTTGTAGCCGGTGCCCACGATCCGGTGATCCCTGACGACGACCGCCCCGACCTGGCGTCGAGTGCAGTCGGCTCGGGCCGCGACAGCGACCGCGATCCCGAGGTAGTAGCTGTCCCAGTCGGGACGGGTCACGGCTTGGTGTTGAGCATCAGCAGGTCCACCCGGCGCTCGACCTCCAGGCGCTCGACCCGCTCGTGGCGGATCTCGTCGCGCAGGCCGCCGATGTCGCGGGTGTGCTGGCGCTGTCCTTCGAGGAGCTGTTCGAGACCGGCTATCACCCGGTCGACGTCGTCCCGCAGGTTGGTCTTGTGGCTGTTCTGCACCTGGTCACGGGCGGCTGAGGCGTGATCCTTGACCTCGGACAGCTTCTTGTTCTGCCGGCGCAGCAGCTCGACGAGGACGCCGATCAGGCCGACGACGACTGTGCTGCCGGCCGTGATGAGGGACTGCTGAACCGGAACCTCCAGGGCGAGGCTCATGGGGTGCACGCGGGGTGTCTCACTTCCAGGTAGTCCCGTCGCCCGCCTTGACCTGGCACAGCACCCACTTCGATCCGTCCCCGACCCACACGATGGCGTCGAGCCACTTCGTGCCGTCGCCCACTCGCAGCCCGGACAGGGTCGTGAAGGAGGCGGTCGAGGACCATGCGCCCGCGCCGGCTGCGTTGTTCGCGCGGGCTCGGGTGAAGTAGGTGGTGCCCGGCAGCAGGCCGGCGAGGGTGGTCGACGAGCCAGGGGCGGTCACGGACGCCGGGTCAGTGAAGCCCGCGTCGGTCGCACGCTGGATCTCGTAGTTCGTGATGGCCGCGCCGCCGTTGTCGGCAGGGGCGGACCAGGACAGCGAGGCCGAGGTGGGGCCGATGCCGCTGACGCTCGGCGTGGCCGGCGCGCTCGCGGTCGTGATCGTGGTGGTGAAGGTCCGCGACGGCGACCACTCGCCGAAGCCGACCGCGTTGTGGGCCCGCACGCGGACGTACAGGACGGTGCCCTTCGGGAGACCCGTGACGTTGAGGCCGGTTGCCCAGCCGAGGGTGCTCCAGTCCGCGATGACGTCGGTGAAGGCGCTGTTGCGCGAGACCTGGCCGGCGTGCCCGTCGACCGGCGTGCCGCCCTGGTCGGAGGGGACGGACCAGGCGACCCACGCCTGCGTCGACCCGATGCTGTCGACGACCGGTGCGGCAACCTGACCCGGGACGGTGGTGCTGGTCTTGAAGGTGGCCGTGCCGGAGACGCCAGACCAGCCGGCGGCGTTGTGCGCCCGGAGACGGGCGTAGAGCTGCGTGCCCTTCGGTAGCCCGGACAGACTGCGGCTCGTCGCCCAGGCACCGCTCCAGGTCTGGATTACGTCGGTGAAGTTCGCGTTGCGGGAGACCGCGCCGTCCATGCTGTCGAGGGCGCGGCCGTTCGTGGCGGGCGTCGACCAGGAGAGCGAGGCCGTCGTGGGGGTGACCGAGCTGACGGCCGGGGTACCCGGCGCACCAGGTGGGGCGGGCGGCCGAGCCGGCAGGGTCAGCGACCGCGTGTGGCTCGGCGTGCCGCCGTTATACATGCCCGAGATCGAGGCGGTCCAGGTGTAGGTGGGCCCGCCGTCGTAGTCGATGCCAGCCGAGAAGTCCCGGCTGTAGATGAGCTTCGTCGCGCCCGTGCCGGACAGGTTGTTGTCGAACGACCCCGACCCGCCGCCAGTGCCCGAAACGCTGTAGTTCTGGTTGTCGTCGAAGTCCCAGTTCTGGTCGTAGACCTTGACCCAGACCCGCAGCGAAACCGTGACCGAAGTGCTGCTCGAACTCGGAGTCGAGGTCCAGCAGTCGATGCCGACCTGGAGGTGCCCCTCGGCGGAGCCGTAGGTAACTGCCACTCAGTGCCTCCTTAGCTGGTCGGCTGAATCCAGATGCGGTCAGCCGTGGGCGTGCCGGATGGCGTGGTCTTCGAGACCGTCACCGTGAAGCCGCCCCAGCGGATCGAGTTGTCGACCGTCGCGGGGATCAGGTCCACCCAGCCGGAGCCGTTGTGGAACTCCCACTTGCCGGTGTCGAGGTTGATGCCGAGCCGGCCGTAGCGCGGGCTCGTTGGGCGGGTGCTGGTGCGCCAGGAGCCGACCCGCTGACCGGCGAAGGGCCGCTCGTCGGTGACCTTGTCCGGCGCGATGGTGAGCGCGTTGGCGTCGACCGTGACCCGAGCGAGCGCCATCTCGTACAGGCCCGTATCGGTCTGCGTCAGAGACGGGACGCCAGCGCCGGGCGTGCCCGGCAGGACCGCGAGGTTGATGCCGTTCGCGGTCGGGTCCAGGCGGAGCACCACACGGTCGATGCGTGCCGCGCTGGTCGACGCGCCGATCGTCAGCGGCTCAACGGCGGTCGAGCTGACGGCGTGACCGCGCTCGATGGCGTAGCCGGGCTGGACCTTCACGTTCATGCCGGAGCTGTCGGCGCTCACCTGGAAGCCGGTGCCGGTGATCGAGTCCACCACGCCGGAGTCCTGAAGCTCGCGGAACAACCGGCTGTACTGCGTCTCGCTGGTGTCTTGGTCGTCGAAGGGGTACGAGGTGATAGCCACTGAGTGGGTCTCCTGCGGGCATGGGGAAGCCCCCCCGAACCGCGTGGGCTCAGGGGGCTTCGGAAGGGAGGTCAGTCGGTCGTTTCGATGTCCGGCAGGGGGAACGGGTCCTCGGGCTCCGGCTCCGCGGCGGGCGGGTCCATCGGCGGGGGGTCGTACAGCGAGGCGCGGGCAACGCTGTTGACAGGGATGCGGATGACGATCCGGCCCATGGGCTCCCAGGGGACGTCCGGGTCGGGCTCGATGCCCTCGATGACCCACTCGTTGGTAGCGGTGTCGAGGCTCGTCTGGTTGATCCAAGGGCCGATCAGGGCCACGTCTGTTACCTCCGGTTGTCAGTTCTCAGCGAGGAACGTGATGCCGTCGAAGCTGTGGCTACCGGGGCTGCCGATGATCACGCAGACTCGGCCGTCTGGATACACGTCGCCGCGAGCGATGGTGTTGCTTCCGTTCAGGGATGCGTAGACGGTGCGGAAGCCGGGTCGGCAGCCGACCGGGAGCGTGAAGCTCGGCGCACCGCCCTCCGAGTTGATGGTTCCGCCTCGGACCACCCCGCCGATCTCGACCTCGCCGCCTGGTCTCATGCGGAACCGAGCCGGACCGTAGCCGCTGAGCTGGCTCCAGCCGTTCTGGTAGGTCGCGTAGGTCCAGTCGCCCGTGTACCAGACGCCCCGCTGGAGCAGAACGGTCTGCGGGGAGGTCGGTGTGGCCGGCACTGCCGCGAGGCCGATTGAGCCCCAACGCTGGGCGGCCGGCTGGCTGTTGCCGCCCCGCCAGTCGTCGTGCTTGACGTCGATGCGTACGGACCCCGCGCTCGTCAGGCCGGTGCAGTACAGCTCCAGCGCGTGCCCGCCGCTGAGCCCGTTCAGCCCGACGATGCGGGCGAGGGTGAACAGCGGGGTGTCCTGGTAGCCGGAGCACTCCTCCACCGAGATCGTGGCGCGCGGGGAGTTGAAGGCCACGCTGGCGCGCAGCCGCAGGAAGGTGTGGTTCTGGTCGCTGCTGATCACAAACTCAGCGGCGGCCTTCGCGCCGGCTCCTGTGTCGGCACCGAACGAGGCGATCCGGTACCACTGGCCTGCGGTCAGTGCGCCGGTCCTGGCGTAGTAGCTGTCCTCGTTGTAGGCCAGCTTCTTCCAGGGCCGCCAGCCAGTGGAGCTGTGGTAGGTCCGTCGCCAGGTGTCGTCGGTGTTCGCGTAGTGGTGAAACCACTGCTGGCACCGGTTGTCGGCCCAGTAGTTGGTGACGACCGTGCCGTAGCTGTCGCCGACCGACCAGCCCGCACCCGTGGTCGTCCCCATCACGGAGATGCCCAGCGGGTACTTCCCTGCGGGCGGGTCGGCCTCTACTGCCGCGTTCGTCGGAAGATGCTGCGCCAGTTCCAGGATGTCGGTCCGAACGTCCAGGCTGTTGACTTGCGTGATCAGGTCGCCGACCTGCGGCTCCAGGTCGGTGTTCGCCTCGGCGTTGCGCTCCAGGGCGCTCACCCGCGACTCGGTGTTCTGCACCCGCTTCGCCAGCGCCGCGTCCGGGTTGAAGCCGGACGGGTCGCCGAGCACCGCGCCCAGGCGGAAGCCGTCCTTGTCGACCTTCAGGATGTAGCCGGTGACGGTGGTCGACAGCTCTTGCTGCTCGACGACGACGCCGACCTTGTCCCCCACGTTCCAGTGGACGCCGAAGTCCATGCTGCTGTCTTCCATCGGCACGACCTGGACGGCGAGAGTGGAGGCTCCGTCGTCGGCCAGGCGCTCCAGCCCGGCCTGGCGCAGCTCCTCGATCTTGTCGGTGTTGCGCTGGTCGACGAAGCGCTCGATGCGCCGGCCCCAGTCGCTCTCGCCGGCCAGGGACTCCGCCGTGGTGACCTGGAGGAACTGGCGATTCACGCCTTCGTTCTGGCCGGCGACGATCGCGCGGGTGCTGCCCGGCGGGCTGATCGCCACCTTGTGGCCGGCGAGGGTGTTGTTGCGGATGTCGAGGCGGATCTCCGCGCTGCGATCGGCTACCGCGCTGGTCTCGAAGACCAGGACGTTGCCGCGTTGCACGATGCGGAAGCCCAGGTTCGCCGTGGCGGCCAGCTCGGAGAGCAGGTTGCCCAGGACCGGGAAGCGGGCGCTCTTGGTGGTGACCGGGCCGCGAGCGAGGTTCGCGCCCATGGTGAGCTTGGCGACCAGCAGGCCAGAGGTACGCCGGGCCGCCGGAGCACCCGGGCCGATGTTGGCGGATACGAAGGCGTGCATCAGCGTCTCGGCGTTGCCGGTGCGGATGTCGTGCGCCTGCGTCTGCGTCTCGGGGTCGGCGTTGCTCGGCTGCGGGAACGCCAGCGCGTCAGCCAACAGGACCGTGTCGTCGACACCCTCGAACGTGACCAGGCCCGCCGGGTCCGTCGCGGTGGCCTGGTTCTCCGGCTTCACCGTGGGGCCCGAGAACAGCACGTCGCTCGGGCCGGTGACGATGATGCCCGAGCCGGGCTGGCGCAGAACACCCGCGAGGGGGTGCTCCGCAGCCAGCCTCAGCTTCCAGGTGCCGACGTTGTTGTGCAGGTCGGACAGTTCGAGGTCCAGATCCTCGGGTCGGATCTGACCGATCCGGGCGAGGCTCTTGTCCCGCACTTCGACGGTGATGTCCGCCAGCTTCACGTCACACCACCATCCTCTTGCGGGGCCGCCAGGTGCACGTGATGGAGCTGGCGGTGGTCGTCGACTCCAGTGAGGCGGTTGCCTCGGTGATGCCCGGAGGAACGCTCCAGAGCTTGGGCGCTGCGGCCAACTCGCCGTAGCGGTTGCGGCCGAGGTTGTCGACGACAGCGCCGGTCTGCGTGTCCACGGTCAGCGTCTCGCCGGCCGCGAGGGTGCCCGTCCAGGTGAAGCCTCGGCCCACGGCAGAGACCGCCGTGAAGTTGCGGCCAGGGCCGACCACGGTCCACAGCGGGTAGGCCGGCGCGGTGCCGGCGTTCTCCAGCAGGATCGTGCCGATGGCCTGGCTGGAGCTGACCTTCATGCTGGCGAGCTTGCCGACCAGGCCGCGCCCGGCTCCGGCGTTGGTGATCTTCTTCGAGATCGACCGCGAGTAGGTCCAGTACGGGTCGCCGGCTCGTACGGTGATGACCGTGCGGAGGTCGCGCTCGCCGTTTGTGTCGATGCCGTAGGCGTAGTTGCCGCCGGCCACGAAGTGGACCTTCGTCGACCAGTCGTTGCCGTCGTCCTCCACCAGGCGGAGCGTGCACTCGCCGTCGAGCATGATGGCCAGGCGGTCCAGCAGCTCGGTCAACTGCTCGCGGTTCTGGCCGGCGAGGTAGAGCGGCAGGTCGATGTCGCGGGGGCGGTCGCGCTTACCCCGGAAGCGGGCACCGTCGCCGGCACCCTCCAACCACTGGGTAGCAACCTCGGGCAGGCCCAGGCCAGTCACGCCGGCAAGGGCCTGCACGCCAACGTCCTTGTTCAGGACATCGTCGAGGTTGAACACGTCCGCCGCCGACTCCAGTTGAAGTCGAGGCACCTACTTACCACCCCCACCTTGCGCGTCCAACCGCGGCGAACAGGTCTTCCTCTGCGTCGAGGGACTGGTTCGGCGCGGCGTTGTAGATGAACTGCTTGATGACTGGGCCGTCCGTGGAGATGTCGCCCATGGCGGCCGACAGCTTGGCCGCGAGGCTGCGCGAGGCAGCGCCGCTGACCGAAGGGCCGGTGATGGCCATGCCGCTGATGTCGGCGGTCAGTCCCGCCAGCGAGCGCCGGACGGCGTCGTACTGGGATTCCATGCCGCGGATGAAGCCGCCGATGACCAGGCGGCCGGCGTCGACCAGGAGCACCCGGTCAAGGGACTCGGGGCCCTTCCAGTCGGGCAGGCTGGACGTCAGGCTGCCCAGGGCTCCCTGAACGTTGCCGAACATGCCCTTGATGCCGTCGATGAAGCCCTGGATGAGCTGCTTGCCGGCGCTGACCAGCAGGTTGCTCATGTTGCCCAGGGCGGCCTTCGCCTTGCCGGGCAAGTCCTTCAGGGTGCTGACGACGTCACCGATCTTGTCGCTGACCGTGGTCTTCACCGCGTTGAACGCCGTGGTGACCGTGCTCTTGATCAGGCTCAAGCTCTCGGTGAAGTTGCCCTTCATGTTCCGCAGCCCGACCGAGATCAGGTCGACGATGGCGCTCATGGCCCCGGACAGGAACGACGTGATGCTGTCCCAGATCGACGAGAAGAACGACTTGATGCCGTTCCAGATCGACGACCAGGCGGAGCTGATCGCAGAGCCGGCGACCTTCAGGGCGTTGAGGATGCCGACCAGGGCCAGGCTGAACAGGCCGGAGATGACGTCCCAGACGCCGGACCAGACCTGCTTGACCGACTCCCAGACCGCCGACCAGTCGCCCCGGAAGGCGGCGGACCAGGCGTTCCAGATCCCCATGACGATCTTGACGACGCCCTCGAAGACCTGGGCGATCGACTCGATGGCCGCGACCAGGATGTTGATGGCCTGGCCGGCGACGAACTCGATGGCCGGCGCGAGCGCGGTCATGAGCACCGAGACGACAGCCGTCAGGATCTCGATCACCGGGGCGAGCGCCGCGCTGAGGCGGAGGAAGGCGTCGACCAGCGGGGGCATGGCTGCCGTGATGACCTGCGTGATCACCGCGAGGAGCGGCGTCAGGATGGCCATCACGAGCTGGAGCAGTGGAGCCAGGAGCGGCATCACTGCCGCGAGGAGCTGCGCGAACAGGGTTGCGATGGCGGCCAGCACAGGGGCCAGCGCCGTCACGATCTGGGTCAGTGCGCCGCCCAGGATCTCGATGATCGGCATCAGCACCGGCAGGAGCGAACTCAGCGCGGGCAACAGCGCGGACAGGACCGCCGCGATGAGCGGGCCCAGCGCGGCCAGCAGCGTGCCGACGACCTGCGCCAGCATGCCGAGCACCGGGCCGACCGTGGAGACCACGGGTGCCAGGGCGGCGATGCCCTCCTTCAAGCCGTGGAACATCGACGACAAGCCCATGGAGAAGGCAGGGTCACCGAGCGCCGTGGCGATGGCGTCGAGCGCGGTGCCGACCACGATCGCCGCCGTGGGCAGCACGTTGGTGAAGGTCGTCAGCAAGGAGCTGAACATCCGCTCCAGAGCCGGTCCGGCGGTCTGGCCGATCAGGTCCATCGACTCACGGGTGGAGCGGAAGAACTCGGCGAGCTGCCCCTTGAAGACCGGGCTGTCTGCCGCCTTGGCGATGGCCCCGAGGGTCACCGCCATCCCACCGAGGGTGCCGCCACCACCGAGGGTCGCTGCCTCGGACAGGCTGAGGAAGATCGACCCGAGAGACTTCAGGACGTCCGCGAGCTGCAAGAAGGCCGTGATGCCGTTGTCGACCCACGTCTTCAGCTCGCCGCTCGCGCTGGCGCGAGTGAGGAAGTCCGAGAACTTCTGGGTGATGTCGACGAACCACTGAGCGAGCCGGGGAAGGTACTGCGACCCGAGGTCACCCAGGATGGCGATGATGTTCGCCAGCGAGCCGGTCGAGTTGCCGGCGATGTCGATCGACTTGCCGAGGTTGGCGAACATCCCTTCGAGCCGGCCGTCAAGCGCCTTGCTCAGGGAGTCGGAGAACTTGCCGAAGAACTCGCCGGTCTTGGTGCCGATGAGCGACATGCCGGCCGCGAACTGCGGGAACAGGGTGGCGACCATGTCCCGCATGGGCTTCGCGGCCTTGTCCCAGAAGTTGTCCGAGATCGTCGCCCGCAGCTCATCCCAGCGGGCCTTGAGGCCGGGGACGTGCTTGCTGAAGTCCTGGAAGGCGACGCCTGCGGCGATAGCCCCGAGGGCCATGCCGCCGAACAGGCCAGGCAGCGCGAGCGCCGCAGGGGCCATGCTGATCAGCGCGCCGGCCAGGGAGAACAGGGAGCCGAGGGCGTTGGCCGCCGCGCCGCCCAGCGTGACGATGGCCGTCGAGATCGCGCCGATCTTCGGGGCGCTCTTGTCCAGGTCGCCCAGGGCCTCGCCCAGCTCTCGGACGTACGTGGTCACCACGCGAGCGCCGGAGAGTCGGTTGATCGCGGCCATGGAGGCGGCGAGCGCGGCCTCGTTGACCTTCGGGTAGATGTGGACGAAGCGGTCCCGCGTCAGGGTGGCGAGCGTCTTCCAGGCGTTGGCCCAGAAGGGCATCGAGACATCGGGCTTGATCTCAGCCTTGAGCTTGTCGATCTTGTCCTTGATGTCGTCGATATCGCGGTTGACCTGAGCCTTGGCCCGCTCGTCCATCTCCGGCGTGATGACGGCCTTGAGGTCTTCGAGCTGGTCGAGGTAGCCCTCGATCTGCCGCATGACGGTCTTGATCTTGGCTTCGTCGAGCTTCGTGCTGATCGGGATGTCGGCGAGCTGGGAGACGATGCGCTGCCGGATGGCGTTGGCCGCCTGGCGGTCAACCTCCACCTGGAGCTGGATCTTGCTCTCCAGCTCGGCCTGGATCTCGTCGCGCGCCTTAATCAGCGACGGCCGGTCGAGCTTCACGGAGAAGTCGATCTTCTCCATCTCGACGAGCTGCTTGTTGATCTGGTCGATGGCCGACTCAAGTCCGGCCTGCGACTTGCGGTCGATCTTCAGGTCGAGGGTGGCGACCTCGTCCAGGCGCTCCTTCAGCAGGTCGGCCGCCGCGTTCAGGTCGTCGCGGTTGAGATCGACCTTCAGCGTGGTGTTGTCGAGCTTGTCCAGCTCGGCCTGGACCTGGCCGATGGAGCGCATCAGCGACTTCTGGTTGTCCAGGTTGACGTTGAGCGTCAGGTCCTTCATCTGGGCCTGTGCCTTGGCCCTGGCCGCCTTCGCCTGCTGCGCGAGGCCGGTGTCCTTCAGCTCGATGCGAGCCTCCACCTGGAGGCCCTTCTCGATCAGGTCCAGCTTCTTCTGTGCGTCACGGCGGAAGTCGTCGGTGTCCGGCAGCACCTTGACGCTGATCCGGCCGATGATCGTGCCGGCGGGCATGAGCTACCTCCGTGTCATGCGGTGGAAGATGTCCGCGACGGAGACCGGCTTCTTCTGCTCGGCCTCGGCCGCAGTGCGCTTCGGCCGAGGCCAGGCCGGGAAGTCAGGGCTCTTGCCCTTCTTCCAGTTGCCGGTGGCTCGGGTGTTGGCGTTGAGCGCGTCGTAGGTGTCTGCGGCCAGGTGGCGGTCAACGCCCCAGCCGTAGTGCTCCCTGCCGCCGGACGCGAGGGCGGAGGTGAGCGAGGTGTCGGGCAGGCCCAGCGCGAGAGCGAGCGCGAGGCGAGGGGCCGGACCGCGACCTTCAACCACGTCGACCAGGTCAACCTGGTAGTGACGCAGGAGATCGGGGTACAGCCCCTCGCCGTACTCGTCGATCAGGCGTCCGAGCCCGAGGCTTCCCCCGCCTGGGTGCCCTTCACGTAGCTCTCGAAGACCTCGGCGAGCAGGGCCAGGTCACCGCCGAGCGCCTTGATCAGCTTGTCCGCCTTGGTCTTGCCATCGACGACCAGGCGCAGCGCTTCGGTCAGCAGCTCGCCCTGGTCGGCGTCGTCGTCCTCGGCGTTCAGCCGCGACTGCACCGCGAGAAGCGCGTCCCGGTTGGCCTTCGCCAGGCGCAGCGGGTTGAGCAGGCGAACGGTCTCGTCGCCCAGCTCGATGTCCAGCGAGCCGTACTTCGCCTCGGCGGCGGCGCGGATGGAGTCAAGAGTGATCGTGGCCATGGGGTAGCGGACCTCCAGGGTTGGGATGGAAGAGAAGGCAGCGGACCGAGAGGGGAGCCCCGAAGGGCCCCGCCCGCGACGGGTCCGCTAGGCATCGCGGGCGGGGTGGCTTGCGTGAGGCGCGGCTCAGGGGGTCGGCGCGTCGCCCAGCGGCGTCACCGCGTACGCCCACTCGTTGGTGCCGAGGATCATCGGCTTGACGCCGAGCGGCAGACCGGCCAGCGACTCGGTGTCCGACAGCGACATGTCGTCGTTGCGGTACACCTCGGCCTTCGGCGCGTAGAAGCCGAACAGGTTCTCGCCGTCCACGAAGACCACGAGGAACGCGCAGACGGTCGGCACCGGGTCCTGCGGGACGCCGAGCAGGCCGTTGGCCAGGGTCGGGGCGTTGGAGCCGTAGAACAGCTTCAGGCCCGGCGTGTCGAACTGCTGGAGGGTGTACGCCCAGGTCTCCTGACGGGGGCTGTACTTCGTCCTCAAGCTCTTGTTCTGAAGCGTGCCCAGGGTGGTCGCCTCGCCGCCCTCGGAGGTGATCGTGAAGATGTCCTCCAGGCTGGTGTGGCCGACCTTGTCCCACGGCGTGGTGATGGCGGTCAGGTCGTCCGGCAGCTCGGTGCCGGTCGGCGCGGTGTAGAAGTTGCCACTGCCGATGACGAGAGTGGCGTCGTCGTTGAGTGCCACGAGGGCGGCTCCTTGAGGACATGCCGAAGACCCCGCTCACGGCTTCGTGGCGGGGTGCTGGGCGAGCGGGTTAGGGGAGGAAGGGGCGCTGACGCGGCTTGCGGATGGCGACCCGGTACTGCGTCTCGTAGCGGATGACGCCCGTTGGCAGGTCGGCGTACTGGACCGGCCCGGTGGCCGTGGCCCAGTCAGTGGCTCGGCGCGGGGCCGACGTCATGCGGACGCTGATGATCCGGCCGCGACCCGGGACCGCCTTGCCCGATAGGCCGGCGTCGCGCAGAACCACGCGGACAGCCTCGGAGAGGATCGCCGCGTCCTCGTCGCCGTCCGGGTCCTCGGCGAAGCACTGGACCGTCACGTCCGCCTCGTCGGTGAATCGCTGGTCGGCGCTCCACTCCCCGAAGTGCGGGATGC
This sequence comes from Micromonospora sp. WMMD961, assembly GCF_029626145.1. Classification (NCBI taxonomy): domain Bacteria; kingdom Bacillati; phylum Actinomycetota; class Actinomycetes; order Micromonosporales; family Micromonosporaceae; genus Micromonospora; species Micromonospora sp. WMMD961. The sequence continues at coordinate 5,886,188 of NZ_JARUBJ010000002.1, forward strand.
GGCGAGGCAGCACCAGGGGGAACTTCTGGTCAGCGGTGATGAGCGACTGCACGGGCACCCCGGGCAGGCCCTCACGCAGGATCGGAAGGAGAAGGTCTTCGACGGGGCTCAGCTCGGCGAGCGCCCGCACCTCGGATGGGATACCGGCCATCAGTCAGACCCCCCGGTCCTGCGGGCAGCCTGCCGCTTGCGGTAATCGACCTTGATGCGCTTCGGCTTCGTCCGCACCGGCTTGGCCGCGCCCTGCTTGCGGGGCAGGTTCGTCGCCCGGTGAAGGATGAACGTGCCCTCCATCGCGCCGTACTCGACCTTGCGGACGTTGCCGCGCTGGTCCTCGATCTCGTAGTAGCCGGCGGCCCGGCCGTACTCGATGGACAGGGCGGCCTTCTCGCCGCGCTCGTCGGAGAGCGTGACGTACCAGTCGACGTCGCCGTGCTCGACCAGGATCTCCGCGTGGCCGTCGTCGCCGTCACCTTGGGCGGCGTCGTTGTCCAGGTGGGCCTGCACCAGCAGTGCGTCCCCCTTGGCCTTGGCCTCGAAGGCATAGTCGGCCAGCCACGCCTGGACCTCGATCTGATTGGCCAGCGCTTCCTGGACCTCCATCCCAGCGCCGACACCCTGGACGCGGCGGTACACCTCGGCCATCAGGGGCGCTCCCGCAGGTCCAGGGACCAGTGCCGGGTATGCCGAGTGCCGTGGTGGTAGGCCGGCGGCGTCACGACGTCCCAGACCGTTCCGCCGTACTCGACGCGGGAGTACAGGTCGACGCGCTCCAGGTCCGCGGCGGTGCCGATGCGGATCACGTTGATCTGCTGCTGACCAGGGACCTCGGCGCGAGCTGACCGCTGCGGGATCGCCCAGACGCGCACCTCGTGCACGTCGTTCGGATCGGCTACGCGGATCTCGTTGCCCCGGTTGTCGGTGGTGACCTTGGTCTTCCAGATGCGGGCGAGCTGCCCGCGCCGTCGTTGCAGGCTCACCAGGGATCAGCCCCCGACCAGAACTCGAAGGGCTCGTCGGTGCCGGCGGTACGCACGGTCGTCTGGGTCGGGCGACCGGGGCCGCCGCGCCAGGCGGTCATCGGCACCGAGAAGATGCCGACCGCGCCACCCGCGAGGGTCTTCAGGAGACCCTGCTCCTCGCGGGTGAAGTAGACGCTGCCGGCGTCGCGCCCGTGCGCGTCGCTCCAGGACAACGTCTCGTCGCCGGCCCGCGAGGTGGTGTAGCCGTCAGGGTTGCGCAGGTACCGCGCACACGCCTTGAGGACCAGCGAGCGGACCAGGCGGGGCGCGGCGTCGGCATCCCAGTCCCGGCCGTAGGCGCGAGCCAGCTCGGAGGCGTCCTCAAGCGCGCTGTCCGCGATCCGCTCCTCGTCCTCACTCAGTGCCCAGTCCAGGCGGGCCTTCAGGTCGTCGAGCGAGGCGAAGGGCTCCAACTGCGGTCTCCTTACTCACGAGGGGCGAGCAGGGCCGATGCCAGCCTTGCAGCATCGGCCCTGCTCAGAGAGGTCACGCAGCCTTGGTGCCGAGACCCGTGATCGTCGCCAGCTCGTTGTCCTCGGCCGGGGTGCGGCCGATCGCGGCGCGGCCGGCGGTGCCGTTCGGCAGCGAGTCGGTACCGTCGAGGTCCAGGCGGATCGCCCGCACGAAGTGCTCGTACTGGCCGACGAAGCGCTGGTTCGAGGCGTTGGTGCCCACCAGGATGTCGTCCACGTACCGGAAGCCCCGGTAGGTGTTGAAGATCGAGCGGTCCTGGAAGCGGGTGCTGTCGTAGTCCCGCAGCCACCGGATGGCGACGCCGTTGTAGCTGGCGCTCGCGCCGAACGGAACCGACTGCGGCACGCTGGGCGCACCGGTCAGGAACACGAACGCGCTGTCCACCATGGCGACGGCCATGGTCGGCGGAAGCTCCTGGGCCACGACGAAGTTGAAGCCGTAGCGCCGGCCGAGGGTGGCCTCGCGGAGCTGGGAGACGGCCTCGGCCTCACCGACGTTGGACGCCAGGTTCAGCTTCTCGTCCTCCAGGAGCGCGGCCTCCCAGTCGGTGCCGACCAGGATCGTCCGCGCGCCCGCCGGGACGTGCAGCTTGTTCATGGTCGCCCGAGCCCGGATCAGACCGGCCTTCAGGTTCTCCGAGTCCACACCGAGGGAGACGGTGTACGGAGCCTCCACAAGCTGCTCGGTGGCCAGGGCCTCCAGGCCCTTGCCGATCGCCTCGGTCTGCTTCCGCGCGAGCTTCGCCCAACCCGGGAGGTCGAACTCGTTCTGCTCGTCGGTCAGCTTGACCGCGTTGTAGATGTCGCCACCGAAGGTGACCGCGATCTTCCGTTCCTTGTACTCGTCGAACTGGATCTCGGTCGACCGGTCGTTGCGCCAGCCGTAGGTCCGCCACGGCAGCACACCTTCGACGGTGATGTTGATGGTGTCGTTCTCGACACCCTTGAACTGGTCGATGCCCTCGCGCCGGAACACGGCCGGCACGACGAGGGACTGCTCCAGGAGGACCGCAGCGGTTGCGGCGATCTTCTCGGGCTTAACTACCTGGTGCACCACTGGTTGGCCCTCCTACGGGCATGAAGAAGGCCCGAGTCACAGCGACTCGGGCCTGCGGTGTTGGGGTTGGTCAGTAGCGGCGGGTCATCGCCTCGCGGGCCGCCTTGACGGGGTCGAAGGCACCCTCGCGGTCGGAGGGGTCCAGGCCGCCGCTCAGCTCGTCGGGCTCGCGCTCCTCGGTGGGGGCGAACTTGGCGAGGTTCTTCGCGTCGGCGACCAGCTCCTCGCGGGTATCGCCGACCAGGCGCGCGGCCAGCTCCTTCGGGAGGCCCACCTCATCGGCGACATCGCGCACGAGGATCTGGCGCTCCAGCTTGGCGTTCGTGTCCTTGAAGGCAGCGATGGCCGCCTCCATCTCCTGCGGGGTCTTGGCTTCGGCGAGCTTCGCCTCCGCCTCCCGCAGCCGGGTCCGGTAGTTCGCCGACTCGGCGTTTGCCTTGGTCAGCTTCTTGCGAGCCCACTCGGGCAGCTCGTTGTCGCGCTCGTCGACCTCGGCCTCCGGGGCGTCCGGCTTGTCGGCCGGCTTCTCCGCAGGGGTCTCGGGCGCGCTCTGCTCGGTGGTCTCGGTGCTGGTGCTCTCGTCCGGCTTGGACACGGTTACGCCTCCTGGGCTGTCTGCTGCCGCGCCGCCTGGGCGCGGTCCTTCTCTTGCTCGCGGATGAACTTCCGCCAGGCGCGCACTGCTGCCTTGCCGGACAGGCCAGCCGTCACCTGGGGCCAGAGCTTCTGGTACTCGCGGTTGAGCGCGGTCAGCTCGGAGGTGGCGTACTGCTGCTTGTCGTAGATCGGCTCGGCGTAGCAGTGGCAGTTGTTGTGGTACTTATCGCCGTCGCTGTACTCGGCACCGCGCTGGCTCTTGTAGGCCACGCCTCGGCTGATCAACATGGCGCACCACCCGCAGGGGGTTCCGGTGCGCGAGAGCCGCACGTAGCCGATGACGCGGCGGTCGCGTTCGGCGTATCTCCAGACCGTGCCGCGCGCACCGTCGAGGGTGACGCGCTCCGCGGTGGAGGACTGCTGCCTGCCGGCGGCCTGGTGCGCCTCGTCGCGCTGCTCGTCGACCTTCTCGGCCGGCTCCCGGGTGTCGACGTCCAGGAGCTTCTTACGCATGAGCAGCGGCCCGGCCTTGATCAGGGAGTCCCGTGCTTCCTGCTCGGCGGCGCGCTCCAGGCGCTCCTCCTCGCGGGCGGAGTCGGGGATCTCCTCAACCTCGATCAGCTCCTCGTCACTACCCGAACCGGGACGTGACTGTGAGTCATCAGCCGCCGGCGTGGTGCGCTCCCGGCCCTCCAGGGGCTCGGCGAGCGGATCACCTGCCAACAGCTCGAACTCACGTCGGAGCATGGCCAACGTGACGTACTTCGGTTCCGGTCGACGCGGGTCCGCGACGGTCTTGCCAGTACGCAGAGCGCGAGCCAGCCGGTAGTAGGCCATGGCCAGATCGCGCGAGCGCGACCGGCGAGTCATGACCAGGTGCACCGCGTCAGCGAGCCACCTCGCGGCGGTCGCGGCGGTCGTGGTCGGAGGTACGCCCGCCCAGAGCTTGAGGGCGTCCTCGATCGTGGCGGCACCGATCTGGGTCAGCGCGGCGTGGAAGGCGACGGAAGCCTTGTCAGCCTCCGCCGCCCGCGCTGCCGTGGTCACGCCGGAACGCGCTCACGGTCGCCGGAGCGCTCGCCGCCGGCCCGGTGAAGGGCCTCGGTGAACTGGCGCTCCAGGTCGTCTTCCTTGACGATGCGCTCCCACTCGTCCAGCTCGTTCTTCGTCGCGTTCGGGACGCGAGGCCAGAGGCCGCGAGCGGGGATCTGGAGCTGTTCACGCAGCTTGCCGAGGGCGTCCGCGGCCTGCGCCAGGGAGCGCTGCTCCATGTCGCGCCACAGCACCTCGCCGGAGTAGTCCTCGGCGGAGGCGGTGATGCCCTCCATCTCGGCGGCCAGGCGGAAGACCCGCTCCCAGCTCTCGCCGAACGACTTGCGGAACTCCTCGATCTTGCGAGCGAGGGCGGTCTCCGCGGCCAGCAGGGCTTCCGCGCTGAGGTTGGCGATCTGCCCGAGGAGGTGGTGCGGCGGGGTCTGGCTGAGTGCCGACAGGTGCCGGATGCTCATGTCGATGCTCTCGATGAAGCCGCCGAGCGGCGTCTCGTCGAGGGTGTCGAACTTGACCGTGTCGTCCTCGGCGAACAGGAACCGCGAGGCGTTGACGTTGACGGGCAGCGGGATCGGCTGGCCCTTCTCGTCGAGCTTGATCTCGCCGTTCTCGTCGCGCTCCAGGGGCGGGGCCATGCCGGTTGCGGTGCGGACCTTCGTCGAGCTGTAGGTCTGCGCCACCAGCAGGTCGAAAACCGACTGGTTGATCCGGTTCTGAAGCTCGATCATCGGGCCGATGACGCCGCAGGTCCGGCCCTCCAGGTCCACCGCTGCGGCGAACCGAGTGACCGGGCACTCCTTCGCGCCGTGGGCCTTGACCTTCTTGACGGTGACGCCCTCGTTGTCGCCGAGCGACTTGAAGATCACCGCGTACTCGCGGGTGCCGTCCCACATCCGGGCCTTGCCCCGGTCCTCTTCGCCTTGCGGGAAGCGGGTGACCGTGAGCGCCGCGTAGGGGACGTGGTCGTTGGCGGGGTCCTCGAAGACGGCCGAGGTCCGCATGGCGCTCAGGCCCTTGGTGCGGATCTTGCCGTTCCGCAGCTTCTCCGTGACCGTGAAGCTGTGGCCGTAAGCCAGCGCGCCACGGTGCACGGCGATCTGCCGGGCGTCGAGCCGCGACTCCTGCCAGTGCCGCCACTCAGGGAGCACGCCGTCCTTGGGCCGCTCGCTCTGGTTGCCGCGCCGGAAGCTGTCGACGTACATCGCCTGCGCCGGAGTGCCGACCAGCAGGGGCATCCAATTGGAGACACAGCGTCGCGCCAGGAGCTTGTACTCGTCCGAGCAGTTCTCCGGCATGTACGGGTCGTCATGAGCACCCTGAAGGTAGTCATCGATCCGCTGGAGCGCGTCGAGATCCTTGTGCAGGATGGCCAGCAGTTGCTTCGCCAGGCCGGCGGGGCTCGTCGCCATGTTCATCACCGTCCTGTCAGCCTTGCAGTATCGGTCAGAGGAAGTAGCCCCGACCGGTCTTGACCTTCTGCTTCTTGCCGCGCGTGCGGAGGTCGTGCATCGCCTCGTGACAGAGCATCAACGCGGCGTAGAGATCGACCTTGCGCTTGCTCTCACGCGACTGCTTCCCGAAGGACACGCCGTAGTTGTTCTCGCGGCGGAAGACGTTGAGCACGTGACGCTTCAGCGATCGGTCGCCGTCGTGCTTGATCCGGCCGTCGAAGATGGCGGTCATCAGCCGCTCGTGTGCGCGGGTGACCCGCTGGAGCGACTGGCGCATGTCCCACCCGATGGCGGAGCGCTCGGACGCCTTGACGCCCAGGCCCTCGCCGTACGCCGCTTCCCACTCCAGGATGAAGCTCTCCCAGAGCGCGACGTCGGCGTACATCGCCCTGACCTTGAACGTGCGGAAGACCTCGTGCACGGCCGAGTCGACCTGGAGGCGATTGACCTCCCAACCGTCGCCGGCAGGGCCGTCTGGCTTCTCCCAGAGCCCGAGCACGAACGCGCTCAGGTCCGACAGCCGCAGCCCGACGAGGGCGGTGCTGTCGTCCGACTTGCCGCCGTCGAAGCCGACCACGATCTCATCGCCGGGGCGGAGCATCAGCTCCTCGTCCCCCAGCGGCTCCCAGTCGCCCGGACCGTAGATCGCGTCCTCGTCGGCCACGACCTGGTTGAGCCACATGCGCCGCGAGCGGGCGATGCTCATCGTCGTGTCGTGGATCGACTGGATGATCGTCTTGACGTTCAGCCAGACCGCGTCGCCCCGGATCTTCGGCAGCACGATGGTCAGTGCTTCTTCGGTCAGCGGCGTCCGCGGGTGCGCCTCGATCGAGTCGTACAGGTAGCCGATGTCAACGGCTTGCAGCTCCTCGCCCGTGGAGCGGGCGCGCTCGCGGCGCTCTACGCCCTTGTCGTACGCCTCGCGCATCCGCTCGCCGACACTGTCCTCACCGGGCAGGTAGGCGTTCGTGATGGCCAGGTAGCGACTGTCCAGTTTGGTCGCGTTGCCGTCGATCGTCTCGTACATCTGGTGGCCGTGGTTGCCGGCGATCCAGTGGTGCGTCTCGTTGAGCAGGGTGAAGGTCGTGCGCTTACCTTCGAGGGCCCGGTAGCTGGAGGTAACGGCCTCCAGTCGGCAGCGCCCACCGTTGGCGCGGATGAGGATCGCACCCTCCTTGACGCGGTACGCCTTACGGAAGGCGTCGCTCATCAGGGAGGGGATCAGGCTCATCGTGTTCGTCGTCTGCGACTGGTTGACCGCCGTCACCTGCACCCACGCCTGCGGGTGCGGGACGCCGACCGGGTTGCCGGCGGCGTCGAAGTGGGAGAACCGCGAGGGGCCGACCATCTCGACGAGGCAGAGCACCGCGAGCAGGGGGTCCTTGCCCCAGCCCTTCATGCGCTGGAGGACGCCCTTGCGGTAGATGAAGACGCCGTGCTCGTCGACCGCGTACCACCAGAGCAGGAAGCGAAGCTGCTCGTTGGTGAACCGCCAGGGCCCACCCTCCTTGGAGAGCAGCCACTCGGCGCACCAGCCGGCGATCTGCCAGCCGAGCGTGCGCTCCGGCAGGAACCAGGAGCCGTCCGGGTTCCTCGCCCAGGTGGGGCCGATGTACGTCGGTTCGAGGGCTTCGATCTCCTCGGCCGTCATCGGCTGCGGCTCGTCGGCCATGCGATCACCTCCCCTCGGGGGTGCCTCCGTTCCGGGGAGGTAGCAGGTCGGGGCTTGGGGTGGTCAGCTTCAGGCGCTCGACCCAGGCGACAAGCTCGTGCTCCTCGGCGGTGAGCTGGCAGCCCTTGCGTCGGCAGCGCCGGCTGCGCCGCGCCATCAGGCAATCCCGAGCGAGCGCTTGTAGTCCTCGATGGCCGTCACGCTGGCCGGCTTCACCTCGGGCTCCGGCTCGCTCAGCTCGATGCGAGCGCGTCGCCGGTCCCCCTCGGTGATAAGCAGATTCCCCAGCGCGGCGTAGATGACCTGCGCCATCTGCGAGCTGCGCTTGAACGACTTCTTGTAGTGGCTCAGGTCGTCGCAGAGCGAGTAGAGGTAAGCCCAGTCGCTCTGCTGGTAGTAGGTGGTCTGGCCGCTGACCTTGACGGCGTCCCACAGCTTGCGGGCGATGGGGTGCCAGTCGCTATCCGCGTGCGGAACCTTCGTCGGCAGCGCCGTGCCCTTGGTGACCTCCTGGACGTCGCCGCCCTTCCGCTCTCGCGGTCGCGCGAGGTCTTCCTCGCGGTTCGGGATCGGGCCTCGACTGCCCATCTGGTCACCTCCCCGAGGTGTCGTAACTGCGCCGTAAGCTGGGCGTATGACTGAAGGCGTTGACCCCGGCCACCACGAGACCCGCGAAGAGATGCATGACCGGCTACGGCGGGAAGACCCGGCGAAGTACGAGGCGATGCAGGCGTTCGCGGGGATGGAGCGCGTCATCGCGGCCTACGAAGCTGAGATCCAGCGGGGCGACTCCCCCGAGGAGGAGTAAGGCGCGGCACGCGGCCGGCAGCTCCTACAGGTACATGCCGTCGCGGTGCTCCCCCGGCACCTGCTCGTCGTCAGGCTCGTCGCTGACCGCCTCGGCCAGCTCGTCCAGGGCTTGCGCCGCGCGCTCGATGGCCAGGCGGAACTGGCCCCACTCGAAGTGGATGGCCAGCCTCACCAGGTCTCCCAGACGATGTGCGGGATGAACCAGACGACGAAGGCGACCAGGACGCCGATGAAGGCGAGCGGGCCCGCGGAGCGCCAGCCCTTGTCGGTGCGCAGCCAGGTGCGGGTGTTCTCGCTGAGGGTGTCCCCCGGCTTCCGCCGGTACAGCGCGATGCCTTCCAGCACCGCGAAGGACACGGCCACCAGGACCAGCCAGACGCGCCAGCAGGCGGCCCAGAACCGGCGGTATGGGTCGTTCACGGGGCGCTCCGTCCCTCGGCTCTGGCCGATAGTTGACTGTGGTCTGTCGGACCTCGCTGGCAAGATCGGCCGTCTGTCCGTACAGAAGTGGGGAACGATGAGCGACCAGCAGTACCCGCCGTATCCGCCGCAGGGCCCGCAAGGCCCGCAGGGCTACCCGCCGCAGGGCCAGTACCCGCCGCCGCCGCAGGGGCAGTACCCGCCGCCCGGCTACGCGCCTCAGCCACCGCAACAGCAGTGGAAGGTCGTCAAGACCGGCGGGGCCCGCCACGGGATGCACGCGATGATCACGCTGTTCACGTGCGGCCTGTGGGCCCCGGTCTGGGTCATCGCCTGGCTGTTCTCCAGGAAGCACAAGGTCGCCGTACCGCGCTGACGCTGTGTGGCCCCTGCCCTGGAGAGGGGGCAGGGCAGGGGCCAGGCGGAGGGAGCGGGCAGGGTATGCGCAGCGCTCGAACCTCCAGCAACGCTCGACGGGGATGGCCACCCGGAGCGCGCCCTACATCAGGCCGGGGTGAACCTCGGTCCTGCGGTACTTCTTGCTGATCCGCCGACGCTTCGCGGCCAGAGCCGCCGCGCCTTCAGCGCCCGACTTCTTGCCGTGATGCCACTCGCAGATCGCGCGGAGGTTGTCATCGCTGTGATCGTCGCCGGATCGGATGTGGTCGACGTCAGCCGCAACCTCGGGGCACCGCTCGCCATAGGTGTTGTTCACCTTGCAGCGGTAGCCGTCTCGCCGCAGGATGCGCGGTCGGATCTTGCTCTCCCAGTCAGGGGGGAGCCGTTCGCGCCGGTCGCTGTTCTGCCAACCTGGCACGCGGCTCCCCCCTCACTGCGCTGAGTGATGGCCCCGACGACGTGTGCTCGGAAGCTGCCGACCCAGGGCCCAGCCTTGAGAGTTGACAGCTATGCAGTATCGCGGCTTACCGGCGAACCGTCATGGCCCCGAAGGGGCCTCTGCGGCTTCGCTTCGTTGACCCCCGGAGGGGGTCTCTACCAGCTTCGCGGCTTAGCTGTTTAACCCTTACACCTATGTATCCCGGTCGGACGAAGGGTTCGGTGTCATCCCCTCCGAGTGAGCCAGGTCACCCTTCGGGTATTAGGCGACGGCGGGATCGAGGGATCGGAGAATCCCCAGGTCAACCGGCATGAAGTGGGCTTCGCCCCGGTCGCTTCGCTGCATCGGCGGTTGGATGAGGTGCCTGCTCAACCGACGCGAAGTGGGCTTCGCCCCGGTGGCGACCGGGGTGAAGTGGGCTTCCGAGCGACACGAAGCCAGCTTCCGAGCGACACGAAGCCAGCTTCGCCCTAACCGTCCTTGAACCGTCAGAGAACCGATCTTCGCTCTCGCTTCGCCCCAACCCCAACCCCTCGCCGGCACGCCGGCAGGAGCCCCCAGGAGGGGGTGGCATCGGCGATCCGATGTTATGCTTGCAGCATGGGTGAACAGATGAGCCGTCAGGACACCGAGCGCGAGTTCGAGAGCATCATGATCCGCAACGAGCTGGTCACCCCGTCTCAGGTTGGCCAGGGCCTCGGCAAGTTCGCGGCGAACGCGCGCCGGCTCCGGCTGGGTGAGATCAGCCGCGAGGAGTTTGATCGGATTATGCACGAGGAGGACTGACCCTTCAGGGGTCCAGCATCCCGCCACTGAGCAGCGCCGTCCCGGCTTCGGGGCGGCGCTTCTTGCTGTCCTGGTCGACCTTGAAACCGTGGCGCGATGGGAGCTGCTATCACGTGGCGGTCCGGCGAGCGAGGCGGAGGGGGTCATACCCCCACCCTTCCCGGCTGTCAAGCGTGAGCGGCACCACGTGGACAGGCTGTGCGCAGTGCTGTATCACGCGACGCGCCCGGTTCCCTCCACTGATCAGGGCAGTGCAGGCAGGGCAGGGTGCCCCCACCTGGCACAACGTGCGGCAGCCATGCTGCAAGGCTGGCACGCGGCCGAACGGCGCAACCCTGCTAGGGCAGGATGGGTCCGCCCATCACAGCGCCGCAGATTGGCTCTCAGCGCGTCATGCCTGGCCACAGCCTCGCGCCACCAAGCAGACATAGACAGCCATGCCCACGCACCAGGCAGCGCACCCACTCTGACCAGCGCAGACAGGCACGCATGTGACCGGCATCACAACAGCTTGCGATACTGCAAGACTGACACTTACTGTTCTCACATCGCACCGGCCACCACGGCGGAGCGGCGGACCGCAGGGCAGTTGAGCGGGACGGCCGGCAGGGATGCCGGGGAGCATCGCTCCCCCACCTGTCAGGGGCCGGTACCCACACGCTCGGCACAGCGGGCCGGATGGCAAGGTTGCAGTATCGGGCCGGATGCACTAGGGTCAGTTCTGCAAGGCAGGGACGGCGGCACCACCGCCGGGGGTACCGGGTTAGAACGGTTCGGCCGCAGCCCAGCAGGCACCCCCCGACGCCAGGCAAACCGGACTTGACAGCCCGGATCGAAACTGCAAGGCTAACACCGCAACACAGCAGGCCGGGACGGGCTGAGGGGTCGACGCGAAACGCGAGGCTCGGAAACGTCGGTGGCTCGTAAGTTGAGAACTACATAGCGGAGATGAAGAACGACGGGAGCACTCTGCCCGGCGGCCGGCGATGCGCTCGATCCGGCCACGGTGCGCAGACTGACTGCCCGTACCCCCTGAAGCGTCCCCTTGATGGCCTCAACCGCCGGAGGGATGGCTTACCAGGCTCACACCTTGGCATGGGGGCGCGGTAAGCACGGCGAACGTCCGTGTGATGCTGCAATACTGACACGACACATGAGGAGTCTGACATGGCCACCACTCGTGACGCTGCCACCATCGCCTTCGACCTGCTCAACCAGGGTGAGGGCGGGACGGTGACCGCGATCGTGGGCCAGCGCGTCCCGACCACCGGGTACGCGGTGGGTCAGCACGGGATCAAGGTCACCGAGACCGGGCCGGACCTGGTGAAGCTCACCGAGGAGTGGGTTGCCAAGGTGCTGCCGGAGGTCGCCTTCCACGGGCTCTACCTGGGCGTGTGGGTACATGAGGGCGTGACGTACCTGGACGTAGTCCGGGTGCACTCGGAGATCACTGCGGCCTTCGCCGACGCGAACAAGCGCGGTGAGCTGGCGATCTATGACCTTGGTGCGGGGCGAACGATCTACCAGGCGGACTACATCCTTGCCTGATACTGCAAGGCTGACAAGCCGAAACGCCCTCCGGGGCGTCGGGTGGGCCGGCATCCCACCCCTGATGATGGCTGCCATAGTGGAAGGTTGACACCATGCGAGTCTTCGGACTGTGGTACGGCGGCAACGGCTACTCCCATGGCGAGATGCCGTTGGATGGGGAGTCCTGGCCGACTCTCGCTGATGCCAAGGCCGACCTCATCGACCGCTACCACTCCGGCTACTGGGACAGCTCGTCCCGTGGCCAGGTGATCGACGTCGATGAGGACGGCGTTACCAGGCTCGGCGAGTCGAGCGGGAGCCTGCGCCCCTGCGTCGACACCGAGACCTCGATCGACCTGTACCCGTCGAGGCGGATCGGGCGCAAGAAGTGGACCGTGGGCGACGAACCATACGCCCGGCTGGTCCTGGGTCCGCGTGGCGGGGTGCGAGTCGAGAGCTACTGACACAGCCGCCCGGCGGGATCACGCGGACAGCGAAGGTCACTGGGCACGTACGCCGAAACCCCCGCGAGGGGGTCGGGAGGTTTGGCATGCCTCCCCTGATGATGGCTGCCGCAACCTTTGGAGTGATGAACATGGATCAGGGCATCAAGGCGCGTTGGACGGCCGCTCTCCGCTCGGGCGACTACGGGCAGACGACCGGCACCCTCCGGCGCGGTGACGACTTCTGCTGCCTCGGCGTGCTCTGCGACATCGCGGTCAAGGATGGCGTGATCGAGGAGCCGACCGCGGGCGAGGTCAGCAACACGTACTGGTACGAGGGGCACAGCGCCGCGCTCCCCCTCGCGGTCGTCGAGTGGTCCGGCATCGTGGAGAACGACCCGACCCCGGAGACCGGAGCGCGGGGAAACCCCTCACTGGCCGAGCTGAACGATGACTACGGGCTGACGTTCCCGCAGATCGCGGACGTCATCGACTACTTCCTGTGACGCCGAAACCCCCGCGAGGGGGTCGGGGGGCTTGGCATGCCTCCCCTGATGATGGCTGCCGATACTGGAAGGTTGACACGATGCGACAGATTCGTGACGCTGCGGTCGCTCTGCTCCTGTTCGCCGGGGGCGCGCTGGTCGGCTACCAGTGGTGCCACGACGGGCAGCGGGTAGCCGAGAGCAAGCCGGCGACGATCACCGTCCCGAGCGTGCCCGACTGCGCCGGGGAGGACGACCCGACCGGCCCGTGCTTCTGGGATGCCGCGACGCGCGGTATCGGCGAGGGCAAGGGCAAGGGCCAGTCCTTCTACGTGGACGCCGAGGGTCGCGTCTACCGCTGAACGCCGAAACCCCTTCGGGGGTCGGGTGGGCTGGCACCCCACTCCTGATGATGGCTGCCGATACGCATGGAGTGATGGTTATGAACGAGGAAGTCAAGGCAGTCTGGCTCACCGAGCTGCGGTCGGGTGAGCGCGAGCAGGGCAAGGACGGCCTGCGGCGAGGCGACGCGTTCTGCTGCCTCGGGGTGCTCTGCGATATCGCGGTCAAGAACGGCGTGATCGCGGAGCCGGAGCGAGTCGGCTACCTGTCGAGCCAAGCGGTCGACTACCGGTACGCGGGGAGCCTGGCCATCCTGCCGACTGCGGTACAGGAGTGGGCAGGGCTGCCTGACGGCAATCCACACCTGGCGGACGACTCGAACGGGGAGCGCTGGCACGCGGCGGGCCTCAACGACAGCGGGATGACGTTCGCGCAGCTCGCGGACCTGATCGAGAACAAGCTGTAGCGCCGAAACCCCCGCGAGGGGGTCGGGGGGCTTGGCATGCCCCTCCTGATGATGGCTGCCGATACTGGAAGGTTGACACGATGACTGCGAGCAGGATCGAGCGGTTCCCGGTCGAGATCGCGGACGGGACGGTCTGGGTCGAGGTCAAGCCGGCCAAGGTCGAGACCTTCGGGTACGGCCCCGAGCGGCGGACTGTCTACCTCGGACGCCTGGAGGTGAGCAGCGACCCGGAACCCGGCTCTGGCGAGCCGTACGGCTACGTCAAGGTTCGGGGGCGGAAGTACCGCATCTGGACTCAGAGCCTTCGCCACGACGCCGCCGGGTGGAGTGACGAGCCGCTGCGCTGGGTGTCCGCGACCGACGAGCTGTACCGGGGCGGCTTCCGTAACGACCGGGACGCGAAGGTCGGCTACGACACCAAGGCGTACGACTCGCTTCGGGAGATCGAGCGCCAGGCGTTGGAGGCGTTCGACAAGGCCCACCCCGGGTGGGAGCGCGAGAGCGAGCGGCTGAAGGTCGCGCGGAAGCTGAGCGCGCAGGAGAACCGGGTAGGCGGCGCGCGGGAGGAGCTGGCGTCGCAGATCCGCATCCGCGACGAGTGGGCGGCGAAGCTCGCCCAGTTCGACCAGGAATAGCGATGTGACGGGCCCTGTCGAGGGGGCGGGGCCCGGCATGCCGAAACGCCGGGAGGCGTCGGGTGGGTTGGCATCCCACCCCTGATGATGGCTGCTGATATTGGAAGGTTGACACGATGACTGACACTGTCCTGCCCGAGGTCGCAGACCTGGAGGACGGCCTCGCCCCGCTATTCGAGGCGATGGGGTGGTCCGAGGACGAGATCCAGGCGGCGCAGCGCAGGCACCCGGACGCGGCCGACCGGATCTACCACAGCTTCATCCTGCTCCAGCCGCAGCATGACCTGCTCATGCGCTCGGAGCTGCTGTACCGGGCGCACTGCCGGGAACTGCTCAATCGGGTGGCGCGCAACGAGGACACGCGACCGGGCACGGCTGCCGAGTGCATCGCCGTGTTGCGAGACACCAGCCTGGTCGGGCCGCTGAACATGGCCGGCACCGGCCTCTACTTCCGCCTGTGGAGGGCCGCTGGGTTGCCGCCGATCAGCGGGGCGACCGACAACATGCACTACGAAGCGCTGGCCGGGTCCGCGATCGACGGAGCAGAAGCGGAGCTGCGCAAGAAGCTGCGCCAGGCCGATCGGTCGAGGCAGTTCTCGGTCCAGGTCTCGTCCGCACTCGGATCGAGCAACGAGCTGGCCGCCTGACACCAACGCCGAAACCTCCCCTCCAGGGAGGTCGGGGGGCTTGGCATGCCCCTCCTGAAGATGGCTGCCGATACTGGAAGGTTGACACGCATGCACCAGATCATCGACGTGATCGAGGCCAGCGCCGACAAGCGGACCTACGGGATCACGCACCGGGGCGTGTTCGTCCACGAGGTGAGCGGCAAGGGTCTGCACAACCGGCAGTACCCGCATCGGGTCCAGGTGTGGGACAACACCGGCCGACCGAATCCCCGCAACGGGGAGCCCGTCCGCTACGGCCAGTACGGGCGGATCGACGGGGGCGACGGGAAGTACCTCGATCCCAACCACAACGCCACCGACGAACCGGTGACCGTACTCCTGTCGGCCGAGTCGATCGCCATCACCAACAACGGCACGAACACCGGGACCTGGGATGGTGGCCAGCCCTTCGGGGCGGCGCTGAAGGTCGGGGAGGCGGTCCGGCTGCGCTACATGGACGGGACGTTGTCCGACCCCTATGTGGTGACGACGCGGCCCCTGGCCGACCCGGTCCTGATCCCCGAGAAGGTGACTGCCGAGTAACAAGCCGAAACCCCTTCGGGGGTCGGGGGGCTTGGCATGCCCCTCCTGATGATGGCTGCCAATACTGGAAGGTTGACACGCATGAGTGAAGCGTCGGAGAAGAAGCTCGCCACGATCCGAGGGCTTCTCGCCAAGGCGGAGGACCCGGCCGCGACGAAGCCGGAGGCCGAGGCGTTCATGGCCAAGGCGACCGAGCTGATGGCGAAGTACGGCGTCGACCGGGCGCTACTCGCCGCGAGCGACCCGACCAGCGACGCGATCGGCGACAAGCGGATCACGGTCCCCGGCCCGTACGCCATGGCCAAGGCCCTGCTCCTGTACTCCATCGCCGAGGCGCTGGGAGTCAAGGGGGCGCGCATCCAGCGGAGGAAGGGCAAGGCGACCGGCGATCAGGTGCTCGTTCTGGTCGGGATGGAGTCGGACCTCGAACGGGTCGAACTGATCTACACGAGCCTGCTGGTCCAGGCGCTCCGGTTCCAGACCTGGGACTACTCGCGCGACCCGCTCGCCTGGGCTCAGCCGAAGAAGTGGAAGCGCGACTACATGGACGGCTTCCGCACGACGGTCGTCCCCCGGATCGAGCAGGCCGAGGCCCGCGCCCGGCAGGAAGCGCAAGAGGCCCCGCAAGGCAGCGGACCCTCGGTGGCGCTGGTCCTGGTGACCAAGGCGGAGCTGGTCTCGCGGGCCTACGAGGAGAAGTTCCCCAACGCTCGCGCTTCAAGCTCCTCGCGGCCGGTCGGGGCCGGCTATGGGGTCGGCATGGACGCCGGCAACCGGGCCGACATCGGCGGGACTCGCATCGCCACCGGCCGCAAGGCCATCAGCTAACCGCGCCGAAACCTCCCACCCAGGGGGGTCGGGGGGCTTGGCATGCCCCTCCTGAAGATGGCTGCCACGACACATGGAGTGATGCGAGTGACCACGACCACCGAGCAGACCGTGACCGCACCGACCGGCCGAGTCGCTAAGCCGGTCACCCTGGAGCGGGCCCGCGAGCTGCTGAAGCAGGCCGTGGAGGCGCGGGGCGAGGGCTTCGTCTACAACCTCAACCCGCTGGACATGTGCTACTACGAGCCGATCGACCAGAGCTGGTTCGGGTTCATCCGGGCCAACGATCCGCGCGCCGAGACCGGCTGCGTGGTGGGCGAGGCCCTAGCCCTGGCCGGCGAGGGGCGGCACCGGAAGTTCCGGGGAAGCGTCAGCTCCCTGGCCGAGGTCTACGGGGACATGCTGGAGCGGGACGCCGTTACCTACCTCCAGAGGGCGCAGCGCGAACAGGACAAGGGCAAGACCTGGGGCGAGGCGCGCGAGGCCGCCGAACTGGTCGCCGAGGAGCTGATTCGTCCGGCTGTCGAGGGCTGATCAGCCCAGAAGCCGAAACGCCGGCCCGTCGAGGGGGTGGGCCGGCGTCGGGCAGGGGTGGCATCCTGCTCCTGAAGATGGCTGCCATGAGAGACAGGACAGAGCATGATCGCTGAGAGGGGCGACACGGTCACCGTCCAGTTCTGGTCGGGGACCTTCACCGTTCGCGGCCGGGACGACGTCACCAACCCGAAGGAAGGCGGCGACTACTACCTGTACCGGCTGACCCACAACGAGAGCGGTCAGCCGTACAGCGTCGGCGACCAGGCCATCACGGGGGTCACGCCCGGCCTGGCCACCACCCTCCGCGAAGCCGAGGAGGCACTACGGGCCGCCGCTGTGGCCGCCGCCGCACACGAGGGCATCATGGCTCACGCCTCGCTGTCGCAGATGCTCGTCGAGGTTCGTGACTTGCTCAAGCAGGTCGAGGAGGAGGCGTGAGCAGTGACCAGACGGGGCTGAATCTGCTGGACAACGACACGCCGAGGGCTCTGACGCTGGCAACGGGGGAAGGCGCGGTATTCCTGGCGCGCAGTGAGATCGAGCGGGGTGTGTTCCTGCTGGCCATGGATGGCCATGAGCGGCGGGCCGAGATGGCGCTCACCCGGGCCGACCTGCTGGTGATCATCGCCCACGCGGCGAAACTGCTGGCCGAGGACGAGGTGAGGTCATGACAAGCTCATACGACAAGTTCGCCGGGCAGGTGGTGGGGATGCTCCGCGAAGTCACGGAGCAGGGGCACGAGATCCGCAACCGTGCCGCGACCCGCGACGGCTGGCGGTACAGGATTGACCTGGTCGGGGTCTGGGGCAACCAGGATCTCGGCTTCGCCCAGCGCCGCGACGAGATCGTGCGCCGGCTGAAGGCCAGTCAGTGGTACCGCGAAGCCGGCGAGGGTAGCGAGCTTCACCAGGTGGTCGAGGAGCTGGAGGACGCGCAGTCCCCCGACGCCTTCGACGACCCGTGGGACGTGCTCTACGACTACGCGGACATGGACCGAGTATGGATCGAGCGATGACCGAGGGCCAGGTGATCGAGACCGAACACGGCGCGGCGCTGGTGCTCTACGACCAGTTCGGCGACCCGACCAACTCGGGATGGTTCCTGCGGTACAGCAACGGCCAGCAGGCCAACCTGGACGAGATCCTGTCGACCACCGACCCGACCGACGAAGAGGGCGCAGTCGACGAGGCCAAGGCGTTCCTGGCCCGGGAGGGCATCCGTGTTATCGAGCCCGAACCGAAGGCCGGCGAGCTGCTGCACACCTTCGAGTGGTCCGTGGAGTCCAGGCAGCCGGGCGGCCCCTGGCAGAGCTACGGCTTCGATCGAGGCGGAACGGTCACCAGGGATGCGGCCAAGGCAGAGCGCGCCGTCGCCGCACTGAAGGAGCAGGGCTACCAGGTGCGGATGATCGAGCGCGAGACGATCGTCCGGGCGCTGGTGTAGGAAGCGAGCGGTAGTAGGGAGCGGGGTCCGGCGATTCGGCCGGGCCCCTCCCTTGACATCGATACTGCAAGGCTGACATAGTGATCAACGAACGAGGAGCACGACATGCCGGTTTGGCTGGACGAGATCAATTTGACGCACGCGCCCGAGATCGTGGACGGCGACTTCGGGCCCCGCCGGAACGCCTTCGTAGAGGCGATCAAGGCGAGCGAGTGGTACGAGATCCACGGCGAGGGCAGCACGCTTCACTGGTACGTCCGCGAGATCGAGGACGCGCAGGTCATCAGCGACTTCGCTCTCTACATGGAGGGCGTCTACAACGTCGCCGACGAAGACCGGGTCTGGATCAAGACGCTCTGATGCCGAAACGCCCTCCGGGGCGTCCGAGGGGGTGGCATCCCCTCGCTGAAGATGGCTGCCAAGATCCAATACTGGAAGGCTGACACGATGGCTAAACCGAGCGCCGCACAGAAGCGCGAGCTGCTGGACGCGATCAGCATGGGCGGCATCATCCGGCCCAACGTTCACCCCCGCACGCTGGCCGTGATGGAGCGGGAGGGCTGGGTCGAGGAGCGCGCGACCAGCGGCTTCTACAAGCACGCGATGTTCGTGACCCTCGCCGGCCGCGAGGCCGTGGGCATGCTGCCCGAGGGCGACAAGCCCGAGGTGACCCCCGCTGGCGAAGTGATCGTCTACCGCATCGAGGACCGGGACGGACGCGGGCCCTACAACAACTACCCGATGGACTTCAAGCGGAACAAGATCATCCGCGAGCTGTGCAAGATCCACGCTTCGCCGACCACGCACCCCGCCGGGCAACTGGACGGGATCACCTCGGACAACGGCTTCACCGTCGACCACTACTTCGGCTTCATCAACAAGGCGAGCCTGGCCCGCTGGTTCACCGGCTGGGGGGAGCGCCTGACCGAGGCCGGCTTCTACGTCTCGACCTTCGCCGCCCGCAGCGAGGACATCCTCCACGGCCGCAAGCAGATCGCCTTCGCCAAGGGGCGGGCCAGATACCTCGGCACCTCCCCCGTCGCCGACTACATCGCCTGATCAACGCAAGGAGAACCGAAACACCATGAAGCCGCAGTGCGTGGTTACCAACAGCAAGGGCGAGCAGTGCGTCAACGAGGGCAAGGGGGGTTTGGGCCTCTGCTCGACGCACCTCTACCGGTTCAAGCGGTACAACGACGTCATGGCGGACGTCCCGATCCGCAAGTACACCCTGACCAAGCCGCGCAGCGCCGCCCAGTACGACGGGGACACCGAGCTGGACCGGATCTGGGCCCGCGTCCGCAAGACCGAGGAGCACTGGATCTGGACCGGGTCCTTCGCCCGAGGCGTGCCGCAGGCGCAGCACGAGGGCTGGAACAAGCCGGTCCGCCGGGTCTTCTGGGAGCTGGCCAACGGTCCCCTCGCCGAGGGTGAGCGCGTCACCGTCAACTGCGGCGAGGACGCCTGCGTGCGTCTCTCGCACATCGTGGTCAAGCAGCCGGCGGTGATCGCCTGATGGCCCGTCCGCTGGTTGGCTTGCTCGGCCGCAGTCGGGCCGGCAAGGACACCGTTGGTGCACGGCTCGTCGAGCGACACGGCTACGTCCGGTACGCCTTCGGCGACAACGTCCGCAGGCTAGCCCTGGCGATCGATCCGCTGGTGGATGTCTCGTTCGATGGGGAACGGCTGGGCGAGCTGGTCAACGCCTGCGGCTGGGAGAGCGCGAAGCAGTTCCCCGAGGTGCGTCGCTTCCTCCAGCGCCTCGCCACGGAGGCGGTCCGCGAGATCGACCCGTACTTCTGGATTCGGCCCGTCATGGACGACGTCGAGGCCGACATCCGCGGTGTCGTCATCACCGACGTCCGGTTCCACAACGAGGCCGAGGCGATCCGGCGCGCTGGCGGTCTGCTGGTGCGAGTGATCCGCCCCGACCTTCCCCCGGACCCGCACGTCAGCGAGAACGAGTTGCTGGACCGGGCTACCGACTACGAGATCCGCAACGATGCGGGTCTCGACTTCCTGACCGGCCAGACGGACTGGCTGGCGGGACTGATCAGCAGGAGGTTCGGCAAGTGAAGCGAGTTCTTACCCTGGTGGCCGTGGCCACCCTGGCGACCGCCGGCCTGGTGGCCTGCGCCGACGACTGCGACTGATGCCAGCCTTGCAGTTTCAGGGCTGATACTGTAACGTTGACATCGACGCCGGGACTCCGGCAAGAGAGGAGGTGCGCGGTGGCTCAGATCGCAATCGCCCAGCTCAGCACGTGGGACGAGCTGCACGATCTGCCCGTTGGGTCCATCGTCCGCGACGCCGAGGGTGACGAGTTCACCAAGGCCAAGGACGGGCGGTTCAAGGGGATCGGCGGACTGGACTTCTCCGCCTTCAGCCTCGCGGTCTTCGCCCCGGTGGCGGTGCTCAACCCGGAGATCCTGGACCCGAGCCGCTTCCGACAGGGGGACGAGGTCGAGGTGGTGCGGCAGTTCTTCTGGGGCATCCGGCTCGGCGAGCGGGGCGAGGTCGTCGGCGTGGAGCCGGGCATCAACCGCAAGCTGGTCAGGGTGCGCCTCCACAAGGGCGGGCTGCACTTCTACTTCACGAACTACGAGATCACGCACGTCTGATACTGCAAGGCTGGCAGGGCTCGGCGTGGGGCTGGGCCCTGCCAGCGACGAGGAGGTAGCGAGTGCGGATCACTCCGCGCAAGGACGAGGTACAGCGCCTCGTCTCGATCCTGACCAGCGACGACTACGACAACCCGGAGCAGATGGCCAAGGCCCTGCTGAAGGAGTCGGCCGACATCCTCTGGATGCGCGACTGGTACGCGCTGGGCAGCAAGTTGAGCGAGGACTCCCCGCACTGGCTCCCCTTCGGACCGTTCGCCTCCGAGAGCGAAGCCCTCCAGACCTTCAAGAAGGTCGGGTTCGGCGGTGCCGCTCGGACGGTGAAGCTCTACAGCCCCGGTCGCCTCCTCGCCTTCAACGAGGGCAAGGACTGGCCGGGCTACTGCAAGACCTGCAAGCACGACCAGGTCTGGCACCTGCAAGACGGCAGCGCGCGTGGTGGGTGCGTGAGCTGCGAGGACTGCCTCAAGTTCAAGAAGTAAGTGGGGGATCAGAGATGGGCAAGACAACGATCGATTGGAGCTGGTGCCCGCAGTGCGGGAAGCGCGGCTTCCATGACGAACACGACGCCGACAAGGCCCTCGGCAGAGCGCAGGCCAAGCGGGACAGGACGTTCGAGAAGGCCCCGAGCCGGCGCGGCATGGTCCGCGAGAGCCGCGCCTACGAGTGCCCGGACGGCCTGTTCCACCTGACCAGCGAGAGCAAGCAGACCTTCTACAGGGTGATGGGGGTGGCGGCGTGACCGACGCAGTGACTTACCGGTCGGACGTGACGGTCCGGCTCGACGACTGGATGGGCGACGACGCCAAGGTGATCCGCATGGCCAAGGCCAGCATCAAGCGGACCGGCGGCGACATGGACTCAGCGGCCCGCGAGGGCTTCATCAACTTCCTGGCCCGCGAGCGCCACGGAGTGCCGTTCGAGCACGCTTACGGCACCTTCTACATCGAGGCCCCGCTCCGGGTCCTGCGGCAGATGGCCAAGCACCGGCACACCTCGATCAGCGAGTGGTCCGGGCGGTACTCCGTGCTGGAGCCGGTTTTCTTCCTGGCCGACCGGGACCGGCACCTGGTGCAGGCGGGCAAGCCGGGCGCGTACCGGTTCCAGCCGGGCAGCGCCGACCAGTGGTTGACGTACGTCTGGCAGACCACCGCCGCGAGCGAGTACGCCTGGCGGAGCTACCAGGCCATGCTGAACGCCGGCATCGCCCGGGAGTTGGCCCGTGACGTGCTCGGGGTGGGCATCTACACCTCGGCATACGTCACGCTCAACGCGCGGGCCATGATGCACTTCCTCAGCCTCCGCACCAGCGGCCGGGACTACGCGACGCTGACCAGCCACCCGCAGGCGGAGATCGAGCTAGTGGCGGACGGCATCGAGGCGCACCTCGCCGCGAAGCTGCCGGCCGTACACGCCGCCTTCGAGAAGTACGGGCGGGTGGCCCCGTGATCCACAACGACCCGTACTACCAGGACCGCTCCTGGGTTGTCGAGGGGGCGGCCGTGGCCGAGTACAGCAACGGCTACAACGGCAGCGTCGCGCTGACCACCATCGAGCGCCTGACCAAGACCCAGATCGTCCTGGCCAACGGCCGGCGATACAACCGTGGGTCGCTGCGGCTGGTCGGCAACTACTACGGGGCCGAACTCCTGCCGGCCAAGCACCGCTCGGTGTTGGACGTTCTCGCGCAGACCGCCTTCCGCAACCTGGCTCAGCGGGTCTGGTCGCTGGACAAGAGCTTCCGGGGCGACCGGGACGCGGCGCTGGCGAACATCCGCCGGATCGAGGAGATGGCGGCCGAGGCGCGAAACAACATCGAGGAGCTGGCGCAGTGATCATCCTCTACGGGGTCTTCCTCGTGGCCATCGGCCTCGTCTTCGACCTGCCGGTCATCGTTGCCGCCGGCCTGTTCTGGCTGGGCTTCGGCGTTGGGGAGCGGCGCTGATGATCGCCGTCTTCATCGTCAGCCTGCACTGGAACAAGCTCAACCGACGCGACGAGGTCCGCGCCTACATCGGCGAGCCCAACCTCAAGGCCGCCTTGCGCGGCATCCGCAGCACGCACACCTACGACCCGCCCGACATCAAGATCGAGCTGGTCGCGGGCATCCCCATCGACGTTACCGGGAGTTACGAGCAGTGAGCACCGAGAGCAACGAGCAGCCGATCTTCCCGCCGCTCGGCGACATCCTGATCGTCGGATGGCTCAAGGAAGCCGCCGAGTACCCGCAGTTCGGGGAGCGTGACGTCTTCTCCGCGAACGTCGTCTACGCCCTCCAGGGCCGGCGAGCCCGAAACATCTACGTCACGGACAAGGCCCTGGCCCACCCGAACATGGATCGGCTGATCCCCGAGCTGGACCGCATCGCCCGCTTCTCCGGCGGCGAGATCCGGCACGTCAGCCTCTACTGGGAGGACCAGCAGAAGGCCCTGAGCGATCAGGCCGCCGCGATACTGCAACCTGAACACGTCGAGGTGGCGGCGTGAGCGGCGAGACGGTCTTGAAGGACATCCTCGGCCAAGTCATCGAGCCGGGCGACCAGGTCATCTACCCGCAGATGTCCGGGCGGTCGGTGCAGATGGTGTTGGGCAAGCTCGTCTCCTACAACGGCAAGACGGCGAGCATCGAGCGGGCCCGCGGCTCGCGCTGGGACTCCAGCTACCAGCGCTCCCGGTACCGAGACAAACGGACTGGCAAGGGCATCGACCCGTACGCCAGCGACAAGCACTGGGAGATCCGGTCCCACTACGTCTTCACCCACAAGGAGACCGGAGAGGTGGTCTCCGAGGAGGAGATGGACCGCCGGTACCCCTACGCCATGAACGAGCCGTACTACTCGGCGCGGAACAGGGCCGCCCACGAGGGTCGCAGGCAGCACGAGTCGCGCTACGTCCCTGGCGTGCTGAAGGACTACGTCGAGGAGTACCGCGACGCGCCGAAGCCCGTGACCATCCAGAACGTCCGCAACATCGTGAAGGTCGTGGCCCAGTGATCGCCCAGCTCTTGCGCCTGTTGGTCATCGCTACCGCCTACGTCGTCCTCGCCAGCGTGGCGCTGGTAGCCGCCGCTTACTGGGTCCTCTGGCTCGTGGCCAACGGATACGCCTGACGGAACAGCCCCGAGGCTGGTTCACCGCGAGGTGGCCGGTCTCGGGGCTTCGTCGTCCACCCCCAGAGCAAGGAGTTCCGTCGCAGTGCCGTCCGTCCGGGAGAAGACCGAGGATGAGCTTGATCAGGAGTGGATCGAGCGCCAACTCGCCCGCGTGCCTCCGCCCACGTGGGAACAGTGGGCCGCAGCCAACGCCGCACTCGGCGTCAGGGTCCAACGCCAGCAGCCCAACGCATGACGAAGCCCCCCAGCATCGCTGGGGGGCTTCTTGCGTTCTGCGGTCAGAGCCAGACTGGCTCGATCAGGTCGCGGTTGAAGGCCCACGGCCGAACCATCTTCCGGCTCCGCTCGCTCCAGACCGGCTCGATCGGCATGATGATCACTGCGCGAAGGTAGCGGGACAGGAACGCTGACTTCTCCGCCACGGGGGCGGAGTCCCATCGGTGCCGCACATCTTCCGCCACCGTCCGGCTGATCGCGCTCCTCTCCGTGGCAGCGTTCGCGGCCACCAGCTCCTCGCGCTCTCGGGCGAGATCCTGCCGCATGGTGAAGTAGTCCGAGGACGGCACCTTCTTGGCCTTCCAGCCCGAGTACAGGTCGGCTAGCAGCTCGTCGATCTCCGCGAGTCGGGCTGTGTCAACAGGGTCCGGGTCCTGTGGCGTCTGCCCCGCAGCCGCCATGAGCCGATCGTGATGCTGGAATACCAGTTTGGTAATCAGCTCGTCGACCTTGCCCATGTGGCGCGTGTTGCCTCCACAGCCGCCATCAAGCCGGGACTCGCACTTATACCGCCAGTAGCCCTGGTCGCCCTTGACGGTCGTCCGCCCGCCCGACATATTCGGGTGCCCAGGGCACCTGCCGCAGCGGACGAGGCCGGTCAGCAGATACTTCCTTCGGCCGCCCTCGTCGTAGCTGCCCGCCGGAGTGGACGCCTTGCCGATCTTCGCAACAAGATCCTCCCACTCCTCGCGGTCGATGATCTTCTCCCACTTCCCGACGACCTCGGTGCCGTCCGCCCTCTTCACGATCTCCCAGCGATCGTGGACGGCTCCGGTCTCCTTCACCTCTCTCACCTGCCGACTGCGGAACCCGCAGAGGCGCGGGTTGCGCAGCATCGACATGAACGGCGACCATCGCCAGGTATTGCCGTGCGGGGTGAGGATGCCCCGGTCCTGCCAGTCGGCCATGATGCCGGTGGGCTTGACGCCCCCACGGATCTTCATGACTGCCGTGCGGATCTCGCTCGCTTCGGCCGGCTCTAGCGTGAGTTTGTCGGCCTTCCACCCGAAGGGCCGCTGCGACCCGACTGGCACGCCCTCCTCGGCTAGCTCCCGGTGCTTCCGCTTGGTCCTGCGGGAGGTGTCGGCGCTCGCCTTGTTGGCCATCGCCACCATCACGCGAGCCATCGCCCGACCGTTGTCACTGTTCAGGTCGAGTGAGCCGGTGACGCCCTCGAAGCGCCGGCCAACGAACTCGGCCAGCTCGATCGCGTCCTCCAGGTCCCGGGGGTCGCGGGCCAGTCGGTCGATGTCGTGCACAGCCGCAGCCTTCTGCTCTCCAGAGCGGAGCGACGACAGCATGGCCTGCCAGCGAGGCCGAATCACTCGCCAGACGAAGTACCGATTCCCTTCGCCGTCCGTGAGGGGAATCCGCTTCTTGCGGAACGCGCTGGTGTCGTTCTCCTCATAGATCACTACTCCGGCAGCGCCCCTATGCAGGACGTGCCGGATAGTGTCGACCGCTTGACGGCGCACGCCCTTCAGGTCTTCGGCCTTGTCGTCGGAGATGCGTAGATAGATCGCAACCCATAGGCCGCGAAGCGTCTGCACCGGCAGTGGGTACAGCTCAACGCCCAGTTGAGCGCGGGCTTCGTCGCCAGAGATGGCGATGCCGTCCAGGGATTCGCCAGGGGTGGCGAGCAGTTGCGCCAGGTCAGTCACGCTACGATCCTACCTGTTGTCCGGTCCAGCATGTAGAGTAGGCTGACCGTGCCGGAGATCCCGGCGACGACCGGACCGCAGGCCAGTTGCGCCGCCGCCGGCACGGCCAGCGCCTCGGCCAGCCCCGCCGGTACGCCGCGTCGACGCAAGCCGTCCCGCCAGCGTGGCGCGAGCAGCAACAGGCCGCCGGTGGCCAGCACGGAGAGCGCGAACCCGGGATCACCGGCCAACTCCGGGTCGACCAGCACCAGCACGGTGACGGCGGCGGCAAGCGCGGGCAGCGCGGCTCGGGGCCGACCGGCGGCCAGCGCCGCGAGGCCGATCGCTCCCATCGTCGCGGCCCGTACGACGCTCGGCGACGGGCGGACCAGGATGACGAAGCCCACCAGCGCGACCCCACACAGCCCGACGGCGAGCCACGGGCCAGCGCGTGCCCAGCGGGCCAGCAACAACACCGCCCCTACGACAATCGCGACATTACTCCCCGAAACGGCATTGAGGTGCGTCATTCCGGTGGCCTGGAAATCCGCCTCGACGGCGGGCGGCAACCGGCTGGTGTCCCCCACCACCAGCCCGGGGAGCAGCCCACCCGGGTCGTCGGGCAGCGGGGCGCAGGCTCGTTGCAGGCCGGCCCGTAGCGACCCGGCGGCCCGCTGCGCCCAGGACGACACACCGTGCCGCTCCGGCGGCCCGTTGGTGCTGAGCACGGCTGCGGTGAGGTCGCCACCGCGCGGAAGGCCGAGCCGGCCGTCGGCGCTGAGGCGCTGCCCGGGCAGCAGGCCCCGCCAGGCCGGGTCGGTCGCCAGGACGAGCACCCGTACCGACGCCTGGATCCGCCGGCCGTCCGGGCCGGTGAGCCGGACCGACTCCGTCGACACCAACAGCAGGCCCGGCCGCCCGGCGCCGCGGATCGGACGCGGATCGTCGCGGACAACCAGGTCGGCGGTGACCGACGCGCGCTGCTCGGCGAGGGCGCGGATCGGTGGCGCGTCCCGAACGGCGAGCCGGGACGCGGTGGCCGCCGCGCCGCAGACCACGCCAAGGCCGACCGCGACGACGATCCAGCCGTGACGGCGGAAGGCGGCCCGGGGCCGACCGAGGCGGCCGAGTAGGTGCAGGGTGCTCACCGCCGTCGCGCCGGCTGCCGCACCGGCGACCACCACCAGGGGACGGGCGCCGAGGTGAAGGCCGGCGAGCGCGGTGAGCCAGGTGGCCACCGCCAGGCCGGCCAGCCGCAGATCCGGCGGGGAGGTGGGGGTTTGCCCGACGCCCACGCCGCTAGACGCCCCCGGACCAGCGCCACTCACACCGTCACCAGATCCTTGAGCTGCTCGTACCGGGCATCGCCGATCCCGTCGACCTGGCGCAGGTCGCCGACGGCCTTGAACCCGCCGTGCTGGTCGCGGTGACTGAGGATCCGCTGGGCGAGCACCGGCCCGACCCCGGGCAGCGCGTCGAGCTGGGCCAACGTGGCGGTGTTGAGGTTCAGCGGACCGGCGGGCGTTGCCGCCCCGCCGGCCGCCGGGCCGACCGCGGCCGGCGCAGGCGTCACCCCGACCACGATCAACTCGCCGTCGGTGACCTTGCGAGCGGGGTTGAGCAGCGCCACGTCGACCTCGGGCAACGCGCCGCCGGCCGCCTGCACGGCGTCGGCGAGCCGGGACCCGGCCGGTAGCCGTACCAACCCGGGCTTGCGGACCTTGCCCGCGACCGCCACCACCAGCTCACCGGAGCCGGACGGGCCGGGGTCGGCCGCCGGAGCGGCCGACGCGGCCTCGCTGACCGGCGGTACGACCGGTTCCGACTGCGGCCGGGACCGCCAGGCCCAGCCGGCGGCCGCCAGCACCACCACCGCGGCGACAACCGCCAACGCCCGTACGCCGCGTCGCCCCGGGTCGAACGCCCCCGGGCCGACCAGTCGCGACTCCGACTCGGCCGGGAGCCCATCAGACGCCGGCTCCGCGAGCGACCCGGCCGCCCGGGATGGCAGCACGCCAACCGGGGGTACGCCCGTCGGCGCGGCACCACCCACGGGTAGGCCGCCGAGCGGTGCCCCGGGCCGGGGCGGCGGCACGACAGCCGCCTCCGTCAGCCGGCGCAGACGCTGGCGTACCTCTGTCTCCTCGTCGTGCGACACAGGGCGACGCTAGGGCGGCGGACACCGCAGCGCGGCCTGTCGCCGCCGTCCCTGTGGACGACCAGCGCCACTGTGGACAACGCCCTGATCACGCCACGATCTGCTATGGGTGCGCGGTCAGACCGACGTCGCAGCCTCCTGCACCGACGTCGTCCGCTCGACAATCACAGGTACGGCCGCGTGATGATCTCGATCGCGTGGCCCGCCGGGTCGAAGAAGTAGAAGCCCCGCCCACCGTGCTCGGTGTTGGTCTCCCCCTCCCGCTTGAGCTGCGGGTCGGCCCAGTACGTGATGCCGCGCCCCTGGACGAACGTCAGACACCGCGCGAACAAGTCGTCGTCGACGAGGAACGCGTAGTGCTGCATCTGGATGTCCACCGGTGGCTCGGCGAACTGGAGCAGTACGCCCCCGTCCAACTGGACGTTGACGAACGGCCCCCACGACGGCGCCTCCGGCAGCTCGAACAGCTCTCGGTAGAAGGCGGCCGAGGCGTCCTTGTCCTTGCTGGCGACGATGGTGTGGTTGAACGTGACAGTCATCTGTAGCGTCTTCTTCCCGGTCGATCCGCAGACCCGACCGGAGGCCGACGACCTCAGCCAGCCACACCGATGACAAAACCCCGAGGGCGCCGACGCCCCGGATCCCGCACGAGAGACGCGCGCATCGCGTCGATCTCGGCGTGGTGGCTGAAGTAGCCAGAACCTCCGGGGGGTAGGCCCATCTGGGGCGCCCACCGAGGCTAACAGAGCGGGTCAGCCGGCCGGTCGACGGTGCACGACGACGCAGGCCAGACCCGGGCCGGCATGGGCGGCGACGACAGCGCCGGCCTCGGAGACGTACGTGTCGTGCAGCCGGTCACCGAACCGCTCGGTCAGCGCGGCGAGCAACGCCTCGGCGCGCTGCGGGGCGGCCAGGTGGTGCACCCCGAGGTCGACGTCGTCGTCCCCGGCCGCCTCGACGGCCAGGTCCGCCAGCCGGGCCACTCCCCGGCTGGCGGTGCGGACCTTCTCCCGCAGCACGATCGCCCCGTCCGGCATGTGCATGATCGGCTTGACGGAGAGGGCGGTGCCGAGCAGCGCCTCGGCGGCGTTGATCCGGCCGCCTCGGCGGAGGAACTCCAGCGTGTCGACGTAGAACCAGACGGTGGTGCGGGCGACGGCGGCGAGCGCCGCGTCGCGTACACCGGCGAGGTCGGCACCGGCCTCGGCGGCGGTGGCGGCCGCGATGGCCGGGAAGCCGAGACCCATCCCGGTCGAGCGACTGTCCACGACCTCGACGCGGCCGTCGAAGTCGGCGGCGGCCAGGTGGGCGGCCTCGACCGTGCCGGACAGCGCGGCGGAGATGTGCACCGAGACGATCCCGTCGGCGCCGTCGTCGAACAGTCGACGGTAGGTGCGGGCGAACTGCTCGGGTGCCGGCCGGGAGGTGGTCGCGGTGACCCGGCGGGCACTCAACGCCAGGGTGGCGTCGGCCGGCCGGGTCTCCACCCCCTCCAGCCCCTCCGCACCGTTCAGGACGACTGTCAACGGCACGACGGTCAGCCGGTGCGCCTGCACCAGCTCGGGCGGAAGGTAGGCGGTGGAGTCGATGACGACCGCGACGGGCATGCCCGGCACGCTAGCCGATCGAGGGGCCGAACGACGAAGCGCGATGACGCTCGACCCGGGCGAGGATCGACTCAGACGGCGTCGACGGCGACCGGGGCGGTGATCAGGCCGACGTTGTGCGCCCGCAACTGCCAACCCCGGACGTCGTCGTGGCGCAGCTCGGTCCAGTGGCAGTTGGCCAGCGAACCGACGCCGCGCAGCACGGCGGCGTCCCAGCCGAGCAGGTGACCGACGCCCTGCCGGGAGGCGCCGCCGTGGGTGGCGACCACCACGGTGCCGCCCGGTGCCGCCTGGGCGGCCTCCAGCAGCGCGGCGGCGACCCGCTCACCAAGGTCGGGCAGCGGTTCCAGGTCGACGCCGGGAGCGGGGTCTCCGGCCCGCCAACGGGCGTACTCCTCGGGGAAGCGCTCGGCGACCTCGGTCAGGTGCAGACCCTGCCACTGGCCGAAGTGCCGCTCGCGCAGCCGGGCGTCGGAGCGCACCGGAAGCCCGGTGAGCGCGGCGAGCGCGCCTGCGGTCTCCGCGGCGCGGCTCAGGTCGCTGGCCACGATGGCGTCGGGGCGCAGCGCCGCGAGCAGCGGCGCGGCGGCGCGGGCCTGGTCGCGACCCAGCTCGTTGAGGGGTACGTCGGTCTGCCCCTGGACGCGGTTGGCGGCGTTCCAGTCGGTGTTGCCGTGCCGCCAGACGATCAGCTTGGTCATTCTGCGGCGGCGGACCCGCTGGCGTCGGCCTCGACCAGGTCGCGGTCGACGAACGGGATGGTGGGGCAGTCCTTCCAGAGGCGGTCGAGGGCGTAGAACTCGCGCTCCTCGGTGTGCTGGACGTGCACCACGATGTCGACGTAGTCGAGCAGCACCCAGCGGCCACCACGCTCGCCCTCGCGCCGGACCGGCTTCGCCTTCTCCGGCAGCTCCAGCAGGCTCTCCTCGATGGCGTCGACGATGGCCAGCACCTGACGCTCGTTGGGGGCGGCGGCGAGCACGAACGCGTCGGTGATGGCGAGCTGGTCGCCGACGTCGATGATCGTGATGTCCTGCGCCTTCTTGTCGGCGGCGGCCTGGGCGGCCGCGACAGCCAGCTCGTGAGCGCGTTCGGAAACTGTCACCGTTCTCCTTCGATCAAGCGTGCGATCCTCCAAGCGTCTCACACCCGGCGACGCACCGACCGCGCAGTTCTGGTCGGTTCCACGCACGAACAGGGGCATACCGGGCGGGCTCAGCGCTGGTAGAGGCTCCGCTTGGCGATGTACTGCACCACACCGTCGGGCACCAGGTACCAGACCGGTTCACCCCGGGCGACCCGGGCACGGCAGTCGGTCGACGAGATGGACATCGCCGGCACCTGGATCAGGCTGACGGTGTCCGCCGGGAGGTGCTTGTCGGTCAGCGGGAAACCGGGCCGGGTCACGCCCACGAAGTGGGCCAACTCGAAGATTTCGTCCAGGTCCTTCCAGGACAGGATGCGTTGCAGAGCGTCCGCTCCGGTGATGAAGAACAGCTGCACCTTGGGGCCGTACTCGGCCTGCAGGTCGCGCAGGGTGTCGACCGTGTAGGTCGGCCCACTGCGGTCGATGTCGACCCGGCTGACCTGGAAGCGGGGGTTGGAGGCGGTGGCGATGACAGTCATCAGGTACCGGTCCTCGGCGGGGCTGACCGGCTCGTCGGCCTTCTGCCACGGCTGCCCGGTGGGGACGAACACCACCTCGTCCAGGCCGAACCGGTCGGCGACCTCGCTGGCCGCGACGAGGTGCCCGTGGTGGATCGGGTCGAAGGTGCCACCCATGATCCCGATCCGCCGGATATCTTCCTCCACCCCGTGATCGTAGGCCGACCGCGTGAGCGGGCTGTTGCGGCCCGGTACCGGCTCGGGCGCCGGAGGCCTATACTCGCCTGCGAGTAATCGCTAACGAGTGAATGGGGGCGTCGTGGCGAAACGGCGCAAGGTCGGCAACCTGCTGGCACTGGCCGTGCTCTCCGCTCTGGTCCAGCGGCCGATGCACCCGTACGAGTTGGCCACCACACTCCGCGCCTGGGGCAAGGACCAGGACATGGAGATCAAGTGGGGCTCCTTCTACACGGTGATCCGCAACCTCGACAAACATCAGTTGATCGAGGCGGTGGAGAGCGTCCGCGAGGGCCGCCGCCCAGAACGCACCGTCTACCGCATCACCGACGCGGGTCGGGCGGAGCTGGTCGACTGGGCCCGTGAGCTGGTCTCCACACCGATGCCGGAGCATCCCCGCTTCCGGGCCGGGCTGTCCGTCCTTGCCGCCCTACATCCCGACGAGGCCACCGACCTGCTCCGGCAGCGACTCGACCGGCTGGACGGCGCGCTGCGTCGGGACCGCGAGACCCTCGACGCCCACCTGCGGGAGATTCCCCGCCTGTTCCTGGTGGAGACCGAGTACGACCTGGCCATGCGCGACGCGGAGGCCGCGTGGCTACGGGCGCTGCTCGTCGAGCTGACCTCCGGGAGCTACCCGGGGCTCGACACCTGGCGGGCCTTCCACGAGACCGGCGAGATGCCGGCCGAGCTCACCAGGCTGGCGGAAGGGACCAGCACCGGCCAGACACCCGACCCCACCGACTGACGGACGGCTCCGGCGGGGTGCGCCAACACCCCGCCGGAGCCCCTACCCCGAACCGACACCTGGGAAGGCGCCCGGCCCGAAGCGGCAAACACGAGGATAACCGGGCTCCCTCCCAGGTCCGTGCGCCTGCGCGGACCACGACACCCCAGGGAGAGAGCATGACCACGGTACGAACCGCGATCGTCATCGGCGGCGGTATCGCCGGCCCGGTGACGGCGCTGGCGCTGCGCCGCGCCGGCATCACCGCCACCGTCCACGAGGCGTACCCGGCCACCGCCAGTGGGGCCGGTGGCATCGGCGGCACCCTCGCCCTCGCCCCGAACGGGGTCGCGGCCCTGCGCGTGGTGGGCGCGGACGAGGCGGTGACCGCGCTCGCCACCCCCATCGAGCGCACCATGATGGCGGTCGGCCGCCGCCGCGTCGCTCTGCCCACGCTGGCCGGCGTGCCGCCGCTGCGGGTGGTGCACCGGGCCGAGCTGCACCGGGTGCTGCACGATCGGGCGGTCGCCGAGGGCGTCACCTTCGCGTACGGCAAGCGGTTGGTCGACGCCGAACAGACCGGTGCCGGGGTGACCGCCCACTTCGACGACGGCACCTCTGCGACCGCCGACGTGCTGGTCGGCGCGGACGGCGTCCGGTCCACGGTCCGGGGGCTCATCGACGCGGCCGCTCCCGGCCCCCGGTTCACCGGCCTGCTCGGCTTCGAGGCGGTCGCCCGGCACGAGGTGGACGCCGCGCCGGGCACGATGACGTTCGCCTTCGGACGACGGGGCTACTACCTCTACTGGCCGGAGCCCGGCGGCGGCACCCGGTGGGGCGTCAACCTGCCGCAGCAGCGACCGATGAGCCTCGTCGAGGCCCGCGCGGTGCCCGCGGAGCAGTGGCTGGACACGCTGCGCGGCAGCTACGGCGACGACGACCCGGGGCGGGAGTTGATGGCGACCAGCACCGCCGACGAACTCCAGGTGGTCGGCGCTCTACAGATCATGCCGCCGGTGCCGCACTGGCACCGGGGGCGGATGGTGCTGGTCGGCGACGCCGCGCACGCGCCGTCGAACAGTTCCGGGCAGGGCGCGTCGCTGGCCATCGAGAGCGCGGTGCAGCTCGCCCGCTGCCTGCGGGACCTGCCGGACGTCGCATCGGCGTTCGACGCGTACGTGCGGCTGCGTCGCTCCCGGGTGGAGAAGGTCGCCGCCCGGGCGGCCCGGATCAACCACGCCAAGGCACCCGGGCCGGTCGCTCGGACGCTGATGCCGCTGCTGATGCCGCTGCTGGTGCGCACGGCGATGGACCCGGAGAGGACCGTCGCCGACGAGCAGCGCTATGTCATCGACTGGGATGCGCCGGTGACGGCGGAACCCGCGCTGCGCTGAGCGGCGGGCGTGGGGTGGCTCGAAGGCCACCCCACGCCCGACTACTCTCACGCCGACGCGGCGGCCACCGCCGTTCGGGCGACGAGCGCGCGGCGCAGGTCGTCGTCGGCGTCGGTCACCACGCGGCGCAGGCCGGGGGTCAGGTCGTCGCGGGCCAGCAACGCCGCGGCCGCCTCCCGGGTCGGCTGCGCCACGGCGTAGCGGGGGAACGCCAGGGCCGCCACCCGGTCGGCCGTCCAGGGAGTACGCCGGCTCGCGGCGGCCGGCATCTCCGCGAAGTACCTGTCGACGTAGGCGGCGGTCAGCTCGGCCTGCTCGGGTTGCCAGAACCCCTCGGCGGTCGCTTCCAACAGCCGATTGGACAGGTCGGTGGCCCGCACGATGATCTCCCAGGCGGCCTGCTTCGCCGCCGGATCGGGCAGGGCGGCCCGGCAGTGGGCGGCCCGTTCCGCGCCCGTGGCGCTGACGTCGGCAGCTGCCTCGACGGCGATCTCCGCCTCCCCGGCGGCACCCAACACCACCAGCCGGCGCAGCACCGCCCAGCGCAGCTCCGCGTCGACCTTCAGGCCGGCCGGCACGTCCCGCCCGGCGAGCCAGCCGACGAGCAGGTCGTCGTCGGTGGTCGCGGCGATCCAGCCTCGTGCCGCGGCCAGCTGCAACGACTCTCCGGTCGGCGCGCCGTCGAGCAGGCGCCGGCACGCCTCGGCGACCCGGGCCAGCGCCGCCGACCGGGCCAGCGGGTCGAGGTAGCGGTCGACGAGCGACCGGCTGAGCGTCAACACGTCCTCCGCGATGATCACCTCGGTCTCGGTGGGCAGCGCGGCGACCATCAGGTCGACCAGGCCGGCGACCGGCCGCTCCCCATCGGTAGCCGCGTCCAGTGCCTCGCCCCACAGCACCGCCCTGGCCAGCGGGTCGGTCAGACCGGGCAGCACCAGCGGAACGGCCGCCGCCGACGCCGGGTCGAGACGCACCTTGGCGAAGGTGAGGTCACCGTCGTTGAGGAGCAGCAGCCGGGCCGCCGGCAGGCCCGCCAGCTGACCCAGCACGGTGCGATCACCGTCGGCGGCCGGATCGATGGCCACCTCGTCGCGCAGGACGCTGCCGTCCGTCGCGTAGCGGCCCACGCCGATCCGGTGCGGGCGCAGCACCGGGTGCGACTCGGGCGCGGTCTGCACCACCGCCACCTCGGTGTAGCGGCCGGCAGCGTCGACCGCCACCTCGGCGCGCAACGTGTTGACCTGCGGTTGGCGCAACCACAGCTCGGCCCAGCCGGAGAGGTCCCGCCCACTGGCGCCGGAGAGGCTGGCCAGCAGGTCGTCGAGGGTGGCGTTGCCGAAGCGGTGCGCCGCGAAGTGCGCGTTCAGGCCGGCCAGGAACGCCTCGTCGCCGAGCCAGGCGACGAGTTGCCGCAACACACTCGCCCCCTTGGCGTACGA
This sequence comes from Micromonospora sp. WMMD961, assembly GCF_029626145.1. Taxonomy (NCBI): domain Bacteria; kingdom Bacillati; phylum Actinomycetota; class Actinomycetes; order Micromonosporales; family Micromonosporaceae; genus Micromonospora; species Micromonospora sp. WMMD961. The sequence continues at coordinate 5,921,099 of NZ_JARUBJ010000002.1, forward strand.
GATGCCGTCGAAGTTGAGCAGGCCCTCGTCGGCGTCGGCGACCTCCTCCGGGGCGATCGGGTGGGTGGAGGGACGCTGGTCGGCCGCGTACCCCCAGGCCTTGCGGCGCATGGCGAAGGTGGTCCACGCCTGGTCGAAGCGGGTCGCCTCCGCGGTGACCCGGGTGCCCAGGTACTCCGCGAAGGACTCGTTCAACCACAGGTCGTCCCACCAGCGCATGGTGACCAGGTCACCGAACCACATGTGGGCCATCTCGTGGGCGATCGTGCTGGCCCGTTGCTCGCGCTGGGTGTCGGTGACCGCCGAGCGGAAGATGTAGTCGTCGCGGAAGGTGACGATGCCCGGATTCTCCATCGCGCCAGCGTTGAACTCGGGCGCGAACGCCTGGTCGTACTTGCCGAACGGGTAGCGCTCCGTGAAGAGCTCGTGGAACCGGTCCAGGCACTGCCGGGTGACGGTGAAGATCTCGTCCGCGTCGGCGTCCAGATGCTCGGCCTGCGACCGCCGGCAGTAGATGCCCAGTGGCACCCCGTCGTGCTCGGCCCGCCGGACGTGCCACGGCCCGGCGATGAGCGAGAAGAAGTACGTCGCCAGCGGCGCGCTCGGGGCGAACTCCCACCGGCCGGGGGTCGGGTTGGCGACCAGCACGGCGTTGCCGGCGACGACCCACTCCGGCGGAGCGGTCACCGCGAGGGTGAACGGGGCCTTGAGGTCGGGTTGGTCGAAGGCGGCGAAGATGCGCTGCGCGTTGTCGAGGAACGACATCGCGTAGAGGTAGGTCTCGCCGTCGGCCGGGTCGACGAAGCGGTGCATCCCCTCGCCAGCGTTGGAATACGCCATCTCCGCCTCGACGACCAGCGTGTTCTCCGCGCCGAGGCCGTCGAGCGGCAGCCGGTTGTCGGTGAGCAGGCCGGGATCGAGGTCACGGTCGTTGAGGCGTACACCCAGCAGGGTGGCGGGCTTGACCTCGACGAACGTCGCGGTGCCGGCGGTCGCCCGGAACCGGATCTCGACGCGGGACCGGAACAGCTCCGCGCCTCCGGTCAGGTCGAGGTCCACCTGATAGGACTCGACGGTAATCGCCGCGCCACGCGCGGTCGCCTCTACACGGGTCAGGCTCGGCATCCGCTTATCCTGCCCGATGGGGATCGGCACCCGGTCACCACACGACCCTCGGCACTGGAGGAAAGAACCATGGCGCAGCACCCCAAGGGCGACTTCGACCTCTCTCGGGCGGTCTGGCAGCGGGCCGAGGGGGACACCTCCGACAGCGCCGTGGAGGTCGCCTTCGTCGACGATCTGATCGGGATGCGCAACTCGGCCGAGCCGGAGGGGCCGGTGCTCGTCTTCACCCAGGCCGAGTGGGACGCGTTCGTGGCCGGCGCGCAGGACGGCGAGTTCGACCTGGACTGATCGCGCCGGTCGGTGTGCGGCTGCCGTGCCGGTGCCCGCAGTCGGGGTGCCGGCACGAAGCCCTCCGCCGCCGCAGCGACCGCCCCGGGCCGATGATCAACCATCGGCGCTGCCGGGACCGTCGCCGTCGCCCCAGCCGAGGCCGCCCGGACCCGAGGCGTGGTGGAAACCAGGGTGATCGGCGACGTCGACGCAACGCTCGCCGTCCGGGCCGACCGCACCGCAGAACAGCCGCTCGGCCCGCTGCCAGGCGTCCGCCGGCGACAGGGCCGCCGCACCGAGCGCCACCTCCGGGCGGAGCAGGCTCAGCGCCTCCGCGTACGCCACTGCCAGCTCACGGGCCTCGGCCGCGTCGGGCGCGGTGAAACCCAGGTGCACCGTGAAGAACCGACGTGGCCGGGTGGGCCGCCGCGCCGGCCCGATCAGTGACCGCCCGTCACGGCTCCCGCCCAGCGCCCCGAGCGCCCGTCGCTGCCGCCAGCGTGGTGATGTGTTGTCGCGCATCCGCCCCTCCCCGTGGTTGCCCCACCAGCAGCAAACCAGGTTCCGCCGCCCCTGGGAGGGGCCAGCCGGCATGCCGTCGGCGCGGGGATTCAGCGGCGGCGACCTGGGTAGACGCAGCCGGCGGCGACCGGCCGCACCAGTGCGTGAGGAGACCCGATGGCGAGAACGCCGGCCGACCGCAGCCCGGACAGCACCCTCGCGCTGCTCCGCGCCGGCTACCGGTTCATCGGCGAGCGCTGCGAGCGGTACGACAGCGACGTCTTCCGGACCCGGATCCTGCTCGCCCCGACCATCTGCCTGCGCGGCCGGCCGGCGACGGAGTTGTTCTACGACACCGAACGCTTCCGACGCGCCACCGCGATGCCGCTGCGGGTGCAGCGGACCCTCACCGGTCGGGGCGGTGTGCAGGGACTCGACGGGACGGAACACACCGACCGCAAGGCCATGTTCATGTCGATCATGACGCCGGCCGCCATCCGGCAGCTCGGCCAACTCTTCGACGCCGAGTGGCGCGCTCGGATCCCCGCCTGGGAGGCCGCCGGGCCGGTGTCGCTCTACGCCGAGCTGGGCCGGCTGCTGACCCGGGTGGTGTACGCCTGGGTCGGGGTGCCGCTGCCAACCTCGCAGGTCGAGGACCGCGCCGTCGAGCTGCACGCCATGATCGAGGCGCCGGCGCTGGTCGGCCCCCGGCACTGGCGGGGACTGCTCGCCCGTCGCCGCGCCGAACGCCAGCTCGCCGACCTGGTCGAACGGACCCGGGCCGGCCTCGCTCCGGCACCGGCCGGCAGCGCCCTGGCCGTGATCGCCGAACACCGGGACGGGCGGGGCGACCTGCTCCCCCGCCGGATCGCGGCGGTGGAGCTCCTGAACCTGCTGCGCCCGGTGGTCGCCGTCGACCAGTACATGACCTTCGCCGCACTCGCCCTGCACGACCATCCGGGCTGGCGGGACCGGGTCCGCGACGACGACGAGGCCACCGAGCAGTTCGTCCAGGAGGTACGCCGCTACTACCCGTTCTTCCCGATGGCGGCGGCCCGGGTCCGGCGCTCCTTCGACTGGCAGGGCCACCACTTCCCCCGCGGCCGTCGGGTGCTGCTCGACCTGTACGGCACCAACCACCACCCGACGCTCTGGCCGGAACCGGAGCTGTTCCGTCCGGAGCGGTTCGCCGGGCGACGCGTGGACCCGTTCGCGCTGATCCCCCAGGGCGGCGGCGACCACTGGGCCGGACACCGGTGCGCCGGTGAGTGGATCACCATCGACCTGATGAAACGGGCGGTCGCCAACCTGACCACCACCATGCGCTACGACGTACCGGTCCAGGACCTGACCCTGGACCTGCGCCGGATGCCGGCGCTGCCGCCCCTCGGCCTGACCCTCACCAACATCCGCCGCACCGAGTGATCGGACGACGCTCGTGCGCGGACGACCATGGCGTGCAGGGGTACGACGGGCGGCCGGTCCACCGGTGCACCTGCCGATGACGTACGTGCTGCCGCTGCGCTGGCACAGCGACAACGGCCTGGTCGAGTTGACCGACTACCTGCGCTGGCTGGCCGAGCGCGTCGACGTGCTCGTGGTCGACGGTTCGGCACCGGACCTCTTCGCCCGGCACGCCGACGCCTGGGCGGGGCTGGTCCGGCACCTCCCAGCCGACGCCACCGGTCCCGGCCGCAACGGGAAGGTGGTCGGCGTACGCACCGGCGTGCACGCGGCAGAGCACGAACACGTGGTCATCGCCGACGACGACGTACGGTACGACGAGGCGGGGCTGACCGCCGTGCACCGACTGCTCGGCCGGGTCGATCTGGTCCGACCGCAGAACTACTTCGACCCGCTGCCCTGGCACGCCTGGTGGGACACCGGCCGGACGCTGCTCAACCGGGCGCTCGGCGCGGACTACCCGGGGACTCTCGCCGTGCGTCGCAGTGCCTTCCTCGCCGTCGGCGGGTACGACCCGGACGTCCTCTTCGAGAACCTGGAACTGATCCGCACCATGCGCGCGTACGACCGCTCCGAGGCCGCACCGGCCTGGCTCTACGTACGCCGGCTGCCTCCGGACGCCGCGCACTTCCGAAGCCAACGGATCCGTCAGGCGTACGACGACCTGGCCCAGCCGGCGCGCCTGCTGACCGCGCTCGCGGTCCTGCCGGTACTGGCGGCGGCGGTCGCGGCCCGACGGCCCGCACTGGTGCTCGGCGCGGCAGCCGGCATCGTCACCCTCGCCGAGGTGGGCCGGCGCCGAGCGGGCGGTGCCGTGGTCTTCCCTCCGACGACGGCGCTGGCGGCGCCGGTCTGGCTGCTGGAGCGCGGGGTCTGCGGTTGGCTCGCGGTCGCCCAGCGGTTCCTGCTCGGCGGCGTCCGGTACGGCGACAGCCGGATCCGCCGGGCCGCCCACCCGACCCGTGCACTGCGGCCCCACCGGAGCGTTCGTCGAAGCCCCTGACGGCACGACAGCTCGCGGTCACCGGGGTGGCCGCGAGCTGTCGCAACGGTGCTCGGCTGGTTCAGGGGCTGACCTGGTGCCGGGACTGCTGGGCCTGGTCCCGGACGTCGTGTGCGGCGGACCTCGTGTCGTCCTTGACCGCGTGCACGGCGTCCTGGGCGGTGGACTTCACCGACTCGGCGGCCTGCTGGGCCGGCTCGCGCAGCTCTTCCTTGAGCTCGTTCGCCACCGTGCTCAGCTTCTCCGTCACCGCGCCGCTGTGCTCGCTGACCCGCTCCTTGAGCTGGGTCGCGGCCTGCTGCTCACGGCGGGAGGCCGGGATCAGCGACGAGGCCAGCCAGCCGACGCCGAACGCGATCAGACCGGCGGCGAGAGGGTTGCCCTGGGACTTCTGCCGGATCACCCGCGGCGCGCTGTGGGCGGCGTCGCTGACCGTGGCAGCCGCCGACTGCGCGGCGTCACCGACGCCGGCGGCCGCCGACGAGGCGCGGTCACCGACCGAGTGGGCGGCGTGGCCGGTGCCGTGGCCGAGGTCAGACGCGGTTCCCATGACCTTGTCCCTCACATTCTGCAGAGCGGAACGGGCCCGCTGCTTGCGGTCGTCGACGATGCGGCTCGGGCTGACCTTGTACGCCAACGCGTCCACATCGGAGCTGAGGCTGTTACGGGTGGCTTCGATCTCCCGGCGGATCTGGTCGGGATCGGTGCTCATCGGGTGACTCCCTCCGGGTGTGGCTTGAGCGCGTCGGGGATCCGCTGCACGCTGTCGTTGGTCTGCTTGAGCCCGCGTACGTGCTGGGCGTTCTTCTTGGCCATGGAGTAGAGGACCGCGGCGACCCCGGCCCAGATCACGGCCACGATCAGCGCGGCCAGGCCGGAGTCCATGACGTTGTCCAGGAACTGCCACACGGCGATGGACACGAAGAGCGCCACCATGTAGCCGCCGAAGCCGGCCCCGCCGAAGAGCCCGGCCGCCTTGCCGGCCTTCTTGCCCTCCTGGCGGATCTCGGCCTTGGCCAGCTCGACCTCCTGACGCATCAGCGTCGACAGGTCCGTGGTCACCTGACGCATCAGGTCGCCCAACGAACTGCTCTTCACCTCGGCGGCGGTGTGCGGGGCACCCGCGTCGGGGTGGTGGCCGGCACCCAGTCCGGGCCCCTGCGTCGGCATGGTCATGCCGTCGCCTCCCTTCGGATGACTCGGCGACTCACGGGCGAGCGCTGCCGCTGGACGGCACGCCCGGCAGCGGATCGGTCTGGGTCACCGGCGGCAACGGCTGACCGGTGCCGGAGTGCTGCGGGTAGTCGCCCCGGGTGGGCTCGGCGTAGCCGCCCGGCGTCGGCTCGGCGTAACCACCGGGCGTGGGGTCGGCGTAGCCACCGGCCGTCGGCGGGGTGTGCGTGCCGGGGGTCGGGTCGAGGTAGCCGCCCGGCGGAACGGCGTCCGGCGTCGTGCGGGGCGCCGGCGGCGGCGTCGGGATCACCGCGGTCTGCTCCGGGTCGTACGCCCCGGCACCCCGGTAGGTCGAGGAACCGTTGCCGGAGTCGTCACCGGCGGCGGAGATGCTGCGGGTCAGCCGGCCGGCGAGCACGCCGAGAACCGCCGCGCCGACCAGGAAGGTGCCCGGGTTGCGCCGCGCGTAGTCGCGGACCTCGGTGATCAGGTCACCGGGCTCGCGCTCCTCGAGCCAGCCGGCCACACCGTGCACCCGGTCGGCGGCCTGGCGGGCCAGCTCGGTCACCGGGCCGGCCTGGCCGCCCTGCTCGGCCATCGAGCGCATCTCGTCGGCCAGCGAACGCAGCCCGCCGGCCGCCTTGCGCTGCTGCTCACCGGTCTGGCTGGCGAGCTGGGTGCGGGCCTCGCCGTACAGGTTGCGGGCCTGTCGGGCCGCCTCACGGCCGACCTCACTGCCCTGCTCCTTGGCGGTCTGGGCGACCGCGCCGCCAGCGTGTGCGGCCTCCGAACCAACCTGGCGGGCCTGGTCGCGGACGCCACCGCCGTTGGCCGACTCCTGCCCGTACGTGGAAGACGTAGGTGAAAGATCGTAAGACATGGTGTCCCTTCCGCTCGGAATGTCGTCGCGGTTGTGCTGGGGGGGTGCGGTCGCGTCGCCACGACCGCTGACCATTCACCTACCCTGCGTTCTGGCTCCCATACCTCTTCATGCATTCCTCTGCGCGGCTGGCCGGATCGACTTCAAAATGGAGGATCGTCGGGCTGCGTCACCACGCCGCTGCGGACAGCGAGGTTCGCGAGGGCTGGCAGATCCACGGAGGGGGCAGCGATGGCACGAGGCGCGCGAGGTGGCCGACCGGCCACTCCCCGACCCCGGGTCCAGCTGGCCGCGCTGGCCGTCGCCGGCGTCTTCCTGCTGATCGGCGTCCTCGGCTTCATCCCCGGCATCACCACCGACTACGGCGAGCTGAGATTCGGCGGACACCACTCGGACGCGCGGCTGCTCGGGCTGTTCCAGGTGTCGATCCTGCACAACGCGGTGCACCTGATCTTCGGGCTGGCGGGTCTGGCCATGGCCCGCAGCGTCGCCGGCGCCCGCGTGTTCCTGGCCGCCGGCGGTGCGATCTACCTGGCGCTCTGGCTCTACGGGCTGGTGATCGAGGCGATCAACCCGGAGGGCGGGGCGAACATCCTGCCGGTCAACGACGCCGACAACTGGTTGCACCTCGCGCTCGGCTTCGGAATGCTCGCGCTCGGGCTGCTGCTGTCGAACCAGGCTGGCACCGGCGGACGCCTGGACAGCCCCGCCGACCACCACTGACCTGGCGCTACGGGTTTCCCGGCCGACTTCGGCGGGGTAACCGACCGGCGAAGGAGACCCTCGTCAGGCCGCGACCGGCAGCCGCTTGGCGAAACAGACGCTGTACGGGTTGCCCACGTACTCTCCGTACACCGGGATCGGGTCGTAGCCACACGAGGTGTACAACCCGATCGCGGCCGGCAGGTAGGTGCCGGTCTCCAGGCAGACCACCGAATGCCCCTGCCGGAACGCGCACTCCTCGAGCGCGGCCAGCAACTGGCGGGCGATGCCCCGCCCCCGGTACGCGGGCCGGACGTACATCCGCTTGACCTCGCCGGTCTCCGCGTCGAGCGCCTGGAGCCCTCCGCAGGCGACCGCCCGACCGTTGACCACCACCGCCAGGTATCGGACGTCGTCGTGCGGTACGAAGACCTGCCCGTCCAGCCCGCCGTCGGCTTCGCGCAGCTCACGCTGCTGCGCGACGACGAGGGCGGCGATCTCCGGATCGGTGGCAGGACGGGACTCGATCAGCATCACCCCACGCTAGGACGGGTGGATTTCGCGGAGGTTTCCGGAATTCAACCCAATCACGGAGCGCAACGGACTACTCGGCGTCGTCCTCGTCGTCGATGTCCTCGAGGTCGTCGGAGGCGTCCGCACCGACCTCGTCGGCCGACCGCACCCGGCGGGCCTTGCGGGCGGCGAGCCGGTCCGCCGCGGAGGCCCGGTTCGACTTCTCCTCCAGGCGGACGTCGGTGCCCCGGTTACCGGGTACGAACTCCACGCCGGCGAAGAGCGTCGGCTGCCAGTCGAACTCGCGCTCGCCGATCCGGACCAGGTCACCGGGCTGCGCGCCGGCCTTGGCCAGCTTGTCCTCCACCCCGAGCCGGGCCAGCCGGTCGGCCAGGTAGCCGACCGCCTCGTCGTTGTCGAAGTTGGTCTGCTTGACCCAGCGTTCCGGCCGGACACCGTGCACGGTGAACGAGCCGTCCGCCTCGGCGGTGATGGTGAACCCGGCGTCGTCCACGGCGAGCGGACGGATCACGATCCTGGTCGGCTCGGCGGGCGGCGCGGCCTTGCGCTCAGCCTCGACCAGCTCGGCCATCGCGTAGGTCAGCTCCTTGAGCCCTTCCCGGGTGGCGGCGGAGACCTCGAACACCCGGTAACCGCGCTCCTCCAGGTCCGGGCGCACGATCTCGGCGAGGTCCCGGCCGTCCGGCACGTCGACCTTGTTCACCGCCACCAGTCGCGGGCGCTCGGTCAGCCCGCCGTACTGGCTCAGCTCGGCCTCGATGGCGTCGATGTCGGCGACCGGGTCACGTCCGGGTTCCAGGGTCGCCGAGTCGATGACGTGCACCAGCACCGCGCAACGCTCGATGTGCCGGAGGAACTCCAGACCCAAACCCTTGCCGGTCGCCGCGCCGGGGATCAGACCCGGCACGTCGGCGACGGTGAAGGTGTGGTTGTCCAGCCGGACCACGCCGAGGTTGGGCACGAGGGTGGTGAACGGGTAGTCGGCGATCTTCGGCTTGGCCGCGGAGATCACCGAGATCAGCGATGACTTGCCGGCCGACGGGAAGCCCACCAGACCGACGTCGGCGACGCTCTTGAGCTCCAGCACGATGTCCAACTGGTCGCCGGGCTCGCCCAGCTCGGCGAAGCCCGGAGCCTTGCGCTTGGCGTTGGCCAGCGAGGCGTTGCCCCGCCCGCCGCGCCCACCACGCGCCACCTCGAAGGTGGTGCCGGCACCGACCATGTCGGCGAGCACGGTGCCGTCGGTGGTCTGCACGACGGTGCCGTTCGGCACCTTCAGCACCAGGTTGTGGCCGTTGCCGCCGTCCCGGTTCGAGCCGGCGCCACCCTTGCCGTTGTCGGCCTTGACGTGCGGGTGGAAGTGGAAGTCGAGCAGCGTGGTCACCTGCGGGTCGACCACCAGCGAGACGCTGCCGCCGTGCCCGCCGTTGCCGCCGTCCGGCCCACCGAAGGGCTTGAACTTCTCGCGGTGGATCGAGACACACCCGTGCCCACCATCGCCGGCCTGCAGGTGCAGAACGACCCGGTCAACGAACGTTGCCACGGTGTCAATCCTTCCAGCGAGGTCCATCCCCGCACTTCGAAAAAGGCTAAGCGGGCCGGGACCCGTAGGTCCGCGGCCCGCTTGAGCGAAGAGAACTACTGCTGCGGAACGATGCTGACGGTCTTGCGACCGCGCTTGGTGCCGAACAGGACCGCACCGGCGGACAGCGCGAACAGCGTGTCGTCGCCGCCACGGCCGACCAGGTCACCGGGGTGGAACTTGGTGCCACGCTGCCGGATGATGATCTCACCGGCGCTGACGACCTGACCACCGAAGCGCTTCACGCCGAGTCGCTGGGCCGCGGAGTCACGACCGTTACGCGAGCTGGACGCACCCTTTTTGTGAGCCATTGGAGGACGACCTACTTCCCGCTGGAGATGCCGGTCACCTTGACCTGGGTCAACGGCTGACGGTGACCCTGGCGCTTGTGGTAGCCAGTCTTGTTCTTGAACTTGTGGATCCGGATCTTCGGGCCCTTGGTGTGCGCGGCGATTTCGCCGGACACCGCGACCTCGGCAAGCTTTGCCGCGTCGGTCACCAGGTCGTCACCGTCGACGAGGAGCACCGCGGTGAGCTTCACCGCGTCACCGGGAGCACCGGTGAGCTTCTCGACCTCGATCACGTCGCCCTCGGCGACCTTGTACTGCTTGCCGCCGGTCTTGACGATCGCGTACATCGGAGGCGGACTCCCTGTCGTTGAGGCTGCTGGCGGTCGTCCCCGCGGCGGCTCGCCGGGTAGCAGTGCACGGCGGCGCGGGCACACGGGAACTCGGCACACCAAAAGTGCGCCGCAGGCAAGAGTACGCCATTGCCGGCCCGGACCCCAAACCGGCCCGCCCTGGTCAGCGTGCGCAAAGCTGATCGAGGCGCTGCTGGAGCCGGTCCAGCTCGGTCTCGTCGATCGACTCGACGTCGGCGCGGAGCGCGGCCACCTCGACGCCGAGGTCAGTGAGCATAGTCTTGAGCTGCGGATCGGTGGCCCGGTCCGAGTGCTCCCGCAGCTCGGTCCGCCAGCCGTCCAGAGCCGCCTCGGCCCGCCCGCGGGCGACCTCGGCCGCGCTGCTGTCGCCGGCGCCCACCGCCGCGACCATCCGACCCAACTCGGCCACGTACGTCCGGACGGCGGTGGTGCTGGCCTGCTGGGCGGCGGCGCAGACTCCGGTGGCGTCGCCCGCCGCACCGCCACCGGCCGGCATACCGCTCGGCCCGGAGGACGAGGTGCTCGCGCCGGTCGGAGTCGGCCGAACACCCTCGGGCCGGTCGGCGGAACAGCCGGCCAGCACGGTGACCAACGCGGTGACGGCGAGCAGACGACGCATCTTCTACTCCTGACCCGGGGTGACCGATCCTGGGCCGGGTTGGCCGGAACGGCGAGGTCCCTCCCCCGTCACTTTGCCGGGGAAGGGACCTCGTCAAACACTTGGCCGGTCAGGCGGTCAGGGGCGCGTCCGGCGACGGGTGCCACCCCGGCGCGAACGACGCCGACCGCCGCCACCCTCGGTGGCGTCCTCGTCGCCGTCACCGTCGACGAGCGCGTCCGGGTCGTCCGCCGCGGCCAGCCGAGCCGACTCACCCTGCTGGCTGTCGGAGACCGCCGGAGCGGCAGCGGTGTCCGACTCGTACCGGGACAGGTCGTAGCCCATGGTGTCCTGGTAGTCGGCGTCCGCTTCGGCGCTGGTGTCGGTCTCGACGACCTCGACGACCGTCCTCTCGGCCGGGGCGTTCTTGCGCGCCCGACGGCGGGACGAGGTCGGGGCCTGCTCGGCGGCCGGAGCGGCGGGCGCCGACGAGGCGACCGCCTTGACCTTCTCCCCCGCACCGGCGGCGCGCGGCTTCTCCGGCACCGGCTCGGTGTGGATGATGACGCCTCGGCCCTTGCAGCACTCGCAGGTCTCGCTGAACGCCTCCAGCAGGCCCGCGCCGATCCGCTTCCGGGTCATCTGCACCAGACCGAGCGAGGTGATCTCGGTGACCTGGTGCTTGGTGCGGTCCCGGCCGAGGCACTCGGTGAGTCGGCGCAGCACCAACTCCCGGTTCGACTCCAACACCATGTCGATAAAGTCGATCACCACGATGCCGCCGATGTCGCGGAGCCGGAGCTGGCGGACAATCTCCTCCGCCGCCTCCAGGTTGTTACGGGTGACGGTCTCCTCCAGGTTGCCCCCGGAACCGGTGTACTTACCGGTGTTGACGTCGACGACAGTCATCGCCTCGGTGCGGTCGATCACCAGCGAGCCACCGGAGGGCAGGAAGACCTTGCGGTCCAGGCCCTTGATGATCTGCTCGTCGATCCGGTACTCGGCGAAGACGTCGCTCGTGCCGACGTGCCGACGCACCCGGTCCACCAGGTCCGGGGAGACGTGCGACAGGTACGACTCGACCATCTCGTACGACTGTTCGCCCTCGATCACCAGCTCGCGGAAGTCCTCGTTGAACAGGTCGCGGACCACCCGGATGACCAGGTCGGGCTCCCCGTAGAGCAGCACCGGAGCGCCACCCTCGGCGGCCTTGGCCTGGATGTCCTCCCACTGCGCCTGCAGACGCTTGACGTCACGGGCCAACTCGTCCTCGGTGGCGCCCTCGGCGGCCGTACGAACGATCACGCCCGCGCCGTCCGGGACCAGCTTCTTGAGCACGTCCCGCAGCCGCTTGCGCTCGTTGTCCGGCAGCTTGCGGCTGATCCCCGACGCGTTGCCGTTGGGCACGTAGACCAGATGCCGCCCGGAGAGCGCGATGTGGCTGGTCAGCCGGGCACCCTTGTGCCCGATCGGGTCCTTGGTGACCTGGACCAGCACCGAGTCGCCGGAGCGCAGCGCCTGCTCGATCGAGCGGGCGCGCCCCTCCAGACCGGACGTGTCCCAGTTGACCTCGCCGGCGTACAGCACCGCGTTGCGGCCTCGGCCGACGTCTACGAACGCGGCCTCCATGCTCGGCAGCACGTTCTGCACCTTGCCCAGGTACACGTTGCCGGCCATCGTGCCGGAGGAGTTGCGGGTGACGTAGTGCTCGACCAGGACGCCGTCCTCCAGGACCGCGATCTGGGTGCGGTCACCGCGCTGGCGGACCGCCATCACCCGGTCGACGGCCTCCCGGCGGGCCAGGAACTCCGACTCGCTCAGGATCGGCGGCCGGGTACGCCGCTGCTCCCGGCCGTCCCGGCGGCGCTGACGCTTGGCCTCCAGGCGGGTCGAGCCGGAGACGCCCTGCACCTCGTCGACCGTTCGGCGCGGCTCACGGATCTTCACCACGGTCGGGACACCGTCGTCCGCGGCACCCTCGGTGTCGCCCGCACCCCGACGACGACGACGCCGGCGGCGACGGGTCAGACCATCGCCGCCCTCGGCCTCCTCGTCCTCGTCTCCCTCGGCCTCGGCGGTCTCCTCCTCGTCGGCCTGCGCCGCCTCCTCGGACTCCTCGTCCTCGGCGTCGTCGGCCCCACCCTTGCCCCGACCCCGGCCGCGGCGACCACGCCGGCGGCGACGGCGCGCGGCGGCGCTGTCCTCGTCGTCCTCGTCCGCCTCGGTGGCCTCCTCGACCTCCTCGACGGGCTCCTCCTCGGCCTCGACGGCCTCGACCGGCTCCACCGGTTCGGCGTCGCGGCGTCCACGCCGACGGCGGCGGGACGGCTCGGCAGCCTCCTCGACGGCCGGCTCCTCGGCAACCGGGGCGGCCTCCACCGGCCGGGTCACCGGCACGGCGTCCGGCTGGGGCGCCATGAACAGCACTGTGGGCGCGGAGAGCGCTGCCCTCCGACGACGCGTACGCGGCTGCTCCGGCGCGACCTCGGCGGGATCGTTCGGCTCGTCGGTCACACCGGGAACCGCGACACCTGGAGGGACCTCGCCCGAGCGGTCCTGCGCGCCGCTGGTCCAGGCCAGCTCGGCGGCCGTCGCACTCGGAAGGGTCTCCGTGTCGGCCAGCTCGGCCTCGGCCTCGCGCAGGTCGGACTCGGCCGCCTCCTCGTCGGCGACCGGCTCCTCGATCGCGACCGGCTCCTCGATCGCGGGCGGCTCCTCGGTGGCGGGCGGCTCCTCGACAGCGGCCGGGGTGGCCTTCTTGCGGCGGGTCCGGGTCACCTTGACCGGCGGAACCACCTCGGCCGACGCGGCCTCCGCCGAGGCGGCGACGAGCGGCTCTTCGGCGGTGGTCTCGACGGGAGTGGCCTTTCGGCGGCGCCGGGGGGTCTTCGGGGCGACGTCCAGGTCACCGGAGACCGGGGCGAAGACCTCCGCCTGCGGGGACTCGACGCTGCCGGCGCCACCGGTGGGTGCCTCGACCGGCGCCTCGGTCTGTTCCGGCTGGTTCAGTGGGGCGGCCCGGCGGCGGGTCGCCCGGGTACGCCGCACGGGCGCGGTGGGCTCGGCGGTCTCCCCACCGGTCGCGTCTTCCGGTCCGACCGGAGCCGATCCGGCGGCCGTGGTGCTGTGATCGGCGGTCTCACCGGCCGGCTGTGAACCGGTCCGTTCGCCGCCCTCGGGCTCGTTCTCGAGCATGGACGTTCTCCAGTTCTGGCTACCCCGGGCGCGGGTGAGCGCTGCCACGCAGGGTCGCCGCAAAAGTGTTTCCGCCGGGCGCGCGTGGTGCGCGACCGCCGAAGTCTGCCTGCCAGAGCACCGACCGTCGGTCAGTGCCCAACGATGGCTGCCCCGTCGCGGTCCGCATCCAACGGATCCACGATCGCACCCTGCGCGGTCAACGTGCCCTGAGCCAGCCGGGTCACCCTCGGCGAAACCGGCGGCTCCAGGTCGGCCACCACGCGGAGGCCGGAAAGGACGTCATCGGGCCGTACGGACGGGGTGACCTGCCGCACGACCAGTTCGAGTATCGCACACGGGACGGCCGGCGCCCCGGAAGGCGTCGGCGTCGGTGCCGAGGCATCGATCGATATCACGGCGGCGCGGGCGTCGAACGTCCGCCGTCCCTGCTTGGTCATCCGCTCTACCAGCACCTCGTCGGCGGCGACGAAGGCATCGACCGCGGCACGCAGCACCGTCGGGTCCACCTCGGGCATCTCGATGTGCCAGCGCGACGCCTCGATCCGCTCCGGCAGGTTGCCGCCCTCGGCGATCACCGCATCCAGGACGTCCAGTCCCGGCGAGAGCGCGGCGTCCAACGCCACGCGCAGTTCCTGTGGGTCGACCGCGGCCTGGAGGGCGATCTCCAGGTACTCCGCCTCGCTCGCCACCCCGGTGGGCGCGGCGCTGGCGTAGGAGATCTTCGGGTGCGGGTGGAAACCCTGGGAGAAGGCGACCGGCACAGCGGCCCGGCGGAGCGCGCGCTCGAACGCCCGGGCGAAGTCCCGGTGCGACGTGAACCGCAGCGGCCCGCGCTTGGCGTAGCGGATGCGGACGCGCTGGACGACCGGTGCCTGGCCGCCCTCGGGTTGAGGCTTCTTGGCGATCGTGGGCTCCTCGGGGGTACCTGCGTGTCCACCCATCCTGGCGCAGGCGTCGTGACGGTACGCGACCGGGTCGGTCGGTTGGTGTCGACAGACGGCGACAAACCGGTCGGCAGGGACGTTACCGCCGCCACGAACGCCAATGGCCGGCCGGTGATCCGGAGGTCACCAGCCGGCCATCACGATCGACGTTGTCTACCGCTGGGGCGGCGGGGGCGGTGGACCGCTTGGCGGGCCGTAGTTCGAGGGCGGGGCGTACCCCGGCGGAGGGGCGTACCCGGAGGGCGGAGGTGCGTACCCGGGCGGCGGGGCGTAACCCGCCTCCGGCGACGGGTACGCGCCGGGAGCCGCCTGGTCGAGCAGGTGGTCCGGGATGTCGGCAGCCCGTGCGGCCTCCCGGCGGTAGCGACGGCGGTTCCAGATCAGGAACACCGCCAGCCCCAGCAACAACACCAGCACCGCGGCGATGCCGATGCCTACCACCATGACCTGCTGGTCGGTGGGGCCACCGCGGTCGCCGTGCTGGGTGACGTCGAACTCCTCGTCCGTGCCCCCGGTGCGGGCCGGACCCGGTTCGGTCGCGGCGGCCGGGCCCAGAAGTGGGTTGGCGGTGACCGGCGGCACGTTCGCGGTCAGCGCCTTGACCGGGTCGATCACCCCGAAGCCGTACTGCGGGTCCCGGCCGGCCGGGCCGGCGTCCCGCGCCGTCCGGATGATCCGGTTGATCACGCTCGGAGCGTTCAGGTCCGGAAACTTCGCCCGGATCAGCGCGGCCAGACCGGAGACGACGGCGGCCGAGTCGGACGTCCCGTCGCCCCAGCCGTAACCGCCCTCGTTGGCGGTGTTGTAGATGCCGTCGCCGGGAGCGGCGACCACCGCCTCCGGCCCTCTGACGGAGCCGGACCAGAACGTGCCGCCCCGGGTCGTACCGGTCACCGCGATCACACCGGGGGTGTTGGCCGGGCTGATGACGGTGGTATCGCCCTTGGCCGTGTTGCCGGCGGAGGCGACCACGACGACGTCGTGGTCCAGCGCGTACTTGATCGCGCTCACCTCGTCTGGGCTGGCCGAACCGGGGCCACCGAAGGACATGTTGATCACCTTGGCGCCGCCGTCGACGGCCATCCGGATGCCGAGGGTCACCGCCGCGGCGGTGTTGGTCTCGCCGGCCCTCCGCAGTTTGATGGGGAGGATCTTCGCACCGGGGGCGATGCCGTCCACCCCGTCTCGGCCACCGCTCTTCGCCGCGATGATGCCGGCCATGTGCGTGCCGTGCCCCTCCTCGTCGGTCCGGCCGTCGCCGGAGCCGCCGTAGCTGCGACCACCGGCCAGCACCTGACCGCGCAGATCCGGGTGGGTGGACTCGACGCCGGTGTCGAGCACGGCCACGACCACGCCCCGCCCGGTCGAGATCTCGTGCGCCTGGTCGATGCGGAGCTCGTCCAGATACCACTGCTCGGCCCGCCGCGGCGCGGCGGCCGCCGGTTGGGCGGCCCCCACCACCAGGAACCCCGCCAGCAGGCTGGCAATCACCGGCCGGAGGCCTCCGACGTTCACAGTCATCCGTTCGTCCTCACCGAAGGACACCCGGGGACGCCCCGTCACCAGGGCCCCACGGATCGTCGTCCTCAGTCAACCACGACGAGTGCTCGGAGCCGGTGCCGCCACCGTGTCCGGCCCCGCCCGCGCCGCCGATCATGCCGCCGCCCATCATCCCGGCGCCACCGACCCCGGCACCGCCGCGCGCGCCGCCCGGCATCCCGGCGCCGCTCGCGCCGGCAGCGGTGCGGAGCGCGTTCGCCGCGCTGGTCATCGGCGGCAGCTTTCCGTTGCCGCCGCCCACCATGCCGGGGATGCCGCCGACGCCGATCCCGCCCGCGCCCAGGCCGCCGCCCGCGCCGATTCCGCCGGCCGAGCCCACGCCGGGCCCGCCCCCGAAACCGCCGCCGGCGCCACCGAGACCGGCGCCACCGACCCCGGTGCCACCGAGGCCACCACCCAGGCCACCGATACCGCTCGGGCTGGCGCCGGCCAGACCGCTGCTGTAGCCGTCGTCGGCGCCGGGGTAGCCGGTCGGCGGGGGCGTGAGCTGACCGGTGCCGGGAGGGGAGCCGTCGCCGATCCCGCCGGGCCTGGTCGGGGAGAACGGGTCGACGGTGGACGTCGGACCGCCCACGTCGCCGATGCCCGGTGGTCGGCTGCCGATGGTGGGGCCGCCACCACCGATGTCGGGCTTACCGCCGAACTCGCCACCACCGATGTCGGGCCGCCCGGTCGGCGGAATCCGGGTGTCGCGACGGAGGTCGTCGCCCCTCATGTCCCTGTCGGGTGCGACAACGGTGAGCTTCGGACGCTCCGCATACACGGCCGCGGGCAGCGGCGACATGGCCGCGTGGGCCGCCTGCTGGTTGTCCCGGTACCAGTTGTCCAGGTGGGACTTGGTGTCCCACCAGCCGCCCCGCTTCTGGTCGCCGGCCTGGCCGTCGACCTTCATCGTCGCTTCCAGGTCGTCGGCCTTGTCGCGGAACGCGCCGTCGGCGTACGACGCGGGGTTGTTCTGGTAGTCCTGGCGCAGCGCGGCGAGGAAGCCCGACGAGCTCTCGCCGTCGCGGGCGTCGTCGAGCTCGGTGCCGTTGGGCAGGCTCCACTCGTTGAAGCCGAAGTCGTCCATCAACGGGATCGGGATCGTGGAGACCGACTTGCGGATGTCGCCCTCGATCCGGGCCAACGCGCCACTGACGTTCGTCGCGTCGGTGATCAGATCCTCGATCTGCTTGCCGATCGTGCCCAGGTGCTCGCGGTACGCGTCACCACCGCTGCCCTTCCAACCGGCGAGCATCCCGGGCAGGCCGCCGACGTGCGGGCGTTCCTGACCCGTCGCGATCGGGCCGACGAACGACCGGCCGACCAGCGCGTCCCGCAGGTGTTGCAGGCCACTGGAGAGGTTGCTCCACCCCGCGCCGACCGAACCGACGGTTTCCGGGTCCGCGGAGAGCGTCACCTCGCGCACACACCGCTCCCAGGTTCCTCCAGCCATGACGTCCCCCTCAGGCCGTGTACGGGTAGGTGGGCGCGCCACCGGCAGCGGGCGGCGGAGCGGCGGACTCCAGCAGTCGCTCGATGTCCTTGCCGTTGGCGGCGTTGCGTGCCTCGGCGTCGCGGAACGCCTTGGCGATATCCTCGGTGCCCTGCTTCAGGGCGGCGAGCCGCTGGGTGAGCGTCGTGAGGTGCGCCTCCATGTTGCCCGTGGACGTGGTCAGGGCCGCCCACTGCATGCGGGCGTCCTCGTACGCGCCGAACGGGGTGCCGTTCGGAACAGTCTGGGCGTTGTTGCTGTCGCCCTTCATCCGTTCCTTGATGCGCTCCATCTCGTAGCTGAGGGTGTCCTCGACGTACTGCTTCAGGCGTTCGACGTACGCCGCCGCGGCGTCCAGGTCCTCGACGCTGACGTGCAGATCGCCGGTGTTCGGCGGCGGGATGCTCCCCATGCGATTCCTCCCCCGTTCCCGACCCCGCCGGGTCGGTCCATGTCAGACGCAGCGTATCGAAGTCCGACCAAGTCCGGGCAGCCCCCGTTCGCCGCCGACACCCACCGACACACGTCGATGCGACGCGACCCCGACCAACGCCAACGGGCCCGCGCGAGACGCGGGCCCGTTGGATGACATCGGAAGTGGAGAGGAGTGGTCAACCGCCACCCGGCGCTGCCTCGAAGGCGAGATCAGGCGGAGTTGTCGCCGGCCGGCACCTTCATGCCGTTGCCGCCCAGCGGGGTGAGCGGCAGCAACTTCTTGCCGGTGGGGCCGATCTGGATCTCGGTGTCCATCGACGGGCAGACGCCGCAGTCGAAGCAGGGCGTCCACCGGCAGTCGTCCTGCTCGAACTCGCTGAACGAGTCCTGCCAGTCCTGCCAGAGCCAGTCCTTGTCGAGGCCCGAGTCGAGGTGGTCCCAGGGCAGGACCTCCAGCTCCTCGCGCTGCCGGGTGGTGTACCAGTCGAGGTCCACCCCGAACGCGGGCAGCGTCTCGGCCGCCGCGTCCACCCAGCGCTGGTAGGAGAAGTGCTCGCTCCACCCGTCGAACCGGCCGCCGTTCTCCCACACCTTGCGGATCACCGAACCGACCCGCCGGTCACCCCGGGAGAGCAGCCCTTCGATCAGCGACGGCTCGCCGTCGTGGTAGCGGTAGCCGATGGCCCGACCCAGCGAGCGGTCCGAGTTGATGGCCTGCTTGAGGATCTTGAGCCGGTGGTCGATGACCTCCGGGCGGTCCATGGCGGCCCACTGGAACGGCGTGTGCGGCTTCGGCACGAACCCGCCGATGGAGACCGTGCAGCGGATGTCCTTGGAGCCGGTGGCCGCCCGGCCGGCCCTGATCACCTCGTGCGCCATCTCCGCGATCTCGAGGACGTCCTCGTCGGTCTCGGTGGGCAGGCCGCACATGAAGTAGAGCTTCACCTGCCGCCAGCCGTTGGTGTACGCGGTGACGACCGTACGGATCAGGTCTTCCTTCGACACCATCTTGTTGATGACCTTGCGGATCCGCTCGGACCCGCCCTCCGGGGCGAAGGTCAGGCCGGTACGCCGCCCGTTGCGGGACAGCTCCTGCGCGAGGTCGATGTTGAAGGCGTCCACCCGGGTCGACGGCAGCGACAGCGAGACGTTCGTGCCCTCGTACTGCTGGGCGAGGCCCGAGCACATGTCGCCGATCTCGGAGTGGTCCGCCGAGGAGAGCGACAGCAGACCGACCTCGGAGAAGCCGGAGAACTCCAGGCCCTCGCGGACCATCTGCGCGACCGTGGTGATCGACCGCTCCCGCACCGGCCGGGTGATCATGCCAGCCTGACAGAACCGGCACCCCCGGGTGCAGCCCCGGAAGATCTCCACCGCGTACCGCTCGTGCACCGTCTCGGCCAGCGGCACGAGGGGCTTCTTCGGGTACGGCCAGGCGTCCAGGTCCATCGTCGTGCGCTTGTGCACCCGGAACGGCACGTCCGCCCGGTTCGGCACGACCCGCTGGATCCGCCCGTCCGGGAGGTAGTCGACGTCGTAGAAGCGCGGCACGTAGACGCTCTCGGTGCGGGCGAGCCGCAGCAACAGCTCGTCGCGGCCCCCCGGGGAGCCCTCGGCCTTCCACTCCCGGACGATCGCGGTGATCTCCAGGACCGCTTCCTCGCCGTCGCCGAGCACCGCGGCGTCGATGAAGTCGGCGATCGGCTCCGGGTTGAACGCGGCGTGCCCACCGGCCACGATCACCGGGTCGGCGTCGGTACGGTCGGCGGCCAGCAGCGGAATGCCGGCCAGGTCGATCGCGGTGAGCATGTTGGTGTAGCCCAGCTCGGTGGAGAAGGAGAGGCCGAACACGTCGAAGGTGCGTACCGACCGGTGCGCGTCGACGGTGAACTGCGGCACGCCGTGCGTGCGCATCAGGGTCTCCAGGTCCGGCCAGACCGCGTACGTCCGCTCGGCGAGGGTGTCGGGCAGCTCGTTGAGCACCTCGTAGAGGATCTGCACGCCCTGGTTGGGCAGGCCCACCTCGTACGCGTCCGGGTACATCAACGCCCAGCGCACGGCTGCCGCATCCCAGTCCTTGGTGACCGCACCCAGCTCGCCACCGACGTACTGGATGGGCTTGGAGACCTGGGGCAGCAGCGGCTCGAGCTGGGACCAGACCGACGGATCCTGGTCGCGGGGCGGCGTCAGCGGCGCCGAGCCGGAGTCGTCGCCCGAATTGGTCGTGGCCGCGCGCGGCGTCGTGGACGGGGCACTCATGATGCCCAAGGGTACGCGCCCGCCCGGCGGTGGCGACGCGGTACTAACCTCGGACCGGCGCGAGAGGAGATTGCCGCGATGCCCGAGCCCCAGCCGGGAGCACGGCCGGCCGACGGGAGCACCCCGGGCACCGAGCCGGACCGCGATCCGGCGGCCGGCGAGAAGCCGACCTCCCCACCCGTACCGTCGGACCAGCCTGAGCCCTCGACGCAGCCGACGGCTGCCGACCAGCCTGAGCCCTCGACGCGGCCGACGGCTGCCGAGACACCGGAGCCGTCGGACCAGCCCGAGGCCGCCGCCACCGAGGACGTCCCCGCGCCCCGGTGGAGCGGTTCGGCCTCGGTGCCGCCCCCGCTGCCGCGCCGACCCGCCTGGGGTGAGTCGGCCGAGCCGACTCCGCCGCAACCCGTGCCCGTCGGGCTGCCGGAGCACCAGACCCCGGTCGACCCGTGGGCCGGGGTGGACACCGGCGGCTGGGACCTGCCCTCTGCCGAGCTGCCCCCGCTGCCTCCGACGACGCCCTACCCGGTGCCGCCGACGACCCGGCAGTGGTCCGGTCCGCCCGCTCCCCCGGCCGGATCGCACCCGGCGCCGCCGCCGGTCGCCCCGGTGTCGCCGCCGGCTGCCCGACCCATGACACCGAGTCGGCCGATGTCGCCCCCCGCACCGGCGCCCGCACCGGCCAGGCCGCCGAAGCAGCGCCGGGCCGGCCGGCCCAACCCGCCTCCGGCCGCGCCACCACCGGGTTGGCAGGCCCCCAAGGGGTACGTGCCGGTCCGCCGACGCCGCCGCTGGCCGTGGCTGCTGCTGCTCACCCTGGCCTGCTGCTGCGGTTGCCCCGCCTACTACGGGTTCCCGATCTCGGCCCAGTACCCGGCACGCGCGGCACTGCCCGAGCAGATCGAGGACCTCACCCTTCGCCAGGACAACCGCAGCGCGGAGACCGCGAAGCAACTGGAGAACGAGGTACGCAAGGAGCACCTGCTGGCCGAGGACACGTTCGCCGGCGTCTACTCCACGACGAGCGGCAAGCGGGTGACCGTCTTCGGCGGCACCGGGTTCCGGCTGACCCCGGAGGCGGACGCGGAGGCCGAGATCAGCCGGTTGGCCGACCGGTACGCGCTGAACGCCCCGGAGACCGTGGACACCGGCGTACGGGGCCGGCACGAGCGCTGCGCCGTCGGCCGGGCCGATGGCAGCGACGTGGTGGTCTGCACCTCGGTCGACCACGGCAGCATCGCCACCGGAGTGTTCACCCGGCTCTCCGTCACCGACAGCGCCACGCTGCTGGACACCCTGCGCGCCCAGATCGTCCAACCCGAGCGGAGCTGAGCGACGCCAGGAGGGCCGGTCGGTTTCGGGTCGCCGGGTCGGTCAGGCGTCGCGGGTCGGGTCCGGGTGGGCGCGGGGCGGGGCGTAGCGGGGGACGTACTCCTGACCGGTGAGCTTCTGGATCTCGCTCATCATCTCGTCGGTCATCTGCCGCAGCGAGGTGCGGTCGTCCGGCCGGCCGCTGAAGTCCAGCGGCTTGCCGAACCGCACGGTGATCTTGGCAGTGCCGGGCCGGGGCACTCGGGCGCCGATCGGCTGCGCCTTGTCCGTGCCGATCATGCCGACCGGGATGATCGGCACCCCGGCGGCGATCGCCAGCCGGGCCGCGCCGGTCCGCCCTCGGTAGAGCTTGCCGTCCGGCGATCGGGTGCCCTCCGGGTAGACCACCACCAGGTCACCGCCCCTGAGCGCCGGGATCGCCGCGTCGAACGCCGACAGCGCGGCGCGGCCGCCGGCCCGCTCGACGGGAATGGCGCCCAGGCCGGTGAGGACGAACTTGGAGATCGCGCCCTTCACCCCGGCGCCCTTGAAATACTCCGATTTGGCCCAGAACGCCAGGTGTCGGGGCACGACCGTGCCGAGGAACAGCTCGTCGGCCACCGAGAGGTGGTTGCCGGCGAAGATCGCGCCGCCGGTCTCCGGCACGTGTTCCAGACCCTCCACGGTCGGGCGGAACGCTAGCCGCAGCGTGGGCGCCACGGTCAGCTTGCCGATGGTGTAGAGCAGGGGCACTGGTCCTCCGGCAGATGAGGTGCGAGCGGGCGGTGTCACCGTAGCGGACGCCTCCACACCCCGCAGACGGAGGTGTGGAGGCGTCCGCGCCCGCGCTATGACCGGCGAACGGTGACCGTGACCTGCTCGCCCTCGCCGACCTCACCGGCGAAGCCGTCGAGTCCCTCGGCGAAGTCCACCGAATCGGCCAGCACCTCGCCGGAGACGAAGTCGAGGTACGCCGACACGGCGGCGCGCACCTCGTCGGAGGCCGACACCGACACCACGATCCGGTCCGACACGTCCAGGTCGGCGTCCCGTCGGGCCTGCTGGACCACCCGCACCACGTCGCGGGCCAGCCCCTCGGCGGCCAGCTCCGGGGTGACGTCGGTGTCCAGCACCACCACTCCCTCGCCGCCGGGCAGCGGCGCGGAGTGCTCGGCGTCGGCGGCGACCAGGCGCAGCTCGTACTCGCCCTCGGCGAGGGTGACGCCAGCGGCCACCGGGGCGCCGTCGACCAGCTCCCACTCGCCCGCCTTGACCGCCTTGATCACCTGCTGCACCTGCTTGCCGACCCGCGGGCCGAGCGCCCGGGGTACCACCGTCAATACCTGCTCGCAGTACGTGGACAGCTCCGCGCTGAATTCCACGACCTTCACGTTGACCTCGTCGCTGACCAGGTCGGCGAACGGGCGCAACTGCTCCGCCGCCGGCGAGGCCACGGTCAGCTTGGCCAGCGGCAGCCGCACCCGCAGACCCTTTGCCTTCCGCAGCGACAGCGCCGCCGAGGCAACCGCCCGGGTGGCATCCATCGCGGCGACGAGGTCGTGGTCGGCCGGGAACTCGGTCGCCTCCGGCCAGTCGGTCAGGTGCACCGAACGCTCTCCGGTCAGGCCGCGCCAGATCTCCTCCGCGGTCAGCGGCGCGAGCGGCGCCACCACCCGGCAGAGCGTCTCCAACACGGTCCAGAGCGTGTCGAACGCGTTGACGTCACCGGACCAGAAGCGGTCCCGGGAGCGGCGCACGTACCAGTTGGTCAGCGCGTCCAGGTAGGACCGGACCGTCGCGCAGGCGCCGGAGATGTCGTACGCGTCCATCTGCGCGCCGACAGTGCTCACCAGCTCGTTCGTCTTCGCCAGCACGTACCGGTCCAGCAGGTGCGTCGAGTCGGTACGACGGCGGGCCTGGTGCCCGTCGGCGTTGGCGTAGAGCGTGAAGAAGTACCAGACGTTCCACAGCGGCAGCAGCACCTGCCGGACCGCGTCGCGGATGAGCGTCTCGGTCACCGCCATGTCACCGCCGCGCAGCACCGGCGAGGACATCAGCATCCACCGCATCGCGTCCGAGCCGTACGAGTCGAAGACGTGGTAGACGTCCGGGTAGTTGCGCAGGCTCTTGGACATCTTGCGCCCGTCCGAGCCGAGCAGGATGCCGTGGCTCAGGCAGTTGCGGAACGCCGGCCGGTCGAACAGCGCGGTGGCCAGCACGTGCATCGTGTAGAACCAGCCGCGGGTCTGCCCGATGTACTCGACGATGAAGTCACCCGGGTAGTGGTGCTCGAACCAGTCCGCGTTCTCGAACGGGTAGTGCACCTGGGCGAACGGCATCGACCCGGACTCGAACCAGCAGTCCAGCACCTCCGGCACCCGGCGCATCATCGACTGACCGGTCGGGTCGTCCGGGTTGGGGCGGACCAGGTCGTCCACCGCCGGCCGGTGCAGGTCGGTGAGACGCACCCCGAAGTCCCGCTCGATGTCGGCCAGCGAGCCGTAGACGTCCAGGCGCGGGTAGTTCGGGTCGTCGGACTTCCACACCGGGATCGGCGAGCCCCAGAACCGGTTACGGCTGATCGACCAGTCCCGGGCATTGGCCAGCCACTTGCCGAACGAGCCGTCCTTGATGTGCCCGGGCGTCCAGTTGATCTCCTGGTTCAGCTCGACCATCCGGTCCCGGAACTGGGTGACCGCGACGAACCACGACGACACCGCCTTGTAGACCAGCGGGGTGTCGCAGCGCCAGCAGTGCGGGTACGAGTGGGTGTAGGTGTCCTGCTTGAGCACCACCCCCCGGTCCTTCAGCTCCCGGATCACCGGCTTGTTGACGTCGAAGACCTGCTCACCCTGGTAGGGCGGGACCAGCGCGGTGAACCGGGTGTGGTCGTCGACCGTGACGATGGTGGGGATGCCGGCGGCGTTGCAGACGTTCTGGTCGTCCTCGCCGAACGCCGGCGCC
Organism: Micromonospora sp. WMMD961; assembly: GCF_029626145.1. NCBI lineage: Bacteria > Bacillati > Actinomycetota > Actinomycetes > Micromonosporales > Micromonosporaceae > Micromonospora > Micromonospora sp. WMMD961. The sequence continues at coordinate 5,945,737 of NZ_JARUBJ010000002.1, forward strand.
AGGTGCACGATCCCGGTGCCGTCCTCGGTCGTGACGAACTCCGCGCCCAGCACCTGGTAGGCGTTGTCGCCGGCCCGTTCGACGAGGAAGTCGAACAGCGGCGTGTAGCGGCGGCCGACCAGGTCCCGGCCGTACACCGTGCCGACCTGCTCGTAGCCCTCCAACTCCTTGGCGTACGCGGCCAGCCGCGCCGCCCCCACGACGTAACGCTGGCCGTCGCGCTCCAGCACCGCGTACTCGATGTCGGGCCCGACGGCGAGCGCCAGGTTCGACGGCAGGGTCCACGGCGTGGTGGTCCAGACACCCAGCTTGACCGGCCCGCGCACCAGCTCCGGGGCGGACTCGTCGGCGGTCAGCCCGAACCACACCGACAGGGTGGGGTCGTGCCGGTCCCGGTAGACGTCGTCCATCCGGGTCTCGGTGTTCGACAGCGGCGTCTCGCACCGCCAGCAGTACGCCAGCACCCGGAAGCCCTCGTAGATCAGACCCTTGTCGTGCAGGGTCTTGAAGGCCCACATGACGCTTTCCATGTAGTCCAGGTCGAGGGTCTTGTAGTCGTTGGCGAAGTCGACCCAGCGGGCCTGCCGGTTGATGTACCGCTCCCAGTCCTGGGTGAACTCCAGCACCGAGGTACGGCAGGCCTCGTTGAACCGGGCCACGCCCAGGTCGATGATCTCCGCCTTGCTGGTGATGCCGAGCTGCTTCTCCGCCACCACCTCGGCGGGCAGGCCGTGGCAGTCCCAGCCGAAGCGGCGCTCGACGTGCCGGCCGCGCATGGTCTGGTAGCGCGGCACCACGTCCTTGACGTAGCCGGTGAAGAGGTGACCGTAGTGCGGCAGGCCGTTGGCGAACGGCGGGCCGTCGTAGAAGACGTACTCGTTCTTGCCGTCGTCGCCGGCCGGGCGGGCCTCGACCGACGCCTCGAAGGTCTTGTCGGCCGTCCAGTGCTCCAGCACCCGGCGCTCGACCGCGGGCAGGTCCGGGCTCGCCGGGACACCGGCGGCGGTCGGGTCGTGCAACGGATAGGCCATCGGGGGTTGCTCTCCTCGCAGCTCACTCATCGGTGGGTCTGCGAGGACGAGCTCTCCGGGTGCGCCTCGACGACGCTCCCGGGTGGCCCGCGGTACCACCCCGCTTGACGGTCAGGATCGACCGCCCGCTCGTTGACCGGCTGTGACGGGCCGCACCCGTCCGGTTCTACTGAGCCGGTTGCCCGGCCGTTCTTCCGGAGGCTCGCCGGTGATGGCCGGGTCATCGCCTTTCGGTGCTCAACGATACAAGACCGACCTGCCACCCCGCCGCCGAGTGATCGCGCCCGCGGAACGCGCCTTGACCCCGGTGGGGTGCTCGCGCAAACTTCGCCGGTGCGTTCGCTTCGGTACGACGAGTTCCAGGCCATGCGTCGGTTCCCCGCCCTGGACGGGCTACGGGCGGTCGCCGCGATCATGGTCTTCGCCTTCCACTACGGCGGCCCGTCCTGGAAGTGGTTGACCGGGTGGATCGGCGTACACCTGTTCTTCGTGCTCTCCGGCTTTCTGATCACGACCTTGCTGCTACGCGAGGAGCACCGGTACGGCAAGGTCTCGCTGCGGGCGTTCTACCTGCGGCGGTTCTTCCGGATCATGCCGGTCTACCTGCTGGTGCTCTTCCTGACCTGGGCGCTGGCCCGGCTCAACGGCACCGGCGACGCGGTCGAGCGTGTGATGGCGTACTACCTGCTCCTGCTCAACGACTTCATGCCCGCGGACGCCCCCTACCTGCACTCCTGGACGATCGGGATCGAGCAGAAGTTCTACCTGTTCTGGCCGGCGATCGCGTTCGTGCTGGTGACCGCGGTCTTCCGCCGCCGGCTGGCGGTCACCGCCGGTCTGATCGTGTTCCTGATCGCACTGATCCCGCCGGACATCGCCTGGCTGAGCTGGCCGATCCACTACGTGGCCATCCTGTTCGGCTGCCTGGTCGCGGTGGTCATGCACCATCCGCGGGGCTTCGCCCTGTTCCGGCCGCTGACCCACCCGGCGACGGCGACCGCGGCGATCCTGCTCTTCGTCGCGTTCCACTGGACCGTGCAGTACTGGCCGATCCGGTTCGGGCAGGAGGCGCTGATCGGCACCTACGCCGCCGCTGCCGCGATGCTGCTGCCGGCTCTGCTCTCGCGCAGCGTGCTCGCCCGTGGGCTGGGGCTGCGTCCGCTGGTCTTCGTCGGTGAGCGGTCGTACTCGATGTATCTGATCCAGTCCATCGCGGCACGGGCCGCGATCGGGGTGCTGCCGGCGCTGGGGCGTCGCAGCACCGGCGTCTTCCTGGGCACCGTGGTGGTGGCGTTGATCGCCGCGGACGTGCTCTACCGCTGGGTCGAACTCCCCATGATCGAGATGGGCCGTCGGTTCGCCGCCCGGGTGACCCGGCGCGGGCCGAGCGGCGGCGACGGCACGACGTCGACCGCGCCCGCCACCGAGGACATCCAGATCCCCCGCCCGCGGGCGGTGCTGGCCGACACCGCCCCGGCGGCGCGCGGCTGACCCCTCCCGGTCACCCCGGCGGTTTGAGCGGGGTCACACCGCCGGTCGACTGACCGCCGTGTCGACCCCGCGTCGACGGGCGTTGGTCAGCCCAGCTCGGGGAACCAGAGCGCGATCTCGCGCTTGGCGCTGTCCGGAGAGTCGGAGGCGTGCACCAGGTTCTCCCGGTTGGACAGCGACAGGTCTCCCCGGATGGTGCCGGCGGCGGCCTTCCTGCCGTCGGTGGCACCGACCAGCCCGCGGACCACGTCGATGACCTGGTCGCCGGAGAGCACCAAGGCGACCAGCGGACCGCCGGTCATGAAGTCCTTCAACGGCGGGTAGAACGCCTTGTCGACGTGCTCGGCGTAGTGCTCGTCGGCGAGCGCCGCGTCCATCGTGCGGTGCACCATCGCGTCGATCCGCAGCCCCTTGCGCTCGAAGCGGGAGAGGACCTCGCCGACCAGGCCGCGGCGGACCGCGTCGGGCTTGATCAGAACGAGGCTGCGCTCATCCGGGCTGTTGCTGGACACGCTGGGTTCCTCCTGTACGCGTTGCACGCTCGAGATCGGTACGGTCAGCCTAGCGACCCGGTCCCGGCGCCGGCGCGGCGGCCGGTCTTTCCCCCGGTGGCCGATCCGGCCTAGCCTGGCCCTGACCCCCGGGAGGTCCACTGTGGCGAATGGCGGGAACCGGCCCATCGCGCCGGTACGCAAACTGATCGGCACGGTGCTGGGCACCGTGGCCACCTTCGTCGTCCTCTTCGGGCTGGGCATGACCAGTTGGGCCATCGTGGCTCTCGGGGTCGCCCTGCTGGTGCTGGCCATCGCACTGGCGACCGTACGCGGCGGCGGGCGCACCTGGGTGGTCGGCGTGGGGCACGTGCACAGCGCCTCCGAACCACCCACCCAGTACGCGTTCGGCCGCTGTGAACTCCAGCTGGTCATCGACGCGCCCGGCCTGCCGCCGCGGTCCAAGAAGATCATCGAACCGCGGGTGCCGGTGTCCAAGTGGCCGTCGCTGGGCCAGACCCTGCCGATCCGGGTCGCGTTGGACGACCAGCGGCACGTCAAGGTCCTCTGGGACGAGGTGCCGACCCACGCCGAGACCGCTGCCGCCGTCGCCGACCTCCCACCGGAGTTCGCCGACGCCGACGCCATGGACGAGGTGCTGATCCAGCAGGATGCCCCGCCGTGGGCCGACCGCGCCCCGGACGACGACTTCCGCGACGACTTCCGCGACCCGCACGGCGACCCTTTCCGCGACCCGCACGGCGACCCTTTCCGGGACCCGCACGGCCCCGATTCAGTGCGCACCGATCCCCTGCGCCCGGATCCCCTGCGCTCGGATCCCCTCCGCTCGGATCCCCTCCGCTCCGAGGCCCGGCGCGACGACCCGGGCGTGGCGTCCGGGGAGCGCGAGCCCGTGGTGGTGCACCAGACTCCGGGCGGCCCGGTGTTGGAGGGCGTCGTCGTCGGACAGCAGGCCGCCGGGCTACCCCGGCGGGCCACCCCGGCGCCGCGGACGGCCCCTGAGGAACGCTTCGACGAGCCCGGCACCGACCGGTACGACCTCCCGCAGGAGGACCGGTCGACCCCACCCGCTGCGGACCCGGTGGAGCCGCACCCCGCCCAGCGCTCCGACCCGGCCAGCGCCCAGCGCTCCGACCCGCCACCCGCGCAGTGGTCCGGACCGGGCACGACCGACCCGATGGATCCACTCGACCTCCCGCTGGACGATCCCTCCCCGGCCCGTGCGGGCAGCACGACCGTGACCGACGAGGAACTCGACCAGGCGATCTTCGGGTTCGACGCGGCATCGGCCGCGGATCCGACCGCGCCGATCAGCGGGGTCGGGCTCACCCTGCTGGTGACCGACCTGTCCCGGTCGCTCGGCTTCTACCGCGACGTGCTCGGCTTCAGCGAGGTCGACCAGGGTGCCCACAACGCCGTACTCGCCTCCGGCACGACCCGACTCGTCCTCCGGGAGGTGACCGGGGCGGCACCGATCAGCCGCCGGTTGGTGCACGTCAACCTCGAGGTGAACGACATCGAAGCAGCGTACGAGCGGCTCCGCGAATCAGGCGTTCGCTTCACGTACGCGCCCCGGGTGGTCAACCGGGGCACCAAGCTGGAGGTGTGGGCGGCGGCGTTCCGTGACCCCGACGGCCACGGCATCGCCCTCACCCAGTGGCGTGAACGCGCCGACGCCTGACCCGGCCACGCTCGCCTCGGCCGACGCGGTCGGCGCCGTCACGACGCGGTCAGCGCCGTCAGCCGAGGATGACCCGGCGCACGTGCAACGCGTACGCCCAGACCAGGGCGAAGATGATGCCCAGCCCGAACAGCGACCAGTGCAGCAGGCCGCCCAGGATGAGCAGGCCCTGCAGCACGGTGCCGGCGTTCCAGGCCCACGGTCGACGCATCATGCCGGCCAGCACGACGGCGGCCAACGCCAGTGCCACCACGGCACCGATCGCGGCACCACCGAGGTCACCGCCGACCACCCGGATCGGCTGGATCGCCAGCAGGAGAACCAGCGCCTCCAGGCTGAGCGTGCCAGCACCGAGACCGCGTACCGCCCGCTCCGGGTTGCGCAACCCGGAGCGTCGCGGCTGCCCGGCCGTGGGCTCCTCCCCCACCGGCCGCCCGACCGGCGGGCCGGTCGGGTCCTCGGTGGGGTGCGGGTCCCGCTCCGGAGTGGTCATCGCTTCAACAGCCGGCGCGCGTCGGCGACCGTCACCACGGAACCCGTGACCAGCACCCCGACCCCGCTCAACTCACCGGGGACGTCCTCCTCGGCCAGGGCCACCGCCAACTCGATGGCGTCCGGCATCTCCTCGGCCGAATCCACCCGCTCCTCGCCGAAGATCTCGACCGCCAGCGCGGCGAGTTCCTCAGTCGGCATTGCCCGTGGTGAGCTGTTGCGGGTGACCACCACGTGGTCGACGACCGGCTCCAGCAGCTCCAACAGCGCTTCCGCGTCCTTGTCGGCCAGTACGCCGAGCACGGCCACCAGCTTGCTGAACGCGAACTCCTCCTGGAGCGCGGTCACGGTGGCCTTCATGCCGTGCGGGTTGTGGGCACCGTCAAGCAGGACGGTCGGGGCGTTACGGACCCGCTCCAGCCGACCCGGGGAGCTGGTCGACGCGAAACCCTCCCGGACCGCCTCGATGTCCAACTGACGTCGAGCCCCCGCACCGAGGAACGCCTCGACGGCGGCGAGCGCCACCGCCGCGTTCTGCGCCTGGTGGGCACCGTGCAGCGGAATGAAGACGTCGTCGTACACGCCACCCAGCCCTTGGAGGGTGAGCACCTGGCCGCCGACCGCGACCGCCCGACCCAGCACGCCGAACTCGCCGCCCTCCCGGGCGATGGTGGCCCCGACCTCGGCGCAGCGGTCGAGCAGGGGACCAGCGGCCTCCTCCTCCTGCGCCGCCGAGATCACGGTGGCCCCCGGGTGGATGATGCCGGCCTTGGCCAGCGCGATGTCCTGGAGCGTGTCACCGAGCCACTCGGTGTGGTCCAGCCCGATCGGGGTGATCACACAGACGCCGGCCTGGATCACGTTGGTGGCGTCCTCCGCGCCGCCGAGGCCCACCTCGACCACCGCGATGTCGACCGGGGCGTCGGCGAAGGTGGCGAACGCCAGCGCGGTGGTCATGTCAAAGTACGTCAGCGGCTCGTCCGACCGTGCGTCGACCAACTCGGCGAGCGGCTTGATCTCCCGGTACACCGCCGCGAACCGCTCCTCGCTGACCGGCTCCCCGTCCAGGCTGATCCGCTCCCGCACGGTCTCCAGGTGCGGGCTGGTGTAGCGGCCGGTGTGCAGCCCGAACGCCCGCAGCAGCGAGTCGATCATCCGCGCGGTGGAGGTCTTGCCGTTGGTGCCGGTCAGGTGGATCGCCGGGTACGCCCGCTGCGGGCTGCCGAGCAGGTCGAGCAACGACTCGATGCGGTCCAGCTCGAAGACCATGCGGGTGAAACCACGGGCGTTCAGCTCCGCCTCGACGGCGGCGAAATCGGTACGGTCGGTCACGAGGAAAGTGTCTCCAGAGCAGCGTCGATCCGGACCAGGTCGGCCTCGGCGGTGGCGAGCCGGTCGCGGATCTTCGCGACCACCGGCTCGGGGGCCTTTCCGACGAAGGCGGGGTTGTCGAGCTTCGCCCGGGCCTGCGCGACCTCCTTCTCGGCGGCCGCACGGTCCTTCGTGAGCCGGGCTCGCTCGGCGGCCAGGTCGATCGACCCCCGGGTGTCCAACGCGACACCGACCGAGCCGGGCATGGCCAGCGTGGCGCTCGCCTGGAAGTCGTCCCCGGCCGGGTCTAGCCGGACCAGCGAACGGATCAGTGGTTCGTGGGCGGCGATGCCCGCGCCGGTCAACCCGTCGAGGCGGGCGGCCACCCGCTGCGTCGGGCGCAGCCCCTGGTCCGAGCGGAACCGACGGATCTCGGTGACCACCCGCTGCACGCTGGCCAACTCGGCCTCGGCGGCGTCGTCGACGAGCGTCCGGTCGGCCGCCGGCCAGGCGACGGTCTGCACCGTCTCGCCGCCGGTCAACGCGAGCCACAGCTCCTCGGTGACGAACGGGATGACCGGGTGCAGCAGGCGCAGCAGCTGGTCGAGCACGTGCCCGAGCACCCGGCGGCTGACCTCCGCCCGCTCACCACCCTCGGCGAGCACCGGCTTGCTCAGCTCCACGTACCAGTCGCAGACGTCGTCCCAGGCGAAGTGGTACAGCAGGTCGCACACCTTCGCGAACTCGTACGCCTCGAACTGCTCGTCGACCTCGGCGGTGACGTGCGCCAGCCGGGACAGGACCCACCGGTCGACGGTGGAGAGCTGCTCGACGGGCGGCAGGTCGCCGCTGGTGTGCGCGCCGTTCATCAGCGCGAACCGGGTGGCGTTCCAGAGCTTGTTGCAGAAGTTACGCGAGCCCTGGCACCACTCCTCGCTGACCGGGACGTCCTGACCGGGGTTCGCGCCCCGGGCCAGGGTGAACCGGGTGGCGTCGGCACCGTACCGGTCGATCCAGTCCAGCGGGTCGACCACGTTGCCGAACGACTTCGACATCTTCTTGCCGAACTGGTCACGCACCATGCCGTGCAGCGCGACCACGTCGAAGGGCGGCCGGCCGTCCATCGCGTAGAGGCCGAACATCATCATCCGGGCGACCCAGAAGAACAGGATGTCGTACCCGGTGACCAGCACGCTGGTCGGGTAGAACTTCGCCAGGTCCGGCGTCTGCTCGGGCCAGCCGAGGGTGGAGAACGGCCACAGGCCGCTGGAGAACCAGGTGTCCAGGACGTCCTCGTCCTGGTGCCAGCCGTCCCCGGTCGGCGGTTCCTCGTCCGGGCCGACGCAGACGATCTCGCCGGCCGGGCCGTACCAGACCGGGATGCGGTGCCCCCACCAGAGCTGACGGGAGATGCACCAGTCGTGCATGTTGTCGACCCAGGCGAAGTAGCGCTTGGCCAACTCGGCCGGCTCGATGCGGACCCGACCGTCGCGCACCGCGTCACCGGCCGCCTGGGCCAGCGGAGCGGTGTTGACGAACCACTGCAGCGACAACCGCGGCTCGACGGTCGTCTTGCAGCGCGAGCAGTGCCCGACCGCGTGCACGTACGGGCGCTTCTCGGCGACGATCCGGCCCTGCTCGCGCAACGCCGCCACGATCGCGGGCCGCGCCTCGAACCGGTCCAGCCCTTCGAACGGCCCGGGCACGGTGATCACTCCGCGCTCGTCCATCACGGTCAGCGCGGGCAGGTCGTGGCGCTGGCCGATCTCGAAGTCGTTCGGGTCGTGGGCAGGCGTCACCTTGACCATGCCGGTGCCGAAGGACGGGTCGACGTGCGCGTCGGCCACGATCGGAATCCGGCGGCCGGTCAGCGGCAGCTCGACCTCCGTGCCGATCAGGTGCTGGTAGCGCTCGTCGTCCGGGTGCACCGCCACCGCGGTGTCGCCCAGCATCGTCTCGGCCCGGGTGGTGGCCACCACGACCTCGTCGCTGTACCGGATGGAGATCAGCTCACCGTCGTCGTCGGTGTGCTCGACCTCGATGTCGGAGAGCGCGGTGAGACAGCGCGGGCACCAGTTGATGATCCGGTTGGCCCGGTAGATGAGACCGTCGTCGAAGAGCTTTTTGAAGATCGTTTGAACGGCGCGGGTCAGCCCCTCGTCCATGGTGAAGCGCTCGCGGTCCCAGTCGACGGAGTCACCGAGGCGACGCATCTGGCCCAGAATGGCACCACCGGACTCGGCCTTCCACTGCCAGACCCGCTCGACGAACTTCTCCCGGCCCAGGTCGTGCCGAGACAGACCCTCGGCGGCGAGCTGACGCTCGACCAGGTTCTGGGTGGCGATGCCGGCGTGGTCCATACCGGGCAACCACAGCGCCTCGAAGCCCTGCATCCGCTTACGCCGGGTCAACGCGTCCATCAGCGTGTGCTCGAACGCGTGGCCCATGTGCAGTGAGCCGGTGACGTTCGGCGGCGGGATGACGATGGTGAAGGGGGGCTTCTCGCTGTCGGCGGAGGCCCGGAAGTGCCCGGCGGCTACCCACTGCTCGTACCGTCGCTGCTCTACCTCGCCCGGCTGGTACTGGCCGGCAAGGGTCGGGGCGTCGGGGCGGTGGGCATCCAGTCTCTCGGTCACCTGACAAGTCTACGGAGGGCTTCTCCGGACCTGACGTGCGCCACCTCTCGTTCGCGTACGGTGTCGGCTATGTCCGACGCACATCTCACCGAGCGTTCGCTCGACGGCGGTCACGAGCCGGTCGAGCTGAGCGAGGAGCCGATCCAGCTCAGCACCCGAGACTCCGGGGGCGACCCCGACGAGCGGTCTGGCGGCTGGTCCCGCCGACGCAAGATCGGTTGGGCGGTCGCGTTGGTGGTCGGCCTCGCGGGCGCCGGTGTGCTGGGCGTCGGCGGATGGCGGGTGGCACAGCAGAAGGACACCCAACTGACCTCACCCGATCGGGTGGCGGGCCTGACCCGGGACGACAGCGAACGGGCGAAGAGCACCGCCGACTACCTGCGCAGCGGCCTGGCGGCGAACATCGAGCTGGACCGCAGTTTCGGCACCGTCTACCGCGACCCGGCCGACGACAAGCGCTCGGTACTCATCTTCGGGGGCACCACCCTCCTGTGGCAGCCGGAGCGCGACCTGGACAGCCTCTTCCGCCTGATGTCGGACGAGACCGGCTCGGTCAGCGGCCTGCGCGAGTCCCCCGCCGGTGACCTGGGCGGCGTGATGAAGTGCGGCAGCACCAGTGGCGAGGGCGGCGACTTCGCGGTGTGCGGCTGGGCCGACCACGGCAGCGTCGTGATCGCGATGTTCCCGGGCCGGTCGGTCACCGACGCCGGCGGCCTGATGCGCAACCTCCGCCAGGAGATGCAGACCCGAGGCTGACCCACGCCCGCGGCGGGGACGATCAGCCAGGCAGCGGCGGGGCGAACCGCACCGACGTCTTGTCCGCCCTCGGGTCAGGCCGGCGGGGTTGCCTCTCGGCCAGGGCGCTTCTTCGCGCCCTGGGGCGGCGTCGGCACGGTCCGGGCCTCCTGCACTCGGATCTCGACGCGTAACCGGTGGGCGGCAGGGTGCCACATCTCCTCGAACGGACCCATGACCTCACCGCCGATGCCACGGCGACGTACCCGACTCCCCAGCCAGGTGAGGGCCCTCAGGATGGCGGCCACACAGGCCGCGACCAGCAGGAAGATCAGAACGTCGTCCACGGGCGTCAGCCTAGCCAGTGTGGACGGTGCCCCCTGCCAGGCCGTTTCCGATTGCGCTGACATGTCGGTCGAAGCAGGTGCGGCGTTGTGGAGGTCGTGCGGCGGAACCCGTCACGCAGAGGTCGGATTGAGCTGGTCGCCGCGGCAGAAACGCAGAAAGGGTCACCCGACTGGGTGACCCTTTCTGAAAAGTTTGTCCGGCGGCGTCCTACTCTCCCACACCCTCACGAGTGCAGTACCATCGGCGCTGGAGGGCTTAGCTTCCGGGTTCGGAATGTAACCGGGCGTTTCCCCTCCGCCATGACCGCCGTAACTCTATGAACATATCAAACAACCCCGGGACACACACGCGGGTGTTCGCTCGTTCAGAGTTGCACAGTGGACGCGTAGCAGCTTAGTAGTCAAGTCCTCGGCCTATTAGTACCGGTCAACTGAACCCGTTACCGGGCTTACATTTCCGGCCTATCAACCCAGTCGTCTAGCTGGGGGCCTTACCCCACAAAGTGGGTGGGATACCTCATCTTGAAGCAGGCTTCCCGCTTAGATGCTTTCAGCGGTTATCCCTTCCGAACGTAGCTAACCAGCCGTGCCCTTGGCAGGACAACTGGCACACCAGAGGTTCGTCCGTCCCGGTCCTCTCGTACTAGGGACAGCCCTTCTCAAGTATCCTACGCGCACGGCGGATAGGGACCGAACTGTCTCACGACGTTCTAAACCCAGCTCGCGTACCGCTTTAATGGGCGAACAGCCCAACCCTTGGGACCTGCTACAGCCCCAGGATGCGACGAGCCGACATCGAGGTGCCAAACCATCCCGTCGATATGGACTCTTGGGGAAGATCAGCCTGTTATCCCCGGGGTACCTTTTATCCGTTGAGCGACACCGCTTCCACTCGCAAGTGCCGGATCACTAGTCCCGACTTTCGTCCCTGCTCGACCTGTCAGTCTCACAGTCAAGCTCCCTTGTGTACTTGCACTCAACACCTGATTGCCAACCAGGCTGAGGGAACCTTTGGGCGCCTCCGTTACCTTTTAGGAGGCAACCGCCCCAGTTAAACTACCCACCAGACACTGTCCCTGAACCGGATAACGGTCCGAAGTTAGATACCCAAATCAACCAGAGTGGTATTTCAAGATTGCCTCCACCCATACTGGCGTATGGACTTCACCGGCTCCCACCTATCCTACACAAGCTAATTCGAGTACCAATGTCAAGCTATAGTAAAGGTCCCGGGGTCTTTCCGTCCTGCCGCGCGTAACGAGCATCTTTACTCGTACTGCAATTTCGCCGGGCCTGTGGTTGAGACAGTGGGGAAGTCGTTACGCCATTCGTGCAGGTCGGAACTTACCCGACAAGGAATTTCGCTACCTTAGGATGGTTATAGTTACCACCGCCGTTTACTGGCGCTTAAGTTCTCCGCTTCGCCCCAAAGAGCTAACAGGTCCCCTTAACGTTCCAGCACCGGGCAGGCGTCAGTCCATATACATCGAATTACTTCTTCGCATGGACCTGTGTTTTTAGTAAACAG